>NZ_BAAAYX010000021.1:0-708 GCF_039536605.1 Microlunatus aurantiacus
GACCTCGACGCCTACCCAGCCATCGACGCGCCGACCTCTACACCCTCAACTGCGAAGAGCCAGCAAATACGGCCGTCGCCGGCTGGCTCGCGACTCTCCGATCTTGTTACTTGGTATCGGTCGGCCGGTATCTCGCAATCGACGGTCGCGGGCCGTGTTGCCTCGGGGACGCCCGGTCCATGGCTCAATTGTGGCGGCCGTCAGTCGCAAGGATCTGTCCTTGAGTTGTATCGGTTTAGCCTCGATCGTGAAGTGGCGGTGCTGTCTCGGTGGTCGTGAACGTTCAAGTGACTTCTGTGTTTGGAGGAACTGGAAAGTCGAGTTTCCTGATTGAACCAAAGACTGCAGAAGGCACCGGTGAGTGAAACGACAAGATGGCTGGTCCCGGGCGGTCCCTCTTCGATGACGAGCGTCTGGGTTGTGCGTCGGCTTGGTGCCGGCGATGGATTTGGCCGAGCAGACTCACGGGGGGAGTCGGGGCGATCATCGGGGCTGAGCGTGATGCCGAAGGCCAGGGAAAGGGTCCCCGCGGCCGCGACCGGGACCGCTCAGCAGGTGTGGCTCTAACTCTTGGGGTAATCTGAGAGGTGGAAGAGCGAGGCGCGCTCGTAGGTGAGGAGGGCGCCAGCGCGCTTTTCCTGAGGAGTTGATGGTGCTCACTGAAATTCCCCACTGACGCTCACCGAAATTCCCCACCCGTGTGGCTCC
>NZ_BAAAYX010000022.1:0-31721 GCF_039536605.1 Microlunatus aurantiacus
CCAGTAACCGGGCCAACCCCAAACCAAGATCAACTACCCAAGCCAATCGGTGGATTGAGGCTAAAGCCCTGGC
This sequence comes from Microlunatus aurantiacus, assembly GCF_039536605.1. NCBI lineage: Bacteria > Bacillati > Actinomycetota > Actinomycetes > Propionibacteriales > Propionibacteriaceae > Microlunatus > Microlunatus aurantiacus. The sequence continues at coordinate 74 of NZ_BAAAYX010000022.1, forward strand.
TCCATTGTGGTGCTCGACCGACGGCGAGCGGCTGGCACTCCGTCATCTGTGGAGCCTGTCGACTGGTAACGAGAGCTGGGTATAGTGCTGGAATCGGCACACGGCCCGTCCCCAACCTGGCCGACGTCGCTGGCGAACCATCCGCGGTAGCTGGTGGGGACATCCGGCCGGCCACGAGATACTTCGAAGTCCTCACCCACCTGATGGAGTCACCCGTCCCCGTCGCCACATGGCTGATCAATGGCAAGATCACCGTCATCCACCGTCGGGTGTAGCAGCGCTGGCCAGTGTCGCCGTGGATTTCCTCCGAAGGCCAGGCTGCCGTCGATGAGGAGCATCGCGTCCGGCGCCTCCTCGTGGCTGCGCATCTCAGATCCACGAACCAGGCCCAGGGACCAACCACCGTTGGCACAGGACAGCCCCGCTGCTATCGAGCGAGGGTCGGGAGGTGGATGGTGAAGGTGGCGCCGGTTCCGGGGCCGTCGCTGTCGGCGGAGATGCGGCCACCTTCTGCGTCGAGGAGGGCTTGGGCGATGGTCAGCCCGATGCCGCTCCCTGCCCGTGCCGTGGCCCGTGAGGCGTCGGCCCGGTAGAAACGTTCGAAGATGCGGGGGAGGTGCTCCGCGGCGATCCCTTCTCCGGAGTCGTGCACTGTGATCACCACCCATGGGTGTTGGAGGTACGCGCCGACGGTGACGGTGCCGCCGCTCGGGGTGTGCCGAAGAGCGTTGTCGAGCAGGTTGCTGAGGACCTGTCCCATGCGGTGGGGATCGGCCTGCACCGTGGCCTGCACTGTCGCCGTGTCGAGGAGGGTGACCTCTTTGGCGCGGTAGCTGTCGGCAGCGGCCAGAGTGGCCGCCTGGAGAAGCTTGTCGACCTCTAGCAGCTCGGGTCGGATTTCGAGGTTGCCTTCTTGGGCTTGGGAGACGGCGCTGATGTCCTGGGCGAGCCGCCCGAGGCGTCGGCTGCTGTCCTGCAGGATGGTCAGGGTGGGCGGGTCGAGCACGCGCACGCCATCCTCGATCGCTTCCAGGTGGGCGTCCAGGGTGGCCAGCGGGGTCCGCATCTCATGGGCCAGGTCGGCCAGCATGCGACGTCGGGTGATCTCGGTGTTGTCGAGCCGTTCGGCGAGCTGGCTGAGGCTTGTGGTGAGTTGCTCGAACTCGCGGCCAAGGCCGGGCCGGGGGACAGGTGCGGCGTAGCGGCCGGCCGCTATCTCGCCGCCGGCCTCGGCGACCGCACCGATCGCGCGCTGCATCCGTCGGCTGAAGTACCAGGTGACGGCCAGCGCCATGGCGGCGGCCGCCACGACCGCCACCGCCAGGGAGATCAGCAGCGCTGAGGCGAACGCGTCTTCGACATGCGTCATCTCTGCGGGAAGCGGGGCGACGCCGGCACGACGGAGATGCTCGTAGAAGATGCTGGGCGCGACGGCGGCGGCCACCAGCCAGGTGGTCAAGGCCCCGGCCACCAGGACGAGGCTCTGCGCGATCAGAAGCCGGGTCGCGAAGCCAGGGCCCGATCCCGGGCGGCGTGGGCCGAGAGGCCCGGAGCGGGTGGTGCTCATGCGCCGGTGCCCATCCGGTAGCCGACGCCGCGGACGGTACGCACGAACGTGGATTCGGCTGCGTCATCGGCGAGCTTGCGCCGCAGGTGCCCGATGTGGACATCCACCAGGTGCTCGTCGCTAACCCATTCGGCCCCCCAGACAGCGTCGATCAGCTGCCGGCGGCTGAACACCATCCCCGGTCGCTGAGACAACACAGCCAGCAAGTCGAACTCGGTGCGAGTCAGCGGCACCGGCACACCATCCACCCAGACCTCACGACCAACAGCGTCGATGGTCAACGGCCCAAACGATCGCAGGTCCGACTCTCCGGCCGGTCCGTGAGGCCGGGTTCGTGGTCGGCGCAACATGGCAGTGACCCGGGCCATCAGCTCCCGGGGGCTGAACGGCTTGCTCATGTAGTCGTCAGCTCCCACCGACAGCCCGATCAGCATGTCCACCTCCTCACTGCGGGCCGTCAGGATCACCACGTAGGCGTCGGTGAACGTCCGGATCTCACGGCACACCTCAATCCCGTCCAACCCGGGCAGACCCAGGTCGAGCACGACGACGTCGGGGTCGACCTCACGGGCCGTGGCGACGGCAACCAGACCATCGTGGACCACATGCACGTCGAAGCCGCCCCGCTGAAGGTAGCTGCCCAGCAGCGACGCGAGCGGAATCTCGTCCTCGACCACCAGGGCCCGTAACCCCGACGGGGGCCGACTCGGCGGATCCGTGCGCGCCCGGTCCGGTCCTGATCGATCGGCGGCGGGCGGCATGTCCCCATCGTGACAGGACGGCTGCCGCCGCCGGTGAGCCTGTTTCGCCGGGGCCCGGTTCTTCACGAAACCTTGACCGAACCATCACCCTTACCCCCTGGTCGCGGTGACACGTTGAGATCAGCAACAAATCACACGAGGAACGCTGAAGGAGTTGAGTGGCGATGTGGGGCCACGGTTGGAACGGCATGGGTTGGAACGGTATGGGCTGGGGTGCGATGGGCTGGGGCGGCTGGATCATGATGATCTTGATCGTGCTCACTGTCTGGGCTGTGGTCGCAGTGGCGGGGATCGCCATTTTCCGTGGGCTGAGCGCCCGCGGGGGCAACGCCTCGCCGCCGGGAGACGCCGGTCGGCTGCTCGACGAGCGGTTCGCCCGCGGTGAGATCGACAGCGACGAGTACACGGCACGACGCGAAGCGCTGCGAGCGGCACGTTGAGCATCGAACGAGTTCGCGTACGGAGCGTCAGATGTCAACGATCTCCCGCCGACGGCTGATCGTCGGCGCGGCCGGGGTGGCCGGCGGGCTCGCTGCCGGCGGGTTGGTCGGCTGCAGCCCGGCCGGGCAGCTGGTTGCTCCCGGATCCGACGCCGTCCACCGCGCCGACGCCGTCCGCCGCGCCGACGCCGCCCGCCGGGCCGACGGCCAGCGCATCGTTACGGCGCAGCTGACACCCCAGCCGACAACGCTGGATCTCGGCAATCGAACGGTGTCGACCTGGTCCTACGGCAACGCCCTGCCCGGCCCACTGATCCGCGCCACCGCCGGCGACCTTCTCCGGGTGGAGGTGGCGAATCTCCTGGACACGTCGACGAGCGTCCACTGGCACGGGCTGGCGCTGCGCAACGACATGGACGGCGTGCCCGGTCTCACACAGGACCCGATCGCCGCAGGCGGCTCCTTCACCTACGAGTTCACCGCCCCGGACCCGGGCACGTACTTCTATCACCCGCATTCAGGGCTGCAGCTCGACCGCGGCCTGTACGGGGCGTTGATCATCGACGACCCGGCCGAGCCCGGTGCCTACGACACGGAATGGGTCCTCGTGCTGGACGACTGGGTCGACGGCACCGGCCGCACCCCCGACCAAATCCTCACCGACCTGATGGCCGACCCCGGGCGATCCGGACGCCACGGCATGGGCGACGGCTCCATGGGCGGCATGGGCATGGGCGGTATGGGCATGGGCGGTATGGGCACGGGTGGCATGCGGTCGGGGTTGCTCGGTGGAGCCGGCGATGTCGACTACCCGCACTATGTGATCAACGGCAAGACCCCGGCGGCGCCGTCAACGCTCACGGCGAAACCGGGGCAGCGGGTACGGCTGCGGATCATCAACGCCGGCACCGACACCGCGTTCCGGGTCGCTCTCGGCGGCCACCGCCTCACCGTCACCCACAGCGACGGCTTCCCCGTCCAACACCAAGAAGGCGACGCCGTGCTGATCGGGATGGGCGAGCGGTACGACGTGACGGTCACCCTGCGGGACGGCGTCTTTCCCCTGGTCGCGTCGGCAGAAGGCAAGCACGGGCAGGGGCTGGCCGTTGTCCGCACCGCTTCAGGCCCCATTCCGCCAGCGACCGCCCACCCCGTCGAGCTTGACGGCCAGGTCGTTCTCGGGACTGAGCTGGTCGCGTCAGAGGAGACCCGGCTGACCGACAAGCCGGTGGGACGGACCCACGACCTGGTGCTGACCGGATCGATGGCGCCCTACCGCTGGTTGCTCAACGGCAAGGCGTTCCCCGATGCCGATCCGCTGGTGGTGGGGGAGGGGGAACGGGTCCGGCTCCGGTTCCAGAACATGTCCATGATGTTCCACCCGATGCACCTGCACGGTCACACCTTCGGACTCCTCGGACCCGGTGTGCGCAAGGACACTGTCATCGTCAGACCCATGGAGACCATCGAGGTCGACCTCGATGCCAACAACCCGGGACAGTGGGCAGCGCACTGCCACAACCTGTACCACGCCGAGGCCGGCATGATGACCACCCTGGCCTACCGCCACTAGCCGAAGATCTCGATGACCCCCGCTCAGCACACACCCACCAGCACCGGCGCGGCCGCCGGTCGGCGCGGCTCCCTGGCCACGGCCTGGCAAGCGACGTCAGCCACGTTCGGTGCCCTGTTGGGGTTGGTGCCGCACGTCCTCCATCATGTCGGGATCCTGATCGGGGCTGCGCTGCTGACCGGTGTCGGCGGGAACCTGCTCCTCGGACTCCTCGGACTGCTGTTGTCCGTTCCGCTGCTGCGACGGCTGTACCGTCGATTCCGCACCTGGAAAGCACCCGCGATCGCTCTCGTGATCTTCGTGATCATGTACGCCCTCTCGGCCTTCGTCATCGGTCCAGCCATCTCCAGTGACCCATCGCCGACCCCGGCACCCGCCGCAAGCCCGGCACCGACCCCGACCGGCCACAGCACCCATCACGGCGGCTGAGCAACGCGGGTAGGCAGCGGCAGGTGATGGTGCAACAGTCGGAGGGGGCCATGGTCCTCTCCCCGCGCGCCTCGATGGCCCCACGTTGTACCCCCAGGGGGTTAGGACTTTGGCCTCTACTGAAGGCGGCACAGGAAAGCACATGATGGTTCCAGAGGTCAACCACGGCACTCCACGACAGACAGCCGGATCCTCAAGCCAGTCAGGGAGGAAGGCGCATGAGAAGCAGAACCGACGAGGGTCAGCATGGGCTCGCCGCAGAGGAACGCCGGGATCATCGTCGATCTCACGGTCTCCGCGCCTGCCGCGCCGCTGCCGCTACGTCCACCCCAAGTCTTTCCCAATCTCGGCGGAGGCAGTCATCATGAGCACACTGCGACCTTCACATCGGCCATCTGATCACCTCCCTGCTGATCAGCAACCGCCCCGCCGGAGACCGTCCAGATCGCACCACTGGATGATGCTGGCCTGCTGCCTTCCGATGGTCGTCATCGCCATCGCGCTGTTGGCGACCGGGACGGCCAGCCCGGGATTCTTACTGGTCGCCGTCGTCTGCACGGTCATGATGGCTCTGATGATGCGAGGCATGGACCATGCCGGTCACCGCTGACCGCAGGCTAGTCGAAGGGCCGCGGCGCCGCCGGGACCAGCCGCCCAGCGATACAGATGCCGGACATGCTGAACCGGTGGCACGCCGGAGCGACTTGCCGAGGCGGACCGACACCGGCAGCCAGTCGAACAGCCTCCCCAGCTCCGGGTACCTTGTGGTCAACGAACAGCCTGGAGACCAACCATGAACGACCAGCCGACCAGCACCACGCACGCCTACATCGCCAACAAAGACGGCTACCTGAAGCGGCTCCGCCGGATCGAGGGTCAAGCCCGCGGCCTGCAGCGCATGGTCGAAGAAGATCAATACTGCATCGACATCTTGACCCAGGTGTCAGCCATCACCAAGGCCCTCCAGGCCGTCTCGCTGCAACTGCTGGACGACCACCTCCGACACTGCATGCTGCACGCCGCAGACACCGGCGGCCTCGAAGCGCAGCAGAAGATCGAGGAAGCCTCCGCCGCGATCGCCAGGCTCGTCCGTTCCTGACGCTCCAGGCAATCCACCCCCATCGCGCCCCGCCCACGTTCGCGTCCACGCGCAGCGATCCGTGGCGGTGCCGGCGATGGCCTTCGCCGCTCACGATGCTGCTGGTGTTGAGTGGTGCCCGGCGGGTCAGCAGCTGTCCACCGCAGGCACTGCCTAACGGTGGATGCGGCACGACTCGACGGGCGTCGTCCACGTGCTCTCCTCCTGGCCCAGGGCCAGGAGGACCGCCCAGCCGACTCGGCGAAAGGTGCGCCGGGTCCTGAACGGTAGGGCTCCTCGGGTGGAGCGTCGTCGCAAGGGGAGGCCCCTGCACCCGCCGGACCGAGACACCTCGTGCTCCCGTCGGTCATGGACGACTTCCAGGTGACGCGCTCACCGTCGACAGCCCACTCCACTCGATCCGTGTTGGTCGGTCACGGCAGTTGCCGAGCGTCGCCGGCGACGGATCTAGCCGCTCCTCTGCCGGCCCGGTTCGGCGATCCCGCGGCCAGGCCTTTGGTCCCTACCCTGGAGGGGTATGGCGTGCGACGCTGGAGGCACCACATTCCAGGGAGCATCATGAGTGTCATCGACATCACCGTCCTCGTAGTCGCTGTGGGGGCGATTGCCGGTCTCGGCTGGTACTTCTTCGCCCCGCGCCGGGGCCGGACCGCCGAGCTGGCGGGTGGAGTTCAGACGATCGGGGTGACGGTCCAGGGCGGGTACAGCCCCGACATCATCCACGCCCGCCAGGGGGTGCCGTTGGAGATCGTGTTCGACCGACGTGAGTCCGGAGAGTGCACCAACAGGGTCGTGTTCGCCGACCTGGGCGTCAGCGCCGGGCTGCCGGCCCACAGCACGACAGCGGTGCGGCTGCGGCCCGACCGGGCCGGCACGTTCGGGTTCGCGTGCGGGATGAACATGATCCACGGCACCCTGATCGTCGACCCAGCCGACACCGCCGACCCCCCTGACGGGACAACCGTGGGGACGGGGGGGACGGTCGCCCCCCAACTTGCGGAGCGCGGCGGCAGCGCGGCCGAAGCCGAAGCGGCGGACATGGCGGAACGGCGGGCGGAGATCGCCGATCTGGCCCGGCGGGTGATCGTCGGCGCGGTGTTGACCGCGCCCGTGCTGTTCGCGGTGATGGCCCACGAAGTCTTCGGCGCCACCTGGGTGCCGGCTGTGCTGCTGAATCATTGGGTGCAGCTGGCGTTGATCACGCCGGTGATGCTGTACACGGGGTGGCCGATCCATCGGATCGGCTGGCTGGCCCTGGTGCACCGGTCGGCGGAGATGAACTCGCTGATCACGTTGGGCACCACCGCCGCCTACGGTTACAGCCTGCTGGTGACGCTCGCGCCGGGTCTGCTGCCGGCCGAGGTCCGCGACGTGTACTTCGAAGCCGTCGGGGTGATCATCACCCTGATCTTGTTCGGTCGGCTGCTCGAGGCCCGCGCCAAAGCCGGCACCGGGGAAGCGATCCGGGCCCTGCTCGGGTTGCAGGCCCGGACCGCCCGGGTGGTCCGTGACGGGGTGGAAACCGAGGTTCCCGTCGAGGAGGTGGCCGTCGGTGACGAGGTGATCATCCGGCCCGGTGAAAAGATCCCCGTCGACGCTACTGTCATCACCGGCAGGTCGGCGGTGGACGAGTCGATGATCACCGGCGAACCGATCCCGACCACCAAACGCGACGGTGACACCGTCATCGGCGCCACCCTGAACACGACCGGCTCCCTACGGGTCCGGGCGGCGAAGGTGGGCGCGGACACGACACTGGCGCAGATCATCCGCCTGGTGCAGCAGGCCCAATCCTCCAAGGCGCCGATCCAGCGGCTCGCCGACACCATCTCCGGCTACTTCGTGCCGGTGGTGATCGCCATCGCGATCGTGACCTTCACCCTCTGGTTCCTCCTCGGGCCGTCCCCCGCGTTCACCCTCGCGCTGGTCTCAGCGGTGGCGGTGCTGATCATCGCCTGCCCGTGCGCGCTGGGATTGGCCACCCCGCTGTCGATCATGGTGGCGACCGGGAAGGGGGCGCAGGCCGGGGTGTTGATCCGGTCCGCGGAGGCACTGGAGACCGCCCACAAGCTCGACACCATCGTGGTGGACAAGACCGGCACCGTCACCGCCGGCACCCCGGCGCTGACCGACGTTCAGCCACTGAACGGGTTCGACGAAGAGACTCTGCTGGTGTTGGTCGCCGCGGCGGAGCAGGACAGCGAACATCCCCTCGCCACCGCCATCGCCGCGGCCGCCCGCCAGCGCGGACTGAACGCCCTACCGGTCAGCGGATTCACCACGATCACCGGGAAAGGGCTGCAGGCCACCGTCGACGGGCGGGAGGTGCTGGTCGGCAACGCGCGGCTGCTAGCCGATGCTGGGCTGGACACCAGTGCCGCCGAGGAGGTGGCCGGGCGTTACGCCGCCGACGGCAAAACCCCCATCCTCGTCGCCGTCGACCGACATACCGCCGGTGTTCTCGCCGTCGCCGACACCATCAAACCCGACTCGGCGCCGGCCCTCGCCGCGCTGCACGCCCTCGGTCTGGCCACGGTGATGATCACCGGCGACAACCGGAGGACCGCCGCCGCGATCGCCGGCCAGGTCGGCATCGAGACCGTGCTCGCCGAGGTGCTGCCGCAGGACAAGGCCAGCGAAGTCCAGCGGCTCCAAGCTGGCGGTGCGCGGGTCGGCATGGTCGGTGACGGCATCAACGACGCCCCGGCGCTTGCCCAGGCCGATATCGGGTTGGCTATTGGTACCGGCACGGATGTGGCGATCGAGGCCGCCGACATCACCTTGATCTCCGGGTCGTTGACCGGTGTCTCGACCGCGATCAGCCTGTCGCGGGCGACCATGAGAAACATCCGCCAGAATCTGTTCTTCGCGCTGGTCTACAACGCGGTCGGCATCCCGATCGCCGCCGGACTGCTCTACCCACTGTTTGGGATCCGGCTCTCGCCGGTCATCGCCGCCGCCGCCATGGCCTTGTCGTCTCTGTCGGTGGTGGCCAACGCCAACCGGCTACGCCGCTGGCATCCAGCCCACCCGCCAACCCAGCCACCTGCGCCGGTGACACCGGAGGTCCGGCTGGGCGCGATCCACGACACCGCCACCGCCCCGCATGACGCCGACCTAGAGGCCGCCGGCACCGTCGACCCCGTCTGCGGAATGACGATCAGCCCCAAGACAGCTGCCGCCACCCGCAGCATCGACGACGTGACCTACTACTTCTGCTCAGATCACTGTGCCGCCACCTTCGACAACGACCCCGCCCGCTACACCACCACCACGACGTAGGGTAGCCGGCTGCCGGCACGCAGCTCGCTGCCGGGAATGGTTGGTTCGGACCGGCCGGCCTCATACACGCGGTCGCCGGTCCGGTCGTCGTGTTGCCGGCCGCTAGGTTGGCACCGCGGACGCCCAACGCGACTGTCGGCCACACGGTGCCGCAGTGTCCTACGCTCCGGTGCCGTTACGGCGGCAGGGGGTCCGGCGGGAGGCGACCACGAGGGGGCGCTTGCCAGCGGCACCGGAGGGGATGACGGCGACGACCGAAACCGTCAGATGAGGGGGCGACGCGCCGGCCGCGATCAGGGCCGCCCGGACCGTGTGTTCGGTTGCTGCCTGATCGAAACCGGGGCCCGGTGACGCCACGAGGATGCGCAGCCCCGAGCGGTGTTGGCGGACCTGCCATCCCGCGGCATCGATCAGGTCAAGGGTCTGGTGAAAGATGACCGGATGCACCCTAACGAGACCACCGGTCCGCGCCGGAAGCGACAGGGTATCGTCGGTGCGGCCCTCGACGGCCTCAATGAGGCGGAACGGCAGACCGCACGGACAGATCGCGGTAGAAATTCTGATCCGGTCGGTCAACTCGTAGCGAATCAGCGGCAGCGTGCGGCTGAACAGCACCGTGACGAGGAGCCGGTCTCCGGGCAGCCCATCTGGGACTGGCCGGTACTCCTCGTCGACAACTTCGGGGACGAGAAGATCCTCGAACAAGTGCATGCCCTGATGCAGGCTGCACTCAGCGGCGATCCCACCGGTCTCGGTAGCGGCATAGACATTGAATGGCGGCACACGCCAGGCCTGTGTCGCCATCATCCGAGCTTCGGGGGTAAGGACCTCAGAGGACGAGTTGACCGCCCGCGGCGAGATACCGAGCCGGCCGGCCAGCTGCTCGGCGGCGAGGGCCCGGATCATCGACGCATACGAAACGAGGACCTCAGGTTGTAGCTCGTTGAGTCCCGCAACGATCTCCGACAGCGACGAGGCGGCGTCGAACCGCTCACTGAACATCAACGGTCCACGCACCGTTGCCGCCACTCGGGCGGACTGGTGCCAGGCCTTGGTCGAGCTCACCACGGCCATCCTGACGCGATGACGCAAACCGACCGAGATCCCGGCCCACTGATTCGCGCGGCCGTAGGAGGCGATCACCGTGGCCCATTCGTGGGCGTTGCTGGCGATGACACTGCGGCGGCCCGAACTTCCCGAGGTGGCCGAAACCCAATACCGGTCTAGGAACCGGTGATCATCGGTCAACGCGTCGAGGTAGCGTTCCAGTTCCGCAATCCGCACCGCCGGCTCGGTGCTGATCCGGTCGAAGTTGTTCATCAGGGTGGCCTTGCTGAGAACGGGCAGCTGAGCCAAAGGAGCTCGTTCCAGACCTCGGTGAAATGTGCGATAGAACGGCGAGCGGCTGCCAGCGAACCCCCGCAACGTCTGCAGTTTGGCCAGCTGGTGGCTGGCGACCCGGGTCGCCGGCCAGCGCTCGTGGCCACGAAGGCGTCGTCGGAGCCCAAGGATCCGGCTAAGCGTCGCGATGTCCACCCGCAGCTCCTTCATGTTGGCTCAGCAAACGATCAGACCACCAACTCCGCACACAATCCTCTCTCGCTGGTGCGTCTTGTGGGAGGATGTCGTCGGCCAACGCGACGTGCTTCCAATAGTCGCGGTGACCACCCACGTCGGCGGGAATCCGGCATAGGGCAGGAATCCCTCTCCGAGATGGCTCGCCAGTTCCGCGCCTCGATCGTCAAGCCAGCGTTCCTCGATGGTCAGAGTGAAGCCCGCCGGACGAAGGACCGGGCGATCTTGGTCCCGTCGATCTGGCAGGACGTCCGCGATCCTCGACCAGCCGCCGCGGGTCCAGCCGAATCCTGGGCCCAGATCAGGGCTGCCGACCGGCGCCCTCGCCGGTCACGGGTGAGGCCCGGCGGATGAAGCTGGCCTGTTCGGCGCCGCCGGAGGGCTACTGGCGGGGTGTGGCCGGTATCCGGCTATCGGAGCCGACGCCTGTGGCTTCTTGTACGGGCGACAATGGGTGACCTGGAAGGGTGTCCGAGGTCGTGCGCCTCTGCCGTGTTGCTGCACCGATCGGCTTCTATCTCAGGTGGTGAGGAGGCGTCGGAGGTCGTCGGCGTACTGCTGGGGGGTGGTCCCACCGGTGTACAGGAGGGTGGTGTCGCCGGGTCCGAAGACGTACACCGACCCGGCATGGTCGACCTGGTAGTCCTCACCGGCTGCCTCCTGACTGTGGTGGCCGGCGGGCTGAGGAGGAGTGGGTGGTCCCGGGCTGCTTTCGGGCAGGTACAGCGACCGTTCCGCCCGGTGCACTACCTCTGCCGGCCCGCGCAGGCCGATGAAGTCGGGGTCGAAACGTCTCAGCCACTGCTGCAGCGCGGCGGGTGTGTCCCGGCCGGGGTCGACGGTGACGAACCAGACGACCACCCGGTCGGCCAGGGCGGGAGGCAGGAGGCGGCGGGCAACGGCCAGGTCCGCCATCGTGGTTGGACACACGTCGTCACAGTGGGTGAACCCGAAGTAGAGCACCGTGGCCTTGTCCGGGTCGAGTCGGGAGAGGTCCACGGCACCGCCTCGGGTGTCGCGGAGCACCACCCGGGGAGGGCGCAGCGGAGGATCGACCAGGCTGCCGTGGAACCCGTCGTCGACGACGTCGACGATCGCCGGCGGCTCGTCGCGGGTCGGCGGTGCCGTGCCTCCGCCACAGCTGGCCAGTGCTGCGGCGACCAGTACCGCAGCGACGGTACGGGCGGTCAGCGACCAGGCCTTGAGCATGCTGGGATTCACAGCGGTGTCTGCCAGTTGGCGACGAGCACCTGGAGCCGGACGATCAGCGACGCCCATATCCCGGTGACTTGCAGCAGTCCGACGACGACCAGCAGGATCCCGCCGAGCCGCATCACGGCGGCGGCGTGGCGGCGGGCCCACGCGAACACGGTGAACGCCCGTTGGACGCCGAGGGCGGCGAGCAGGAACGGCAGTCCCAGGCCGATGCTGTAGGCGAAGGACAGTACGGCCCCCCGGCCCGCGCCGGCGGTGCTCAGCGACAGGGCCAAGACCGCGGCCAGCGTCGGACCCATGCAGGGAGTCCAGCCGACGCCGAACAGCACCCCGAGCAGCGGCGCGCTGGCGACCCCGACCCGCGGCTGCAGGTTCAGCCGCACCGACCGGGAGAACAGCGGGATCTTGCCCACGACACCGGCGAACATGAGGCCGAGCATGATGGTCACGACACCGAGCACCCTGACGATCAGGTCTTGGTGGATCAGCAGGGCGGTGCCGACCGCGCCGAACGCGGCGCCGTAGCTGGTGAACACGGCGGCGAAGCCCAGCACGAACAGCACGGTGCCCAGCACCGTCCGGCTCGGCAGCACCGTCCGGCTCGGCAGCACCGTCCGGCTCGGCAGCACTGTCCGGCTCGGCAGCACTGTCCGGGTCGGCAGGGCTGGCCGGGCTGGTCGGGTGGACAGCGATGCTGTGGTGGCCGTCCGGGTTTCCGGGTCGCCGGCTGGTGGGTTGGGTGCGGTCTGGGCGTCGGCGCCGGCGGTGCCGGTGACGTAGGCGAGGTAGCCCGGAACCAGCGGCAGGCAGCAGGGGCTGAGGAACGACACCAGCCCCGCGAGCATGGCCACGGGGATGGCGATCAGCAGCGGGCCGAAGGCGACGAGGTCGCCGGGGTCCGGGATCACCGGCCACCGCCGGCGGGCAGCTGGAGAACGATCCGCTGGTCGGGCCGCAGGCGCAGATCGGCCGGGTCGCCGGGGACCGGTGTCCCGTTGCTGGTCACCACGAGCTGGCGGCCGCCGTCGGCGCGGATGCCGCCGATCTGGGTGGCGGTGAGCTTCACCCCCCATTCGGTGAACAGCTGGCCCAGGGTGAAGACGTCGCCGACGCGGTCGGCTTCGATGTGGATGGTGCCGTCGGGTTCGTGGGTGTGGAGCGCGGACATGGCGCCGGTGGTGGGGTCGACGCCGATGTTGGCGGCCACCGGCACATCGGCACCGTCGATGATGATCTGGAGGTGCGGGTGGTAGTGCTCGGCTGTCCCCATCGGTCCCAGGTCGAGTCCGGCGGCCGTGACCCGGGACGCCGTCTCCTCTGGTGCCGGCCAGGGCGGTGGGGAGGTCCCGTCGAGGACCGGCGAGGCCGCCGAGACGTTGGGGGGCCGGTCGGCCGTGCTGCTGGTGGTGGTGGGATCGGCGCAGCTGACGAGCAGGGTGGTGAGGCAACCGCCGACGATCAGGGCGAGTCGGGCGGGCCCGGGGTGGCGAGGCCGCGGTCGGATCCGGCCGGCCGGGGGTGGGCTTGGGGTGAGCGGCGACATGGCTGAGGTCCCTTGCCGTAGAAGAAGCGGTGAGCTGGCCCGGACCTCGCCGATGGGGCTGCCGTTCGGACCGGTGGAGCCGGCCCGGGGCTGATGGATTCAGGCCCGGACCGGCGTTGCCGTCGGGTCTGGGTCAGCCGAGGCTGGCGAGGAGGTCGGCGCAGGCTTGCTCGCAGGCGCGGCAGGCGTCGGCGCAGATCCGGCAGTGGTCGTGCATCTCGGCGTGCTGGGCGCATGCGTCGCCGCAGCTGCGGCAGGCGGTGCGGCAGGCCTCCAGGACGGCGCGGGTGAGGTTCGCGTCGTAACCGGTGTGCCGGGACAGAACCCGTCCGGTGGCAGCGCAGATGTCGGCGCAGTCGAGGTCGGTGCGGATGCAGGCGCGGAGCTGGTCGACCATCTCCTCGCTGAGGCACGCGTCGGCGCAGGCCGTGCAGGCCTGGGCACAGTCAAGGCAGGCGTCGATGCAGGCGGCCAGGAGGCTCGGGTCGATGCCGCCGAGGTCGCCCGGGTAGGCGTCGATCATCTGCTGGGTGGTGGACATGGGGACTCCTTATGGACGGTGAAAGTGGACTTGTGTGTTGCCCTGCGGAGACTCGCTCGTCAGGGAGCCTCGCTCGTCAGGGGTCGGTCTTTTCTCCCCGATTCGTGTCAGAGCTGTTGCAGCAGCTGGTTCATGGTGGTGATCTCGGCCTGCTGGTCGGTGATGATCTTCTGGGCCAGGGCGATCGCCTCGGGGTTCTGGCCGTTGGCGACTTCGTTCTGGGCCATGGTGATGGCGCCCTTGTGGTGGGCGATCATGCCGGTGAGGAACATCCGGGCCGCGTCCTCGCCGGTGGCTTGGTCGAGGGCGTCCATGTCGGCTTGGCTCATCATCCCGCCGCCCATGTCGTGGTCCATGCCCATCGACGGGCTCGGGTTCTCGCCCCAGCCGGCGAGCCAGCCGCTCATCTGCGCGATCTCGGGGGCTTGGGCGGCTTTGATCTGGGTGGCCAGGTCGGTGACCTTGGCGTCGATGCCGTCCTTAGCCAAGATCATGTCGCTCATCGCGACGGCTTGCTGGTGGTGCGGGATCATGCCCTGGGCGAACATGACGTCGGCGTCGTTGTGCTGTCCGGCGGCCGGGGTTGACGAGGTGGCCGGCGAACCGGCGGCCGACGGGCTGCCGCTGGAGCCGTGGTCCATGCCGGGCATGGTGGAGGGGTCGTTGCTGGAGCAGCCGGTGAGACCGGTCACCGCGAGGGCGGCGGCGATGGCCAGGCTGCCGCGGAGACCGGTGCGCAGGGTGATGGGTGAAGGCATGACGTGTTCGTACTTTCTGTGTGGATGGTGCGGTGCAGCGAAGGTGGTCGAATGGGCCCTCCGGGGCGGCAGACCGTCGGACGTGGTCACGCGTCTGCCCGGCGGGGCCCTGTTCCGATCAGGTTCGGCTGACCGACAGCTCCACCAGGCTCAGCGGTGGGGGTTTGAGGCGATGCCGGCAGTTGAGGATGGCCAGCGGCTGCTGCCGCGGCTGACGGATGCCTCGCCCGGTCCTGGGGCGTGGCAGCAGCAGACCGGCGGCGAGCAGGATGAGCGCCGCCAGGCAGGTCAGTGCCATCGCCGAATGGCCGGCGCAGTCGGGACAGCCCCCCTGCCCAAAGGCGGGATCTCCCGTACCTGTGGCGGGCAGCAGGTGGGCGTGGCTTGTCCCTGTCTCACTGGGATCACCGGCTGCGTGGTGGTCCGAACCGGCCGTCGTCACGGTCGCGGACTGGTGACTGGAGGCGGGGTCGGCGGCGGTGTGGTTGCCGGACAGCTGATGCATGGCGAGCAGGGCGAGTCCGACGACCAGGACCGCGAGCCACAGGATCAGCCGGGACCGCGCAGCGCCGTCGTAGGGCGCCGCAGCTGGCCTGGACCGGTGCATGTCCTCACGGTACCCGGCGTTGACGGGAATACCGACCGGGGGTACGGTCGTTCCCACATCGATACCCTACCGGGGTACATGCTGAGAGGAGCTTTCTGATGACGACGACCGAGTTCCAGGTGACCGGGATGACCTGCTCCCACTGCGAGCACGCCGTGTCCAGCGAGGTCAGTCAGATTCCGGGGGTGGACAACGTCGAGGTCAGCGCGGCCACCGGTCGGCTGGTCATCACCAGCACCGAGCCGATCGCTGACGAGCAGGTGCTGGCCGCGGTGGATGAGGCCGGCTACGCCGCGGTCCGCGGCTGATGAGCACCCCGGTGCGGCTGCTGGCCTTCGCCGCAGCTCTGGCGGCGGTGTTCGTGCTCGCCCTGGTCGGCGCCCGCACCCTGCTGCCCGCCGGCTCGGCGCAAGCCGGGTCGGGCCGCACCGGCACTCAGGAGGAGAGTGGAATGGAGCATTCGTCGGCGTCGACTCCGTCGGCGCAGCACAGCGAAGACTCCCACGCGAAGCCGGGGCAAGCCCCGGCCGCTGACCCGGTCCGCGGCCTGACGGTCGCCCAGGACGGCTACCAGCTCGGCGCGCTGACCGCGCCGGCCGTGGTGGGGGAGGACGGGACGCTGTCGTTCCGGCTGACCGGCCCGGACGGGAACCCGGTGACCGACTACACCACCGCTCACGACAAGGACCTGCACCTGATCGTGGTCCGCAGCGACGGCAGCCGCTTCCGCCATGTTCACCCGAGCCTCGACGGCGCCGGGATCTGGTCGATGCCGTGGCGGTGGGCCGCTCCTGGCAGCTACCGGGTGTTCGCCGACTTCGTTCCGGCCGCCACTGGGGAGACGCTGACGCTGACCAGCACCCTCGAGGTGGCCGGTGACCTGCAGCCCGTCCTGCTCGGTGAGGACACCACCGAGTCCACCGTGGATGGGCTCACCGTCACCATGGACGGGGCGCCGGCCGCCGGGACCAGCTCGATGCTGACCTTCACCGTGACCCGCGACGGCCCCCCGGTCAGCTTGCAGCCCTATCTCGGTGCCGCCGGTCATCTGGTCGCGCTGCGGGTGGGGGACCTGGCCTACCTCCACGTCCATCCGATGGACGGGCCGGCCGGGGAGTCCGGCCCGGAGGTGGCGTTCATGGCGGAGGCGCCCACACCGGGTCGTTACCTGCTGTATCTGGACTTCCAGGTCGACGGCCGGGTTCACACGGCCACCTTCACCACCACCGCCCGCTGATCCCGCACTCGCTTCGACCCAACCAGAGAGACGATCTGATGAGCACCGCGTTCCAGCCGCCGCAGGCCCTCGGCCATATCGAGCTGCAGATCGGTGGGATGACCTGCGCGTCGTGCGCGATGCGGATCGAGAAGAAGCTGAACAAGCTCGACGGGGTGCAGGCGAGCGTCAACTACGCCACCGAGAAGGCCCAGGTCACCACCCCGGTCGACCTGGACCCGCAGACCCTGGTCGCGGAGGTCGAGAAGGCCGGCTACACCGCCACCCTGCCTACCCCGCCCGCCCCGGACCAGGGCGATGGGAAGGGGGAGCCGCCGGCGGATGCGGAGCTGGCCGGGCTGCGGCATCGGTTGATCGTGAGCGCGGTGTTGACGGTGCCGGTGGTGTTGTTGGCGATGGTGCCGGCCTGGCAGTTCACCTACTGGCAGTGGCTGTCGCTGACCCTGGCCGCGCCGGTGGTGGTGTGGGGGGCGTGGCCGTTCCACCGGGCCGCGTGGGCCAACCTGCGCCACGGCGCGGCGACCATGGACACGTTGATCTCGGTCGGCACCCTGGCCGCGTTCGCCTGGTCGGTGTATGCGTTGTTCCTCGGCACCGCCGGCACGCCGGGCATGATCCACCCGTTCGAGCTGACCGTCCGCTCCGGCGACGGCAGCGCCAACATCTACCTCGAGGTCGCCGCCGGCGTCACCACCTTCGTGCTGGCCGGCCGGTACTTCGAGAAGCGGTCCAAGCGGCAGGCCGGCGCAGCTCTGCGGGCCCTGCTGGACCTGGGCGCGAAGGAGGTCGCCGTCCTCCGCGACGGCCCGGCGGGAAGACCCATTGAGACCCGGATCGGGGTCGACCAGCTCCGGGTCGGGGACGAGTTCGTGGTCCGGCCCGGGGAGAAGATCGCCACCGACGGCGTGATCGTTGCCGGCCGCAGCGCGGTCGATGCCTCCATGCTGACCGGGGAGTCGGTGCCGGTCGAGGTCGGCGATGGCGACACGGTGGTCGGGGCGACCGTCAACGTGGGCGGTCGGCTGCTGGTGAGGGCCACCCGGATCGGCGCCGACACCCAGCTGGCGCAGATGGCCCGGCTGGTGGAGGCTGCGCAGTCGGGCAAGGCCGATGTGCAGCGTCTTGCGGACCGGGTTGCCGGGGTGTTCGTGCCGGTGGTGATCGGTATCGCTGTCGCGACTTTGGGCGGCTGGGTCGGCGCCGGGTTCGGCTGGGAGGCCGCGTTCACCGCCGCGGTCGCGGTGTTGATCATCGCCTGCCCCTGCGCCCTGGGGCTGGCCACCCCGACCGCGTTGCTGGTCGGCACCGGCCGCGGCGCCCAGCTCGGCATTCTGATCAAGGGTCCGGAGGTGCTGGAGTCCACCCGGCGGGTCGACACCGTCGTGTTGGACAAGACTGGCACCGTCACCACCGGTGTGATGACCGTGCACGACGTCACCTCGGCCGCCGGGGTCGACGCCGAGCAGCTGCTGCGGGTCGCCGGTGCGGCCGAGTCTGGCTCGGAGCACCCGATCGGCCGGGCCATCGCTGCTGCCGCCGGTGACCGTGCCGGGCTCCTGCCGTCGGTGCGGGACTTCGCCAACGTCGAGGGCCGCGGCGTCACCGCCACCGTCGCCGACGCCGGGCACGACCTGGAGGTGCTGGTCGGTCGGCCGTCGCTGATGGCCGATCGTGGCCTCGAGGTGGACGCCGACCTGGAGGTGGCGCGGGTGGCCGGCGAGCAGGCCGGGCGGACGGTGGTGCTGGTCGCCTGGGACGGGATTGTCCGTGGGCTGGTGACGGTCGGGGACGCGGTCAAAGACACCAGTGCTGAGGCCGTGGCGCAGCTGAAGCGGCTGGGCCTGACGCCGGTGCTGCTGACCGGTGACAACGCGACCGTGGCCCACCAGGTCGCCGCCGAGGTTGGCATCGAACGGGTGATCGCCGAGGTGCTGCCGCAGGACAAGGTCGCCGTGATCGCCGGTCTGCAACGCGACGGCAAGGTCGTGGCCATGGTTGGTGACGGCGTCAACGACGCGGCGGCGCTGGCCCAGGCCGACCTGGGTTTGGCCATGGGCACCGGCGCCGACGTGGCCATCGAGGCCGCCGACCTCACCCTGGTCCGCGGTGACCTCCGGGCCGCCGTCGACGCCATCCGGCTGGCCCGCCGGACCCTGACCACCATCAAGGGCAACCTGTTTTGGGCGTTCGCCTACAACGTCGCCGCCATCCCGCTGGCCGCGCTCGGCCTGCTCAACCCGATGATCGCCGGAGCCGCCATGGCCTTCTCCAGCGTCTTCGTGGTCAGCAACAGTCTCCGGCTGCGCACCTTTCAACCCACATCCCGCACCACCCACTGACGAGGTGACCCGATGACCGACCACCACAACCAACCACCGGCAGCTGCCGATCAACCCGCCACCGGCGCCACCGCAGCGCGGGCTGGCACTGACCACCACCATCACCAGCCAGCCGCCGCTCCCGCTGGGGAGAAGGCGCACGCCGGCCACCACGACGGCGGACACAACGCACACGCCGGCCACGACGCACACGCCGGACATGGCGGCCACGGTGATCATGTCGGGCAGTTCCGCCGGTTGTTCTGGATGATGCTGGTGCTGGCGGTGCCGGTGATCGGTTTCTCGCCGATGTTCGCAATGCTGCTCGGCTACCCGCTGCCCGCCGCCGGCTGGGTCGGCTGGGTCTCACCCGTGCTGGGCACCGTCATGTACCTGTGGGGCGGTAAGCCGTTCCTGACCGGCGCAGTCAGTGAGATCCGCGCCCGGCAACCCGGGATGATGCTGCTGATCGCCCTGGCCATCACCGTGGCCTTCCTCGCCTCCTGGGGCGCCAGCCTCGGGCTGCTGCACCACGAGCTCGACTTCTGGTGGGAGCTGGCGCTGCTGATCGTCATCATGCTGCTCGGCCACTGGATCGAGATGCGGTCCCTGGCCCAGACCACCTCGGCATTGGACTCGTTAGCCGCCCTGCTGCCCGACGAAGCCGAACGCGTCCTCAATCCCGGCAGCGGGCAGACCGGCAGTGGGCAGACCGACACCGAGCTGGTCGCCCCGGCCGAGCTGCAGGTCGGGGACCTGGTCGTGGTCCGCCCAGGTGGCCGGATCCCCGCCGACGGCCGGATCCGGTCCGGCACCGCCAGCATGGACGAGGCGATGATCACCGGCGAGTCCAAGCCGGTCCGCCGCGGCGAAGGCGACCTGGTGGTGGCCGGAACCGTGGCCACCGACTCCGGCCTGAGGGTCGAGATCACCGCCGTCGGCGACGACACCGCCCTGGCCGGCATCCAACGCCTGGTGACCGACGCGCAGAACTCCTCCTCGAGGGCACAGCGGATCGCCGACCGAGCCGCCGCGTGGCTGTTCTGGTTCGCACTACTCGCCGGGGTGATCACCGCCATCGTGTGGACGCTGCTCGGGCTCCCGGACCAGGCCGTCGTCCGCACCATCACCGTGCTGGTGATCGCCTGCCCCCACGCCCTCGGCCTGGCCATCCCACTGGTCGTCTCCATCGCCACCGAACGCGCCGCCCGCGGCGGCGTGCTGATCAAGGACCGGCTCGCGCTGGAGTCCATGCGCACCGTCACCACCGTCCTGTTCGACAAGACCGGCACCCTCACCAAAGGCCAGCCCACCATCACCGGCATCCACACCACGAGCCTCGACGAGGACGAGGTCCTCACCCTGGCGGCCAGCGCCGAAGCCGACTCCGAGCACCCCCTGGCCCGGGCGATCGTGACCGCCGCCGAGCACCGCCAGCTGCCACTGCGGCCGGCGACCGACTTCACCTCCTCCCCGGCGGTCGGGGTGTCCGCCACCGTCGACGGACGGCACGTCCAGGTCGGCGGCCCCACCCTGCTGCAGCAGCACGGCGTCGCCGAGCTGCCGGTCGTGGAGCAGTGGCGCGGCGAGGGCGCGATCATCCTGCACGTGCTGATCGACGGGCGGGTGGCCGGCGCGTTGAAGCTGGCTGATGAGATCCGGGAGGAGTCCCGCGCCGCCGTGCGGGCCTTGCACGACCGGAATGTGGAGGTGGTGATGATCACCGGCGACGCCGAGGCCGTGGCCGCCTCGGTCGCCGCCGAGCTGGGCATCGACCGCTTCTTCGCTGGCGTCCGGCCCGAGGACAAGTCCGCCAAGGTCCAGCAGCTGCAGGCCGAGGGACGGCGGGTCGCGATGGTCGGTGACGGCGTCAACGACGCACCGGCCCTGGCCCAGGCCGACGTCGGCATCGCTATCGGCGCCGGCACCGATGTCGCGATCGCTTCGGCCGGGGTGATCCTGGCCAGCGACGACCCCCGCTCGGTGCTGTCGGTGATCGAGCTGTCGAAGGCGAGCTACCGCAAGATGAAGCAGAACCTGTGGTGGGCCGCCGGCTACAACCTGATCTCGGTGCCGCTGGCCGCCGGTGTCCTCGCCCCCATCGGTTTCGTCCTGCCGATGTCGGTCGGCGCCATCCTCATGTCGCTGTCCACCATCGTGGTCGCGGGCAACGCCCAGCTGCTCCGCCGCCTCGACCTGCGACCCGACACCATCGTCCCCACCACCAGCCCCACGACCGCCGAGCAACGCCCTACAGTCGGCGTCGGGCACCCATGACCACCACACGAACAAGCACCGCACGAACGAGAACCGTCGCAACGACCGCGGGGAAGCGAGATCCACGATGACCACCGACCACACCGACCTCGCCGAACCGAGCGACTCGGCCGAGGCGAAGGGGGTCCACCACGGCTACATCAGCGACAAGAGCCGCTACCTGGCCCGGCTGAAGCGGATCGAGGGCCAGGCCCGCGGCATCCACCGCATGGTCTCCGAAGAGCAGTACTGCATCGACATCCTCACCCAGATCTCCGCCCTCACCTCCGCCCTGGAAGGTGTCGCCCTCGGCCTGCTGGACGACCACCTCAAACACTGTGTGGCCGATGCCGCCCGGCTCGGCGGCCCCGAAGGTGACGCCAAGATCGAGGAAGCCTCCAAGGCGATCGCCCGCCTCGTCCGCTCCTAACAGCGGCCGGCCCGGCCCGACCGGGCGACCGTCACGCCGAGTCGGCGGCACTGGCAGGGTCGGCGGTCAGGGCCGTCCACACCAGCTCCACCACCACGTCCGGACCGGACGCGGTGCCGGCGGCGGTGAGCGCAGCCAGACAGAACCCGGCCAGCTGCTCGGCCGGCACGTCGGCGCGCACCGTACCGGCGGACGCTGCTTCCTGGATTAGGTCGGTCAGCAGATCCTGCAGCTGCCGGTGCTGGTCGGCGATCCCCGGCCCCCGGTGCAGGGCCGCCGCCACGTCACCGCCGTGCCGGGACCGTTGCGCGCAGATGTGGGCGTAGCGCTCGACCACCGCCCGCAGCCGGGCCGACGCGTCTCCGGCCCCAGCCGCCATCGTCGCCAGGTCGGTCAGGTGGGCCGACACCTGACGCGCGTGCCAGGCGGTCAGCACCTCCTCGACGTCGGCGAAGTACTTGTACAGCGTTGCCCGGCCGATCCCCGCCGCCTCCGCCAGCCGCGACATCGACACCGCCCACAACCCGTCCCGGGCCACCAGCTCCCCGGCGGCATCCAGCACCGCCTGCCGCACCTCCTCGCGGTGCGTAGCGACCGTGTCTGTCCACAGCTTCGGCACGACCTCAACCTACGCCTACCCGTGACATATTGCTACATGCGTGACACTCTGTCTTGTAAAGGGAGGTAGCCGTGAGTTCCTCGTCACCAGACAGTCAGTCCGAGCAAGAACCTTCAGCGGCGGGCATGCCGCGGTGGGTGAAGATCTTCCTGATGGTGGCCGCCGTTCTGATCGTGCTGCTGGTCGTGGGGATGCTGATCGGCGGCGGGCAGCACGGACCGGGCCGCCATTTCAGCTCGATGGTCGGTGTCGATACGGCGGCCGTGCCGACACCCCCGGCTGCGACGGCCGATCAGGCGCGCTGATGATGATGCCGCCGGCGCTGCGCCGGGCCGCGCTGGCGGTGCACGTGATCACCTCGGTCGGCTGGATCGGCGCCGTCGTCGCCTACCTGCCGCTCGGGATCGCGGCCGCCGTGAGTGAGCAGCCGCAGACCGTGCGCGCCGCTTGGATTGCGATGGAGCTGACCGGCTGGCTCGTGATCGTCCCGCTCGGGATGCTGGTGTTCCTCACCGGCCTGGTCATGTCACTGGGCACCGTCTGGGGACTGGTCCGTCACTACTGGGTGATCGTCGCGTTCGCCTTGACCACCGTGGCACTGGTGGTGCTGCTCCTGCACATGCCCAGCGTGACCACGGCGGCCCGAGTGGCCAGGACCGCCGACGACGCGACGGTGCTGCAGCTCGGCGGGGACGTGCTCCACCCCGCCCTGGGCCTGCTGGTGCTGGTGGTGGTCGCCGTCCTCAACCTGTACAAACCCCGCGGGACCACCCGCTACGGACAACGCCGACGGGCGAGCGACGCTGCCCGAGCCACGCAGCGCAGCTGACGGTTGAGCCCGCGGCCTCGGCCCGGCCGCCTGTCAGCCACCCCGCCCCACCAGACGTTCGAGAGAGTCATTGTCGAGGGCGGCGTCTTCCGCGATGCTCGGACGTGGCGTTAGAACACTAGACAGTGATACCCCCCGGGGGTATCGTCGAGTTATGAGCTCACGGCCGCAGGTGGTAGCGATGGACACGATCGAGCAGGGGGAACCCGATGAAGCTCGCCGGCCAGGACCACGCCGGTCAGGGCGTTGGCGCGGGTCCATCGCGGGGGTCGTCGCCGTCTCCCTGCTGGTGGGGCTGGTGCTCGCCGTTGTCGTCGTCCTGGTCCCGGTGGTCCCGGAACGGACGAGCAACCTCACCGGGGCGATCCTGGTGGCGTTCGGGCTCGGCTGGGCGCTGCTGGCCGTGCTGTCGGTCAAGCTCACCGAGCAGCCGCAGCGGTGGGCGGTCGCGCCGGCGGCGTTCATGGGCCTGGCCGCGGGAGTGGCGTTCAGCGGATCTGCCGCAGTCCATGCCGTCTTCGGCTGGGTCTGGCCGCTGCTGCTGGCCGTGATCGTCGTTTGGGTGCTGTTCTCGATCCGCCGCCAGCTGCCCAGCCGGCTGGGTCGTTGGCTGCTCTACCCGGTGATCGCTGTCCTCGGGCTCGCTGCTGTCGGCGGCGGCTACACCACCGCGAGCACCGCACCCCAGTCCCGCGCCCAGACGGTGCCCGGTGCGCTGGTCAGCATCGGTGACCACCGTCTCCATCTGCAGTGCACCGGCTCCGGAAGCCCCACCGTCGTGCTGGAACCGGGCCTGGGCGGCGCCTCAACGGACAACCACTGGATCGCCTCCGCGGTCGCCGCCGACACCCGCGTATGCGTCTACGACCGTGCCGGCCGCGGCTGGAGTGACGACGCCAACGGCCCCCAGGACGCCGCCCACATCGCCGCGGACCTGCACACCCTGCTCGACCGTGCCCACATTCCCGGTCCGTACGTGTTGGCCGGGCACTCCTTCGGCGGCCTGTACGTCCTCAGCTTCGCGGCCCAGTTCCCCGACGAGGTCGCCGGCATGGTCCTGCTGGACTCGACCGTTCCCCGGCCTGCACCGGCCGACGCGTCCTACAGTGACGCTGGCAGTGTGGTGGGTCGGGTCGCCACGTTGATGCCCAGCATCGGCCACCTCGCTGGACGCGATGTCGGCAGCTTCCTGCAGGAGTTCTTTGAGGGGTCTGCATCGGTGGAGCAGGCGGCCGCGCTGACCGATCTCCGCGGCAAGCCGCTCATCGTCGTCACCGCCGACACCGGCAACGACGCGGCCTGGCAGTCGGCACAGCAGCAGCTGACCACCTTGTCGACCAACAGCTTGCAACGCATAGCCCGCGCCACCCACCAATCACTCGTCGCCGACCAAGCGGCTTCCGCAGCCGCCTCCCAGGCCATCGGTGATGTCGTCACGTCCCTGCGCACGTCCCAGCGCCTCCGCTCCAGGTGACAGTCCGGCGGCCCCGCCGACTGCCGGAGGGCCGCGGACGCTTGCCGCACGTCGTCGGCTCACCGACCCCGTCCGGCCATCGAGCCGACGTCAGCGGCTTCCTGGCTGGGTTCATCAGGTAGCGAGCGGAGGTGACCGGGTCCCGCGGTCGCTAGGCGTGGTGGGCGGGTTCGTGGGCTTGGTGGCCCTGGGGTTCGAGCTGGAAGGTGCAGTGGTCGACGTCGAAGTGGTCGCCGAGGCATTCGCCGAGCCGGTCGAGGACTTCGCCGGCGCGGCCGTCGGTCAAGCAGTCGGCGTCGACGACGACGTGGGCGGAGAGCACCGGTACGCCGCTGGTGATGGTCCAGGCGTGGAGGTCGTGGACGTCGGTGACGCCGTCGATGTCGACGAGGTGCTGGCGGATCTGGTCGAGGTCGATGCCGCGGGGGGTGGCTTCGAGGAGGACGTCGACGACGTCGCGGAGCAGCGAGAACGCCCTGGGGATGATCATGACGAAGATCAGCAGGGAGGCGATGGAGTCGGCGCGGGTGTAGCCGGTGAAGGTGATGATGAGGGCGGCGGCGATGACGGCCAGGGACCCGAGTAGGTCGCCGAGGACTTCGAGGTAGGCGCCGCGGAGGTTCAGGCTTTCGTCCTTGCCGCCGCGCAGAATCAGCAGTCCGACGGTGTTGGCGACGGCGCCGACGACGGCGACGGCGAGCATCAGTCCGCTGGAGATGTCGGCCGGTTGGTTCCAGCGTTCGATGGCTTGCACGAGCACCCACACCGCGATGCCGGTCAGCAGGAGTCCGTTGACCATGGCGGCCAGCACTTCGACCCGTTGCAGCCCGTAGGTGCGGGCGGAGGTGGCGGGTCGGGTGGCCAGGGTGGCGGCGATGAGGGCGATGAGCAGGCCGGTGGAGTCGGTCAACATGTGCCCCGCGTCGGCAAGCAGGGCCAGCGATCCGGAGGCGAGACCGCCGATGACTTGGGCGACGAAGATCGAGGCGGTGATCGCGACCACGATGACCAGCCGTTGACGGTGTCGTCCGGTGGCGGTCTCGGGGGCGTGGGAGTGGCTGTGTCCGCCGGTCATGCGAGCTCTCCTGCAGCTTGTGACGTCAGGGGCGTGGGGTGAAGCCGGCCCAGGCCGGGCACGAAGCGGCCGGCGGTGGCCGCGTAGTCGGGATAGGTGGTGGGGTGCCGGCGGCGCAGGTACGGTTCCTCGACCCACCGGGTCTGGATCTGGCAGGCGGCGACCATCAGCACGGCGCCGGCGAGCGACAGCCAGCTCAAGGCCATGGTTGCGGTGCCGACCTGGATCATCATCAGCGCGGTGAAGATCGGGTTGCGGACCAGCCGGAACGGACCGTGGGTGACCAGGTCGGTGGCCTCGGCCACGTCGACACCGATCCGCCAGGAACGGCCCATCGCCTGTTGGGCCGTTCTGCCCAGCAGCAGCCCGCCCGCGGCGACCACGGCACCGACCGCGGGCACCGCGATCGGCAGGCTCCACACCGGCAGCACGACGGCGGCGGCCAGCCACGGCGCCACCAGTCCGGTCAGCACCGCCACAGCGAAACCGATCCCGGCGATGCGGGCGGCCGGATCCTGTGCAGCGCCTCGGAACCCGTTGAAGCCGGTCGACCCGGTCGTGCGGTACTGCTGCCACGTCCGCACCGCGAGCAGCAGCACGACCGCCACGAGGTAGAGCAGTCCGGCCGCCACCGCGACCGGCTCAGTCATGGCGACCGCCCCGGGGGTGGCCGGCCGGCGCGACGGTGTCCTCGGCTTCGGGGTCGGGGTCGTGGTTGGTGGGACACAGGGTGACCGCGTCACCGGTCACGGCCAGCAGCCGCTCAGCTGCGGCCAGCAGCCCGTTGAGTTCGGCGGGCACGGCGAGGGAGTACATCGAGGAGCGGCCCACGGTCCGCGCCGACACCAGGCCGCAGTCCCGCAGGCAGGCCAGGTGGGTGGAGGTGGTGCTCTGCGCCAGCCCGAGGTGCGCGGTCAGGTCCACCACCCGGTGCTCACCGAGGGCGAGGTGCCGCAGGATGGTGAGCCGGGCTGGGTCGGCGAGACTGCGGAACAGGTACACCGCGGCGGCGGGACCGGACTCGGCGCTGGCATCGGCCTCACCGGCCAGCTGCTCGGTGATCCACCGATCTTTCATCGTCATACGTCGATGACATCGCATATGGTCGGGAGTTGTCAACCAAGGCCCGGGTGGGTAAGGCGGCGGCCGATCCGACCCGGCGACGGCTGCTGCTGGCGTTGGTGCAGGGGCCGTGCGTTCCCGTCGGATCTGGCCGAGGACCAGGGCTTGACGCGGCAGCCAGGTTGCCCCTCGGCCTGCGGGCACACACTGATCAAAAAGGGCGACTGACGCCGCTGCGATTGAGATGGGGAAGTAACTCGGACCCGCTCTTGGATTCGACGGCGCACGGGTGTTTCACCTCTCGAGCAAGTCCAGTCGCTGGCGGGAAGTGGAGACTTCTACGGTTCCGTTTTTTTGGTGGGCCACGGCCATCAGGTGCCTCGGCCACGGTAGGGGAAGGGAATGGACGATGAGGTCTTCTCCGCCACCGGCTTTGAACCTGGCCTCCTTGTGGGTCCAGGACTCCACGGTCGCTGGTGAGCTCCGCATGCGTTCCAGATCGATGCCGACCGGCCCTGCGGTGGCCATGGCGACGGCGACCAGAAGACCCGCATGGGACACCGACAGTTGCAACGACGACCCTGGCGCACGGGGGCGGCCGTGCCACGCCCCGCAGCTCTCGCATTCCCGGTTGACCGTCACGTCCTCCGGCCGGATTCCTAGCTGCTGCCCGACGGCGGAGCGGAGCATTGCCGCGCCCAACAGGAACCGGGCCTGGTCCGCCGGACTCTCGTAGTTCAGGAACCGGCCCATCTCACGCGGATCTAGCCAACGGCGCAGACGCAGGTCGGCCTGGGCGAGGGTCGCCACCCAGATGCGCACCGAAGGCGGCGCCGGATTGTCCACGACCACCCCCTTAGGTTAGCCTCACCGATGTGTCGCTTCTGAGTGCGCCGCCGAGGTCAGGGCTGCGGCTTCAGTCGGTGGCCGCTGATCCCCACCAGCTGGCCCTTCTCGATGCCGAAAACGCCTCTGGTTCGCTCACCCACGGTCAGCTCGTGGCCCGGGTCGCCGCGGTCGCGGCGATGTTGCCGGATGTCGGCACCGGCCGCCGCCTGGTGCACATCCCGCTGACCGCTGACCCGGCAGCGGTGACGGCGTATCTTGCCGTGCTGCTCGCCGGGCACGTTCCGCTGGTCACTCCGGCCGAGTGCGGCGAGACTTTGACCGAGCACTACCGCCCGGACCTGCGGCTCGCGGCCGATGGCCTCCTGGAGACCGTCTCGACCGACGCGCAGCATCTGCTGCATCCCGACCTGGCGCTGTTGATGAGCACGTCGGGGAGCACCGGATCGCCGAAGCTGGTGAGGCTCAGCCACGAGAACGTGCGAAGCAACGCCCACGCCATCGTCTCCGCGCTGGGGGTGACCTCCGCTGATCGGGCCATCACCTCGTTGCCGCTGCATTACTGCTACGGCCTCTCGGTGCTGCATGCGCAACTGGTGGCCGGCGGCACGGTCGTACTGCGTCGACAGTCGTTCGCCGAGCCGGACGTGCGGGACATGCTGGGCCGGTGCGGCGTCTCGATCGTGGCGGCGACCCCCCACCTGATCGATCTGCTGGATGTCCAGGGGGTGTTGTCGGCGGACCTTCCCGATCTGCGTTTGGTGACGCAGGCGGGTGGCGCGCTGCCCGCACATCGGGTCCGGGACATCGCCGCGCTGGGGCAGGCGGGTGGGTGGTCGCTCGCGGTGATGTATGGCCAGACGGAGGCCACGGCCCGGATGGCGGTGCTGCCGCCGGCGTCCGTGACGCGGCATCCGGACGCGGTCGGCTGGCCGGTCGCCGGTTCGTCGTTCTCCCTGGACACCACCGTTCCGGAGGCGGCGGATATGCCCGCGGGGGTGGGGGAGCTGGTCTTCTCCGGTCCCGGGGTGATGCTCGGGTACGCCGAGAGTGCCGACGATCTGGCGCTGGGCCGGATGCAGGACGTGCTGCGGACCGGTGACCTGGCCCGGATCGGCGACGACGGGCTGGTCCGCATCGTTGGCCGACGCGCCGACTGGGCCAAGGTGATGGGTATCCGGATCGACCTCGGCCAGGTCGAGCGCCGCCTCTCCGACGCCGGCTTCCAGGCTTGCGTCACCGGAGCCGACCAGCAGCTGCAGGTCACCTACTCCGCCAACCACCGGCGCGACGCGGCGCGGGTGGTCGAGGCGGTGTCGACGGTCTCCGGTCTGGGAGCCAGTGTCATCTCGGTGGAGGCGGTCGCGGAGCTGCCGCGACTCAGCAGCGGCAAGATCGACCGGCTGGGCTGCGCTGCCCGGCACCGGACGCCGCAACAGCCGCCGGGGCCTGGGCCGCTGAAGCTCGGCCGGGAGCCGGCCGACCTGGCAGCGGTGGTCGCCGCTCTCGGGCCGCTGGTGGGACCGGAGTCGCTGAACCCGGACCGCTCGTTCGTAGAGCTGGGCGGCGACTCGTTCTCCCACGTCCAGGCATCTCTGCGTCTGGGGCGCCTGCTGGGCGATCTCCCGGCGGACTGGCACCATCGACCGCTGCGGGAGCTGCCCGACCTGGCGCTGACCCGGCCGCGCCGCGGCTCCGGGCAACGCGTCGAGATGAACGTGCTTCTCCGCGGGCTTGCCGTGGTCATGATCTGCGGCAGCCACGTCGGGCTGTTCCCCCTCGCCGGCGGCGCTCACCTGCTGCTGGCTGCGGCTGGGTTCAACGTCGGCCGGTACGTGCTTACCGCCGGGTCAACGGCGCAGCGCTGGCAGCGGACGGCGCGGTTGGCGGTCGCCATCGCCGTTCCTACCGTGCTGGTCGCCCTCACCATGCGGATGGTCTTCGGCGGCGCGCACTGGTCCAACGTCGTGTTGCTGCATTGGGCGGTACGCCCGATGGTCGGCAACATCTTCTGGTTCGTCGAGGCGCTGCTGATCTTGCTGCTGGTCACGGCGGCCCTGCTCTCGGTGCCGCGTCTGCGGCAGGCGTACGCGCGGGACCCGTGGCGGCTGGCGTTCCTCGCGACGCTGGTGCTGCTCATCCCGCGGTACCTAGTCGTCGGCCTCGTGGAGGGTCCGGTGCGCGGGATGCCGTGGACGGTCGGCTGGCTGTTCACCGCCGGGTTGGCGATGGCCTCCGCCCGGACCCGTCCCCGGCAGCTGCTCACGGTCAGCGTGTCGCTGGTGGCCACGATCGGGTTCTTCCCCGCCCCGGAGCGCAACCTCGTGATCATGGCCGGGCTGGCGCTGCTGGCGCTGGTGCCCAGCATGGTGGTGCCGCGGCTCTTGGTCCGCCCGATCGGGGTGCTGGCGGCCGCCTCGCTGCACGTGTACCTGGTCCAGTTCCAGATGTTCACGTTCTTCTCCAGTCCCGGGGTGAAGTTCACCGCCGGTCTGCTAGCCGGGCTGGCGTTCTGGCTGCTCACGACCAGCCTGCTGAGGCGGCTCCACCACCTCGTGCCCCTGGCCACCACGCGTCGTCCACCAGCGACCAGGCATGTCAGCGATCGAAA
The DNA here is from genome assembly GCF_039536605.1 of Microlunatus aurantiacus. NCBI lineage: Bacteria > Bacillati > Actinomycetota > Actinomycetes > Propionibacteriales > Propionibacteriaceae > Microlunatus > Microlunatus aurantiacus. The sequence continues at coordinate 30,221 of NZ_BAAAYX010000022.1, forward strand.
GGGAGACCTGTGCGTCGACGCCAATTCTTGACAGCCGTCGGCTTCGCCGGCGCCGGAGGGCTCGGTCTGTTCGGCTGCCGGGCCAGCAGCGCCGAGGAGTTCACCGCCGACCCGCAGGCCCTCCAGGTCTACTCCGCGCAGCACCAGAACCTGACCAAGCCCTGGGCGGAGGCCTTCACCGCCGCCACCGGGATCCCCGTCCAGATCCGGCAGGGCCAGGACGCCTCGATGGGGCACCAGATCGTGGCCGAGGGCGACTCCTCGCCCGCGGACGTCTTCTTGACCGAGAACAGTCCGGCGATGACCCTGGTGGAGCGGGCCGGGCTGCTGGCCGAGGTGGACCCGACGACCCGGCGGCAGGTACCGAAGGGCGCGGCTCCTTCCTCGAATGCCTGGATCTCGATCGCCGCCCGGTCCACGGTGCTCGTCTACAACACCGCCCGGCTGGCCAAGTCCGACGTCCCTGCATCGCTGCTGGACCTTGCCCGGCCCGAGTGGCAGGACCGGTGGGGCTGCGCAGCCGGCGGTGCCGACTTCCAGTCGATTGTGGCCGGGATGCTCGCCGACCAGGGCGAACCGGCGACCGCGGCGTGGCTGGCCGGGCTGAAAGCCAACGCGAGGATCCTGCAGAACAACATCGCCACCATGAAGTCGGTCAACGCGGGCGAGATGGACTGTGGCGTGATCTTCCACTACTACTGGTACCGCGACCAGGCCGGCACCAAGGAAGGCAGCGGCAACACGGCCCTCCACTACTTCCGCAACCGCGACCCCGGGGCGTTCATCTCCCTCTCCGGTGGAGGGGTGCTGGCCTCCGCCGACAAGCCGGCCGAGGCGCAACAGTTCCTCGCATTCATCACCAGCCCGGAGGGTCAGAAGGTCCTGGTGGAGTCCCAGTCGATGGAGTACGCGGTCGGCACCGGCGTCACCTCCGACCCCGCGCTGCCCCCCTTGACGTCCCTGGAAGCTCCACCGGTCGACCCGTTCACCCTGAACTCGGAGAAGGTCATCCAGATGATGACCGACGCAGGCATCCTGTGACCCTGGTCGTCGACCCCACCCCCGCGGCCCCGGCGACCAGCCGGGCCGCGCCGGCGACCCGGGCGCCGCGTCTACTCATCCTGGCCGCGGCCGCGGTGGCGCTGCTGACAGTCGCGCCCCTGGTCATCGTCGTAGGTCGCGTGGTCCCGCTGGGCTGGGCCGGCATCACCGCGTACCTGTTCCGCCCCCGGGTGGCGGAGCTCGTCGTGAACACCACCGCCCTGGTGGCCATCACCGTGCCCCTGACGCTGACGATCGGGGCTGGCGCCGCCTGGCTGGTGGAGCGGTGCGCGGTTCCCGGCGCGGCCGCCTGGCGGGTCCTGCTGCTGACTCCGCTGGCCATCCCGGCCTTCGTGTCCAGCTACGCCTGGAGCTCCCTGGTGCCCTCCCTGGACGGGCTGGGCGGCGCCGTGCTGGTCACCACCCTCGCCTACTTCCCGTTCGTCTACCTGCCGACGGC
>NZ_BAAAYX010000023.1:0-46155 GCF_039536605.1 Microlunatus aurantiacus
ATCACGATCATCCTCCGCCCCGAGCAGATCCGGCTCACACCACCCGAACTCGACGGCACGGCGACTGGCTCCCCCGCCACCGGTGTCGTCCGCTCCGTCGACTACTACGGCCACGATGCGCTGATCGAGCTCGAGCTCCTCCCGACCTCCGACAGGGTCCAAGCCCGACTCACGGGGACACCCGTCCCCGCAACCGGCACCCGAGCCGCTCTCCACGTGCACGGCCCAGCCCAACCGTTCCCTCACCTCAGCCAGAGCTGAGGCCGCTGCCCCCCGAGCCCGCAGTTGAGCTACAGGCGGGTTCGTGGTCCGACCGTTCAGCGAGCACGGCGGCCTAGCCTCCGCCCCTCTTGCGAGGTCGGCGGCCGTCGATCACCTAGATGCGCGGCAGGGTCGGATCCGGCTCGGGCGAAGGGCGCTGAGTTCAAAGCCGGCTGCGAGGCGCTGCTGGCGGGCGGGGAACGCGTTCGTCGGCGCCCAACCTGTCAGAGTCCCTCTGGCCTTGGTGGCCGTCCACCGAGACTGTGCTGGACTGTGGAAGTGGGTAGGGCGCGGACCTGGATCCGTGACGTCCCTACGCATCGCGGACGACCAAGGCTTGCCCGATGAGTATCGGTTCGACGGACGACTGACTTCGAATCTGACAGCCCTGATGTTCACTTCCTCGGAGGTGTTTGGTGCGGTGTCAGTTGGTGATTCGTTCGCCTGCACTTCTCCGCCGGACCTTCTGAGGGGAAAAGACTTTTGCGAGATCGCGCTGGGGCCCAAACCTGGTCGGGCGGGACGGCGCCGAGCTCGGTGGCTCAGGCGCCGTTGGGTTCGGGTGAGCTGGTGGCGGGGTAGGTCTGCAGGAAGGAGCCGACGGCTGCGCCGCTGACGGTGGCGCAGGCCTGCTGCACGCCTTGTTGGAGGGTCGTGTCAGCGGGTTGGGCGGGGTCGGCGGTCCAGTGGGCGAGGACGAGATTCTTCCCGGCGGGGAAGGCGCCGTCGGCGGTGGTCCAGGGGGCGGCGATGAACTTCTGGGTGGGGTCGTAGTCGGAGGCGGTGAACGTCTTGGCCACGGCCTGCAGGGCGTCGACGTCGCCTTGGGGGGCGTCGGGGCGGTACCAGGCCACCGTGTAGCCGTGTTCGAGGTTGTGGACCAGGGTCGCCACGGCGGGTCGGTCGTCGACGGTGTAGAAGCGCTTGCTGAACGGGGCGGGTGAGGCGTAGTGCGGTCCGGAGGCGGGTGGGGCCGGGTCGTAGGTGACGGGGGTGCCGTCGGCGACGTGATTCTGGTTGCCGGAGGCTGGGCTGGTGGCGACCGGGTCACAGCCGGCGTCGGACTGAGCGACGCCGAGGTCGGCCAGGGCGGTGTTGCTGGCCCGGCTGTCTTGGATCACCAGATACACCGGGTAGGACAGCAGCGCCGTCGCCAACACGACGCAGATGGCCACCAGGGCGGCGGTCCGGCGGCGCTGCCCGGCCCGGTTGGCGACGTCGGCGGCGGCCAGTTGATGGCGGCGGCTGTTCGGGGCGGCACCGCCGGGTGTGCGGCGAGATGTCGGCTTGTCCGGTGGGGCCACGGGTTTCCTCTCCTGGGCGGGCTGCACTTCACCAATGGATGAGCGGCCCGCAGTCTATTCCTGGGGCACGGTGGGGTTGACGGCGTTAAGACAGGTGGGGAGTGCATTGGATGATGCCCACCCGGCGTGTTTGTTTCGGCTGGGGTTGGGAGGATCGGCGGGCACATCGGCGGCTGTTCAGGTGGTGAGGATCGATGTCGACGGCCTGGACGTGATTGATTTCTTCGGTGTCCGGGCCCTGGCCGACATCGCGGAGATGGCCCGGCTCCGCGGCGCCCCGGCAACTGTGATCGGCATCCAGCCTGATGTCGCCCTGGCCGTGGTCGAGCTCGGTCTGGGTGCCGCCTCGCTGAACACCGCCGTCGATCTCGACGATGCACTGAGCAGCTCATCACTCAAGCCCGAATCGCTGGATAGCAAGCGACAAAGGTCAACTCCACCGCAGTGGAGCGGGACGTGAGCTGCGGTGGCCGAACTAATCGGGAATTAGCCGGAGGTTCGTTGAAGTCAGTCGTGGTGGGCGGGTTCGTGGGCTTTGTGGCTTTCGGGTTCGAGTTGGAAGGTGCAGTGGTCGACGTCGAAGTGCTCGCCGAGGCATTCGCCGAGTCGGTCGAGGATTTCGCCGGTGCGGCCTTCGGCCAGCCAGGTGGCGTCGACGACGACGTGGGCGGACAGGACGGGTACGCCGCTGGTGATGGTCCAGGCGTGCAGGTCGTGGACGTCGGTGACGCCCTCGATGTCGAGGATGTGCTGGCGGATCTGGTCGAGGTCGATGCCGCGGGGAGTGGCTTCCAGGAGCACGTCGATGACGTCGCGGAGCAGCGAGAACGCGCGCGGGATGATCATGACGAAGATCAGCACGGAGGCGATCGAGTCGGCACGGGTGTAGCCGGTGACGATGATGGCCAGGGCGGCGACGATGACGGCCAAGGAGCCGAGCAGGTCGCCGAGGACCTCCAGGTAGGCGCCGCGGAGGTTCAGGCTCTCGTCCTTGCCGCCCCGCAGGATCAGCAGCCCGGCGGTGTTGGCGATGGCGCCGATCACGGCGACGGTCAGCATCAGGCCGCTGGAGATCTCCACGGGCTGGTTCCAGCGTTCGATGGCGCGGGCTAGCACCCAGACCGCGATCCCGGCCAGGAGCAGGCCGTTGATCATCGCGGCCAGCACCTCGACCCGCTGCAGCCCGTAGGTGCGGGCCGGGGTGGCGGGCCGGGCGGCCAGGGTGGCGGCGATCAAGGCGATGACCAGGCCGGTGGAGTCGGTCAGCATGTGTCCGGCGTCGGCCAGCAGCGCCAGCGACCCCGAGGCCAGGCCGCCGATCACCTGCGCGACGAACACCGCGGCGGTGATGGCCACCACCAGGACCAGACGGCGGCGGTGCCGGCCGGTCGCGGTGACGGGGGCGTGGGAGTGGCTGTGGCCGCCGGTCATGACCGCCCCCGGGAGGAGTGCGGTGTGGATGCAGCCGTGACGTCGCGGAGGCGACCCGCACCGGGCACGAACCGGCCGGCCTCGGCCGCGTACGCCGGGTAGGCGGTGTCGTGGCGGCGCAGCAGGTAGGGCTCTTCGACCAGCCGGGTCTGGATCTGGCAGGCAGCGGTCATCAGTACTGCGCCGAGCAGGGACAGCCAGGTCGGGGCCATGGTCGCGGTGCCGGCTTGGATCATCATCAACGCGGTGAAGATCGGGTTGCGGACCAGCCGGAACGGGCCGTCGGTGACCAGCGCGGTGGTCTCGGCCTGGTCGACGCCGATCCGCCACGACCGGCCCATCGCCTGCTGCGCGGTGACGCCCAGCTGCACGCCCGCGGCGGCGGCCAGGGCGCCGAGTCCGGCCACCAGGAGCGGGATATTCCAGACGGGCAGCAGCCCGGCGGTGGCCAGCCAGGGCGCCACCAGCCCGATCACCACGGCCGCGGCGAACCCGATCCCACCGACTCGGGCGGACGGGTCCTGGGCCGCGCCGCGGAAGCCGTTGAACCCGGTCGATCCGGTCAGCCGGTACTGCCGCCAGCTCCGCCGGATCAGCAGCAACACAACCGCGGCCGCGTACAGCAGGCCGGCGGCGGGAGCGGCCCACTCGTTCATCGTGAGGTCGCTATCGCGTCCGCTGGCTCGGGCAGCGTCGCCTCGCCGGCGGCGGCCGGGTGGTGGTTGCTGGGGCACAAAGTGACCGCGTCACCGGTGACGGCCAGCAGCCGCTCGGCGGCCGCGAGCAGCCCCATCAGCTCGTCTTCGACGGCCAGGGAGTACATCGAGGCTCGTCCGACGGTGCGGGAGGCGATGAGTCCGCAGTCGCGCAGGCAGGCTAGGTGGGCTGAGGTGGTGCTCTGCGCCAGACCGAGGTGCGCGGTGAGATCGACGACCCGGTGCTCGCCGAGGGCGAGATGCCGCAGGATGGCAAGCCTCGCGGGGTCGGCCAGGCTGCGGAACAGGTCGACCGCAGCGGCGGGTCCGGTTTCGGCGGAGGCGTCGGCTTCCTCGGCCAGCTCGTTGCGCCAGCGGATGCGCAGCCCTATTCATCGTCACGTAACGATGACATCGGATTTTGGCGGATCTGTCAAGATCGCCGTAGGACGATGAGACATTCTCCGACTGGAGGCTGCAACTGCTGTAGGCAACTAATCGATGGGCGCATCCGTTGACCCATCGCCGCATCTGACACTGAAGGAGTCGACTCACCGTCATGGCCAGCCGACACACGAAGAACTCTCGTCCCGACCAGTCGAGCAGGCGGGCCCGGCTGGCCGCCCAGCAGCAGGCCGCCGCCCGGTCGAAGAAACGGAACCGGATCATCACCGCCGTCGCGGCCGGGATCGTGCTGCTGCTGATGGCGATCGGTGTGATCCTGCAGGTGCGGTCGCGGGGCGGTGAGACGCCGACATCGACGGCGGCGGATGTGACGGTCCGGGACGAATCGCACCGGCTATCGGATGTGCCCGACGGCAAGGTGACGTTCGTGGAGTTCCTCGACTTCGAGTGCGAGGCCTGCGGGGCGGCGTTCCCGGCGGTGGAGCAGCTCCGTGCCGCCTACGGCGACCGGGTGTCGTTTGTGGTCCGCTACTTCCCGCTGGACGGGCATTTCAACGCGCAACGGGCCGCGCGGGCCGTCGAGGCCGCCGCGCAGCAAGGCCAGTTCGAGGCGATGTACAAGAAGATGTACGAGACCCAGTCCGAGTGGGGTGAGCAGCAGGTCCCGATGGACGACCGGTTCCGCCCGTACGCCCAAGACCTCGGCCTGGACATGGCCCAGTGGGACATCGACTACGCCTCCGACGCCACCAAGGCGCGGATCCAGGCCGACCTCGACGACGGCAAGGCCATGGGCGTGACCAGTACCCCGACGTTCTTCGTCAACGGGCAACGGCTGGAGCCGAAGTCTTACGACGAGCTCACCACCGCCCTCGACCAGGCCCTGGACCAGCAGTGACCCGCACAGCTTCCGACGTCACCGCCGACGCCCACCTGGACACCGCCGATCTGGACCGGACCTCGGAGGTGGTGGCGACCCGGACGGTGGCGTGGGTGCTGCTCGTCGCGGGGCTGGTTGGGTTCGCTGCCGCGTTCGTGTTGGCGGTGGAGAAGTACTGGCTGTTGACCAACCCGTTCTACACCCCGTCCTGCAGCATCAACGCCACCCTGTCCTGCGGTCCGGTGATGAGCTCGCCGCAGGCGGCAGTGTTCGGTTTCCCGAACCCGTACCTGGGGATCGCCGGGTTCGCGGTGGTCGCCGCCACCGGGGCGATGCTGCTCGCCGGCGGCCGGCTCGCCGGCTGGTACACGGCCGGCCTGCAGGTCGGGGCGGTGCTCGGCTCCGTGTTCGTGGCCTGGCTGATGGTGCAGAGCCTGACCGTCATCCACGCCCTGTGTCCGTACTGCATGGCCGCCTGGGCGGCGACGTTCGCGACCGTCTGGTACGTCACCCTCACCAACCTGGACCGGGTCCGCCACCGCCTCCCGGAGTCCCTGGACCGGGCCGTTGGTGTGGCCGGCCGTAACCACAGCGCCATCCTGGCCGGCTGGCTGCTCATCGTCGCTGTCCTCGTCGTCGTCACCGCCTGGCAGTTCTGACATGCGCATCCCACCCTGGCGGACCTCCGCCCTGCTCACCGGTCGGGTCCTGGCGGCTCTGCTCACGACCCTGCTGCTGCTCAGCGCCTGCGGTCGGGAGGAGGTGGACGTGGTGACCCGGACCGGCAGCCGTGAGCTCGGCGGTACCGGCGACACCGCGCAGGTGAATAAGGCGCTCACCTGGATCCCGGTCGCTGACCGGCAGCTGGCGCCCGTCGCGTCGGGTCCGGCGTTGAGCGGCACCGGGACCGTGTCGACCGGCGGCTACCCGGGCAAGGTGGTCGTCATCAACGTGTGGGGCTCCTGGTGCGGGCCGTGCCGGCTCGAGGCCAAGGACCTGGCCGAGGCCAGCGAGAAGACGGCGAAGACGGCCGCGTTCGTCGGCCTCAACATCCGCGACACGAGCCCCGACGCGGCCCGGGCGTTCGTGCGGGCCTTCGGCATCGGCTACCCCCACATCTACGACCCGAACGGTGAGCAGCTGGTCCGCTTCGCCGGCACCCTCCCCCCGAACGGGATCCCGACCACGCTGCTCATCGACAAGAAGGGTCGGATCGCCGCCCGGATTGTCGGCGTGGTCGATCAGACGACCCTGCTCGGTTTGATCGACGACGTCGCCCAAGGCAAGTAGCAGACCGCGATGCCGTTCGAGATCGCCGATTGGATGCAGAACGCCGTCACCGGATCGATGATCATCGCGCTGCCGGTGGCGCTGCTGGCCGGGATGGTGTCGTTCTTCAGCCCCTGTGTGGTGCCGCTGCTGCCCGGCTACCTCGCCTACGCCAGCGGCATGGGCGCCGCCGACCTGGTCGCCGGCCACACCCGACCCGGCCGCACCCTGGCCGGTGCCGCCCTGTTCGTCCTCGGCTTCGCGACCGTGTTCGTCGCCGCCGGTGTCATCTTCGGCACCGTCGGACAAGCCCTGGTCACCTACCAGACCCAGATCAGCAGGACCGTCGGCGTCGTCACCATCGCCATGGGCCTGGTCTTCACCGGCCTGCTGCCGATCGGCCGCCGGGAGATGCGGCTGCAACGGATGCCGGCTGTCGGACTCGCCGGCGCACCACTGCTCGGGATCGTGTTCGGGCTCGGCTGGACCCCGTGCATCGGCCCCACCCTCAGCGTCGTCTTGTCCCTGGCTCTGACCGAGGCCAGCGCCAGCCGCGGCGGACTGCTCGCCTTCACCTACGCGCTCGGCCTCGGCATCCCGTTCCTCATCGCCGCCGTCGCCTTCGCCAGAATGACCCGAGCCGTCGACCTGCTCCGCCGCCACCAACAGACCCTGCTCCGCCTCGGCGGCGCCGCCATGATCGCCGTCGGCATCCTGCTCGTCACCGGGCTGTGGGACCGGGCCACCGCCGCGCTACGGCAATGGGCCGCGCAGTTCACCACCATCCTGTAGCCGATAGCAGTCACCTTTCAATGTCGGAGGCGTCGACGATCGCTGCAGGACCGCCCGCCGTCTGCCTGTCCCTCGGCTTCGTCCCAGGGGAAACGTGGTGGGTTACGTCCGGTCCTCAGCGTGTTCGTCGTGGAGGACGGACCCAGCCCGAACCGTCCTCAAGCACTTGAAACGGTGACTCGACGTCATTCGCGCCACGCTTCGACGCCCTCCCGGAGGCGAGCCCGGCGATGACGAGGGCGGGGATCGAGTCGGCCCACATCCAGCCGAGCATGGCGTTGAGTACCAGGCCGATCAACGGTGGCTGCCTGCCATGATCGCCTGGTCCCATCCGCAGCGGAGGGACCTGTCCAATGAACTGGCTGGAGCGTCGGAGCCGTCGCGGGCGCGGGTTGCTACGGAGCGATCGTGGCCGCGTCGACACTAGCGGGCACGTCCTCGCTGCCGGCCGGGAAACTGACGCTGCTGGCCACCAACCTGGTCTACTACGGGACCCACGTCTTCGCCTACTCGATCGGTGACTCTGATCTAGAGCACCAGCACCTCCACCGGGTCGCCGCCCACCACGCCCGCGTTGGGGCTCCGATGATCAGCGCCGCGTTCCTTCCCCTGATCGTGGCCCTGGTGCTCGAAGCTCTCGGCGTCCACCATCAGCAGGCAACCAACATCGGTGTGTTCACCGCGGCCGGGCTGTTGGTCGTGGTGGCGCTTCCGGCGCCTATCTGCACGGAGTGCGTGGCTGGGGACTGGTGTGGATCACGCTCCTGATCGTGGCGATGACCGCAGTGCTCGTCGTCGCCAAGGTCTGGCTCACGCATGACCTGTGAGCACTCACCGAGTCCGGCACAGTGATGGCCACCGCGACAGGTGTTCACACGCCGTCGGCCCTGGAGAGGGTGTCCTCGGTGTCGGCCTGTCCGAGAATCGACGCGTCGGGCGGCTGGGCTCGAATCGACTGACCGCTACCGGTGACGCCACGGCACGACCCACCGGAACGGCATCAAGACAGGGCGCTTGCACCAGCACGTCGCGCTGCAGCCACACCGCATGACACCCGCCTGCTCCATCAAACGACTGACCGAGGCCAGCAGCAGGTAGACGCCGGCGATGGCACCAAACACGCGGTAGAACATGGCGTCAGTGTGGACCCACCGACGCCATCAAGCGCAACAGCGAGATCCGCAGTCACCGAAAGACGACTGTTGAGTGAGACGACCGGCCTGCTAGGAAGCTGGCGGAGTTGGCTCGTGTACCAGGTATTCGGCGCCGATGAATACCGCACCGATGACGCGTAGCGCGCTGGCGGCGAGGGCGGCGGGAACGATCCAGCCGGTGATGGTGGCGTAGCCGAGGACGGCCGCGCCTGCCAGTAGGTCCAGTGCGATCAGGATGGCGGCCCCGAGGATCACGCGGCGCTGGCCTTGCCGATAGCGGTTCCGTTCGAGCATGGCGCGTGCGAGCAGGCTGACGACCAGGACCAGGGTGACGCCGAAGAGCAAGCGGAGGGTTCCTGACAGCGGCCATAGCCATGCCTGTTGGGTGATCACAGTGGTGGCCCAGATTGCGCCGACCAGTGGCCCGGTGACCAGCAGGGCTGCGGCGTGCCGCCGCCAGGGCGCGCGGCAACACAGGGCGCGGCTGATGATCTCGGCGTCTCCGAACTCAGCGACGGCGGCCTGCGCCGCCAGGTGCGGGTCCGGCTGCTGCGTCAGTTGGACTTGGTAGGTCTCGTGCAGCCCGTCGGCGATCTCGGCGAACAGCGCCGGCGGTAGCCGAGACGCCAGCGTCTGCAGCTGGGTGGTGATCAGCGGGTGGTCGGCCATGGCTCCGCCCCGAGGACGGCTGACATGGCCGCAGCGAAGGCGGTCCAGCCACCGCGTTCCTCGCCGAGGGCCCGGCGGCCGCGGGCGGTGAGCCGGTAGACGCGACGACGCCGGCCCTGTTCCGGGCTGGACCATTCACCGCTGATCAGGCCGGCACGCTCCAGTCGGTGCAGTGCCGGGTAGATGGTGCCGGTCGGCAGGTCGAACGCGCCGTCGGTGAGCTCACGCAGACTCTCCCGGACGGCGTAGCCGTGCCGCGGTCCGGCCTCCAGGGCGGCCAGCAGCAGCCCGTCCAGGTGGCCCTTCAACACCTCCGCCCTCATGCGTAGCAACCCTACTCTTCCACGGCGATCCGCAGTAGCATCATGTTGCGTAGCGTTGCTACCTATAGTGTGATCGTGGAGGCGTCGTGTGATCATCGATCTGGCCTCGTCGATGGCGGCCGATCCGGCCGTGGCCGGATCGAAAGCGGCCCGGCTGGCGGTCGCGCTGGCCGCGGCGTTTCCGGTCCCGGCCGGGTTCGTGCTACCGGTCGGCGAGCACGCCGAGGATGCGGACCTGGTAGCCGCTGCCGCAGCCGTGTCTGGTCGGCTGGCGGTGCGGTCCTCGGCGGTGGCGGAGGATCTGGCGGGGGCGTCGTTCGCCGGGATGTATGAGTCCTATCTCGACGTGGCCCCAGGTGGGGTGCCGGAGGCGGTGCGCGGCTGCCGCCGGTCCGCCGACACCGCCCGGGTGGCGGCCTACCGGGCCAGCGACGCCGAGTCGGATGCTGCCAGGTCGGGGATGGCCGTGCTGGTGCAGGCGATGGTCGCGGCGGAGGCGTCCGGGGTGGCGTTCACCGCCGACCCGCTGACCGGCGACCGGGACGTTACGGTGATCACCGCGGTCACCGGGTTGGCCGAGAGCCTGGTCGGCGGCGAGGTGACGGGTGAGTCGTGGCGGGTGGGCGGCGGTCGGGCGTCCACCCCTGGGCCGGCGGAGGTGCTGACGACTGCGCAGGCAGAGGCGCTGGCCGCCACTGCGCGCCGGCTGGAGCAGCTGTTCGGCTGTCCGCAGGACGTGGAATGGGCCATCGTCAACGACACGGTGCAGGTGATCCAGGCCCGGCCGATGACGGCGCTGCCCGACTCGGTGACCTGGACCCCGCCCGGGCCGGGGCTGTGGGCGTGCAACTTCCGGCTCGGTGAGTGGCTGCCGGAGCCGGTGACCCCGCTGTTCGGCGACTGGCTGCTGCCCGCCTTCGACGCCGGCTTTCGCGCGGCCATGCAGGACACCGCCGGCGCGACCGTCTCCTTTCCGTACGGGCTGGTGCACGGCTGGTACTACGCCACCCCGAACCCGCGGATCGTTGAGATCCCGGCGGCGGTGCTGCGTTCCCGCGGCCGGCTGTTGCGGTTCATGCTGAACACCGTCGTGCTGCCCAGCCGGCGACCCGATCTGGCCGACCAGACACTGGACCGGCTCTACCGGGACTGGCGAGATCGGCTGCTGCCCGCCTACCACCGCCTCGCCGACCTTCAGGTCGACGATCGCCCGGTAGAGGAGCTGCTGTCGCTGGTCGAGCAGGTGGTGCACACGGCCGGCTACCACTTCTGGTATCTCGCCGTGGTCGGCGGCGCCGCCTGGAAGATCGAGCGGGCCCTGCGACGGTTCATGGGCCGACACCAGCTCGACAGCTACCACGCTGCCCGGCTGCTCAGCGGCCTCGCGTCCGTCCGGACAGCCCCAGCCCCCCACGCGGTGCACAGCCTCGACTGGTTCCATCCGACCGCCGGTGAGAGCACCGTCGCCCGCGCCCAAGCTCCACCGGGTGAAGGCCCGTCGTCACAGTCAATGGTCGAGCGCCGCCAGCTGCAGCAGCGCTGCTCCGACCAGCTCCAAGGGAGGCCACACCTGCTGACGGGGTGGACGACTCTGCTGGCGCTGGCCCAGAGGTACGCCCGGATCCGGGAGGAACAGGCCGAGAAACTCACCCTCGCATGGCCGCTCCTGCGGGCCTGCGCCCGACGACTCGGGGAGGCCTTGGTAACAGCCGGCACCCTCGACGACCCCAGTCTGGTGTTCTTCCTGACCCGCACCGAACTGGACCGCCCGACACCACTTACCGACCCCGCGCGTCGACGGCGGCAGCAATGGCAGCGGCAGCGACGGCTCACCCCACCCCTCACCGTCGGCACGCCGCCCCCGCTGATCGGCCGCCACCTCGCCGACACCGTCGGCGCCGGATCCAACGGCGGCACCGACGACAACCAGCTCCGCGGTCAGCCGGCCAGCCCGGGTCGCGCCACCGGGCCGGCCCGAATCGTTCACGGCCTCGACGACTTCACCAAGGTCGCCGCCGGCGACGTCATCGTCGCGGCCGCCACCACCCCCGCCTGGACACCCCTGTTCAGCCTCGCCGCCGCCGTCGTCACCGACCGAGGCACCGCCGCCGCCCACGCCTCCCTCATCGCCCGCGAATACGGGATCCCTGCCGTCGTCGCCACCAGCAACGCCACCCACCGCATCCCCGACGGCACCCACATCACCGTGGACGGCAACCGAGGCATCGTGTCGATCGACGACCCTCAACTCAATGGGCGAGCCGGTCCACACTGAGAGCATGACCAGAGCCCACTGCAGAGTCTGAGCCGCACTGCATGAGGAGAGCGACGTACGACGACGGGTGGTCGGTTACGCGGCCTGCGGGATCCGCACTGACAACCCACCCTGAGCATGGCCGACCTGTACCACTACGGCACCCGGCACATCGCCCACCACCAGCGGCGGTTGACGCTGCAGAGCCCAAGGCATTCTGGATAGATGGAGATCGATCTGCTGGTGACACCTGACTGCCCCCATCGAGAAGCCGCCGAAGATCTGCTGCGTACCGCGTTAGCCGACGTGGGCCTTCCGGCCCACCTTCGTGTGCTGACCGTCACCGACGCCGACGACGCCGCCCGGTACGGGTTCGCCGGGTCGCCCACGTTCCGCGCCGACGGCGCAGACCTGTTCCCCGCGGCACGCGAGCCGGCGGGCCTCAATTGCCGCATCTACCCGACCGGGTCCACGCGGGGCGGGCTCCCCGACCTGCCGGATCTGCGGAAGGCGCTGAAACGCGCCGCCAACCAGGGACAAGCCAAGCGTTGACAAAGCCACGCCAGCCCTTGTTGGTACGTCCTGCACGTGGTGGCCGATGAGGCCGACGCAGCCATTGCCGCCGTTGACCTTGGCCGCTTCGATGGCGTTCTTGTTCGCCTCGCCGTAGCTCAACCTCATCTAACCGACAGCACCGCCGTGCACACCCTGAATGGTGGCGTTGTCGTCCTCTGAGGGGCGGTAGTCGGTGCGGTTGGCGGGTCCCCACATCGTCTTCGGCTGTGCCACCGTGCGGCACGTGGCGCAGGTGTTCTCCGGGTTCACCTCCACCGACAGTCCGTCGTTGGCGATGACCACCTCGATGTATCGACACCTGCCATCTTGCAGGCCGCGATCTCCTTATCCTTATTGCCCGCTGAGCACACCGCGGGCAACACCGTTGGGCACCGACCGTTGCGGCTGGACGCCCCCCCCGATTAGGCTGCGCGGCGCAGAGCATTCACCTGGCCTTCATGTTGTGTGCATCGGCCCGGGTCGAGATCTGGCTACCTTGACCCGGGTGCCAGACAGCACGGCGAGGCAGACGACAGGGCGGAGCAGAGCATGCGGGGACGCAAAAGGATCGCGGTCGCGGCGCTGGTGAGTGCCGCGGCGTTGATGGCCACCACCGTGGCCGGGGCCCAGGCAGCCCCCGAGCGGTACAGCGGTGGACGGGCCAAGAACGTGATCTACCTGCTGGGCGACGGGATGGGCCGGACGCATGTGACCGCGGCGCGCGAGCGGTACTACGGCGCGGCCGGCAACCTGAACATGGAGCGGCTGCCGGTGGTCGGGCAGGTCCGCACCTACGCGGTGGAGAAGAACTCCGGTCAGCCCGGCGCCGCAGATTTCGAACCCAACTACGTCACCGACTCCGCCTCGTCGGCCACCGCCTGGGCCTCGGGGGTGAAGACCTACAACGCCGCTCTGGGGGTCGACGCCAAGGGCCGGGTGGCGCCGACGCTGATGGAGCTGGCCAAACGAGCCGGGTACCGCACCGGCAACATCGCCACGTCGGAGATCACCGACGCCACGCCGGCCGGGCAGATGAGCCACGCCCTGGCGCGTGGTTGCCAGGGGCCGACGTACTCCGCGGCCAGCTGCCAAGACACCGAGATCACTGGCACGCCGCTGCCGACCACCGACGTCCGGGTCACCCCGATCGCGGACCAGATCGCCCGCAACGGCACCGCCGACGTGATCTTGGGCGGGGGCCTGTCGCGGTTCGACGCCGCCGACGAGCAGGCCCTGCTGGGCCAGGGCTACGACGTGCTCGGCTCACCCACCAGCCAGACCGTCGCCACCCGGACCGATCTGCAAGGCACCCAGAGCCGGAAGATCTTCGGTCTGTTCAACCGCGGCAACCTGACCGTCGAGAAGTACAAGCGGGAGATCCCGACCGCGCCCCAGGCCGCCGAGCCGTCCTTGCCGGAGATGACCCGCAAGGCCATCGGTCTGCTCAACAGCCGCAGCCGGAACGGTAAGGGCTTCTATCTGCAGGTGGAGGGGGCGTTGATCGACAAGCGGTCCCACGCCAACGACGCAGCCCAAACCCTGGAGGAGATGAAGGCCTTCGACGACGCGGTCGCCGCAGCCGTCGACTTCGCCAGGCGCGACGGCAACACGTTGGTGATCGTCACCGCCGACCACGAGTGCGCCGGCTTCAACATCGTCGAGCAGGGCAGCTTCACCAACGCTGAGGCGACCCGACCGCCGGGGAACACCGATTCCGGCAACCCGGCGAACAACTCCATCCCGACTCGTCCCTCGAACGCCAAGGACCCGGCCCGCTCCACCGGCCCCATCAACGGGTCGGGCTCGACGAACCCGGCGAACTTTGCGCCCGCCACCTTCCGGACCGCCGACGACCCGGCGTCGGTCCAAGACGGCAGCCCGGAGGCGAGTCTGTGGCTCAGCTATCTGTCCGGGAACCACACCGGACAGGATGTGCCGCTGTACGCCTACGGTCCACGCGCCAAAGACATGGCCGACAGCATCGACAACACCGACCTCTTCGACGTCGTCGGCCGCGCGCTCCGCGTCACCCGCTGACCTCCGGTAGGCGCCACGACTCGTGCGGGCGGACCTGAACGCCGGTCGCACCAACCGCGGAAAGGGAGCGCCCGTGACCAGTCGACCCTTCGCTCGGCCCTTGACTGGCCCCTTAGGGTGGGCGCTCGTCGTCGGGGTGCTCCTCCTCGCGGGCATGGGCGGCTGCGCCGTGGCCGGCAGCGAGGACGACCTGGGCGATCCCCAGGCAGCGGCCCGAACCACCTTCCCCGACCTTCCACCCGCTTCCGGCGATCCAACGTTGCCGAGTCTCACCACCCTGCGGCCTGCTCCCGGCACAGTCGCCGAGGCGCCTGGACCCTTCGACGACCGCTTCCACTTCGAGCAACTCAGCTTTGACGGAACCACGTTGAGCGGCGCCGCCACCATCACCAGCGACGTCAGCGCCGTCCTCGAATTCGAGGCGCTCGCCGGCTTCTACAACCGCAACGGCACGCTCATCGGCACCGCCCGGTACGTCTATCACCTGGACGGGAGCTCTGACGATCACGACCAGGAAGGCGCCGCCGATCAGACCCACGCCTTCCGCATCCAAGTACCACCCGAGCTGAAAGGCGTCGCAGTCGCGGCCGCCGTCGGGGTTCCCGTCCTGGTGAATGAGTAACAACCAAGCGACCGTCGTATACGGAGATGGTGGAGCGGTCTGAGTCGCTGGATCGCCTGCGGTGATGTTGATCGGTGCTAGCAGGGTGGGGCTAGTCGTGGTGGGCGGTCAGGCGATCCCGATGGCCCGCACGGTGGCCTTCTCCCACCGCTCGGGGTCGTTGCGGTTGAACTGCCCGGCGATCGCCACCACAGACAGCACCTCGATGACCGAGTCCAGTGCGAACCCGATCGGCGCCGTCGACGAGGCGAGAACGCCGGCCGTGGTGGCGATGACCGCCTCGGTCACGTTGTGGGTGATGGCGAACGCCACGATGAAGCGGACCTGGTCGGTGCAGCCGCGGTCGCCGCTCAGCGGTCCAAGCGCGGGCGGGGCCGGTCTGAGAATGCCGAGCTTCGGGGTCGCACGCGGTGTTGACGTGGGGGTCGGTGACGTCCTTGGTTTCGTGGCCTGCCGGAGGAGAGGGGCAGCCGGTCGCGGCGCTGCAGGCGGGGCGGCAGCGGTGCTGATGACAACGTCGGCGCCCGCCCCACCCCTCCCGTAGGCTCAGACCCGTTTCCGGTCAGCTCACAGCCCGCGAGTCCCACTTCCAACGAAGTACGACGAGGACCCTTACGGGGGGGTGGTGGGCTGCGTGAGCGGGATCAGGCTCCGGTATTTGCCGCCAGAAGTGGGTTGCGGCGTCTGATGGTCCTGGGAGAGGGTGACGTGGCTGAGGCCTTGGTCGTCGAGCAGTCGGCGCAGTGCTGCGGCGAGGGCGTTCCAGGTCGGGTCGAGCTGTGCGTCGGGTCTGGTCCGTAGTCGGACACTGAGCTCGGTGGGTGAGGTTTGGACAATCTGTGCCTGGTCGATGCCTGCCGTCTGGTCGATGAGGGTGGCGAAGGCCAGTGCGGGGACCACCGCCGGGTCGCCGTTTTGCCGGGGGATGGTGAGGAAGTCGGCGGTGCGGCCGTGCACCCGGACGGCGGGGAAGGGTAGCCCGCAGGGGCAGGGGTCGGGGCGTTGCATGACCCGGTCGCCGAGGTCGTAGCGGAGGATGGGCTGGATCCGGTTGGCCAGGTTGCTGATCAGCACCGTGTCCGACAGCTCACCCGGCAGCACGGGTTGGTGGTCGGCGGTGACCGGCTCCACGATGACCCAGTCGCTGTTGACGTGCAGCCACCGCTCAGGGCAGCTGAAGCTCAGGAACGGGCATTCGGTGGCGGCGTAGCTGGAGACAACTGCGGCGGTCGGGAAGGCCGCTTCGATGCGGTCGTAGTCGGCGGGCGGTAGACCCTCAGCAGCCAGGACGATGACGGCGGGTCGGATGCGGAGGCGACCGGCGTGCTGTTCGCCGGCCAGTAGCGCGGCGATGCTGGCGTAGGGGGTCAGGATGGCTGGCTGCACCCGGTTCAGCTGGTCGACGAGCTCGGGCAGCGGGCTGTGGACCGACATCACCGAGATCAGGCGGCGCCGGACCGGGCTGCTGCGCAGCCGGGCGGCGGCAACTGCGGAGGCGAAGTGGCCGCCGGTGGCCATGACCATGGCGATCCGTCCGCCGCCTCGCAGCACGCGGGCGAGGTCGGGTCTGCTGAGCCAGTGGGTGAGTGCCCGCAGCATGACGACGCCGGCGACGCTCAGGCTGGTGTGGTCGAGCAGGAACAGGCCCCGGGTGCCGGTGGTGCCGGAGGTGGTGGTGAGGGTGTAGCGGCCGAGGAAGGGCTGCCCGATCCGGCGGGGGTCGTCGGCGAAAACCTGCACGGTGTCCGCGGTGACGGTGGGGTCGGTGACCCAGTCGTCGAACTCGGCCATCAGGGTCGGCTTGTCGACCACCGGCAGCAGCGCGGGATCCTCGATCCGGTCGGGCAGTCCGCGGTAGCGGGTGCGGTAGGTCGGTGAGGTGCGCCGGGCGAAGGCGACCAGCTCGGCGAGCCGTGTCTGTTGCCGGCGGGCCAGGCCGGCGGGTCCTTCATGCTGCGCCCGCCGGGTGTCGAGGACCAGCTGCAGCGGATGGTCACGCATCGGTTTCCCCGCGGGTGGTGAGCCGGGTGGCGGCGCCGAGAAGGTAGTCGCCGCCGATGTAGGTGCGCCACATATCGCCGACGTCGAGGCCGTGGCCGGCCAGCTCGGCGAGGAACTCCCCGGCGGTGAACCGGTCCTCGGTGGGGTGGTCGAACAGCTTCTGGTAGCTGGGGCGGGCCAGCGCGGCGGCGGTGACCTCGGTGAAGAAGAACCGGCCGCCCGGTTGGAGGACCCGTGCGACCTCGGCGAGGGCGTTCCGCCACCGGGGGATGTGGTGGATCACGGCGAAGTCGAACACGGCGTCATAGTGGCCGTCCTGCCCGCCGTCGAAGGCGGCGAAAGCCGCGGCGAGGTCGGTGGCCGAGCCTTCGGCGAGGTTCACCCGGCCCTGGTAGCGGGCCAGCCGGCCGGCCGCCTTGGCGATCATCGCCGGGTCCAGGTCGACCGCGTCCACGGTGGCGGCGCCGAACACGTCCAGGATCAGCTTGGTCCCGTAGCCAGGGCCGCAGCCCAGCTCAGCGACCCGGGCACCCGGCGTGCGGCCGCCGAGGGAGGAGAGCCGGGCCACCTCGAAGCGCTGCACCAGGCGGCGCGGCGGTGAGTCGATGAGTCGCGACTCCATCCGGTTCATCAGCATCGCAAGCCTCCCCTGTCAAACCACGGTACTGCAATGTTATTCTCCCGCGGTGATGATTTCGACGGAGGGGCTCCCGCTGACCTCGGACCCGGTCGGAGCGGCGGCAGCGGAAGCGTTGTTCCATGGCTTGGCGGACCGGACCCGGCTGCAGATTGTGCAACGACTCGCGCGGGGCGAGGCCCGAGTGACCGACCTGGTGGCCGAGCTGGCACTTCCCCAGTCGACGGTGTCCAAGCATCTGGGCTGTCTGCGGGAGTGTGGGCTGGTGGCCGGTCGCCCGGAGGGCCGGCAGACCTTCTACTCCCTGACCCGACCGGAGCTGTTTACCCTGCTCGAGGTCGCCGAGTCGCTGCTGGCCGCCACCGGCTATGCCGTCGCCCTGTGCCCGACCTACGGCGGAACCGACGGCACCGGCGAGGCCGGCCGATGAGCGAGGACTGCGGACCCGCCGACGACGAACCACGCCGCCTGACCACCGTCGACGCCGACGATGAGCACGACGACGACGAGGACGGCGAGCCGGAGCGGCTGTGGGAGGTCAGCGAGCTGCGGTTCGCCGCCGCGGCGGGGGTGTTCCTGCTGGCTGCGCTGGTGGTCGACTGGCTCGCCCCGGCCCGGACCACCGAGGTCCTGCTGCTGCAGGTGGTCGGGCTGCTGCTCGGGGCGTCGACGTTCGTCCCGTCCACGCTGCGCCAGCTGGTCAAAGGCAAGATCGGTGTCGGCACGCTGATGACGATCGCTGCCGTGGGGGCGGTCGCGTTGGGTGAGGTCGGGGAGGCCGCCGCGTTGGCGTTCCTGTACTCGATCAGCGAAGGGCTGGAGGAGTATTCGATCGCCCGGACCCGCCGGGGCCTGCGGGCGCTGCTGGACCTGGTGCCCGCCCAGGCCACCGTGGTCCGGGACGGCGCCGAGCTGGTGGTCGCCCCTGCCGACCTGCGGGTGGGGGACACCATGCTGGTCAAGCCGGGGGAGCGGCTGGCCACCGACGGCACCATCGGTGCCGGCCGCACCGCGCTGGACGTGTCCGCGATCACCGGGGAGTCGGTACCGGTGGAGGCCGGCCCCGGCGACCCCGTGTACGCCGGCTCGATCAACGGCACCGGTGCCTTGACCGTCACGGTGACCGCGGCGGCCGCCGACAACTCCCTGGCCCGGATCGTGGCGATCGTAGAGACCGAGCAGGCCCGCAAGGGTGCCAGCCAGCGCCTCGCCGACAAGATCGCCCGGCCGTTGGTGCCGGGGGTGATGGTCGTCGCCGTCCTGGTCGCCGGCTTCGGCGCACTGCTCGGCGATCCGCTGCTGTGGCTGGAACGGGCCCTGGTGGTGCTGGTCGCCGCCTCGCCGTGCGCCCTGGCCATCGCCGTGCCGGTGACCGTGGTGGCCGCTGTCGGCGCCGCCAGCCGGCTCGGCGTGCTGGTCAAGGGCGGCGCCGCCCTGGAGGCGCTGGGCACCCTGCGCACGATCGCCTTGGACAAGACCGGCACGATCACCCGGAACGCCCCAGCGGTCGTCGACGTGGCCACCGCCCCGGGTGTCGACCGGGACCAGGTGCTGGCGGTGGCGGCGGCGCTCGAGGCCCGCAGTGAGCACCCGTTGGCCCGGGCCATCCTGGCCGCAGTGGACCGGCCGGGCGACGCCCACGATGTCGAGGCGGTGACCGGGGCGGGCCTGACCGGCACCGTGAACGGACGGCCCGCCCGGCTGGGTCGGCCCGGCTGGGTCCCGGCCGGCGCGCTGCAGGAGGCGGTCGGCCGGATGCAGCACGCCGGGGCCACCGCGGTGCTGGTCGAGGTGGACGGGGCAGTGATCGGCGCGGTCGCGGTCCGCGACGAGCTCCGCCCCGAAGCCGGCGAGGTGGTCGCCCGGTTGCACGGATCCGGCTACCGGGTGGTGATGCTCACCGGCGACAACCACGCCACCGCCGCCGCGCTGGCCGCTCAGGCCGGCATCCCCGCCGACGCCGTCCACGCCGACCTGCGCCCCGAGGACAAGGCCCGCATCATCGGCGACCTCCGCGCCCGACAGCCCACCGCCATGGTCGGTGACGGCGTCAACGATGCCCCGGCGCTGGCGACCGCCGACGTCGGGATCGCGATGGGCGCCATGGGCACCGACGTCGCGATCGAGACCGCCGACGTCGCCTTGATGGGGGAGGACCTGCGCCACCTGCCGCAGGCCCTGGCCCACGCCCGCCGCTCCCGGGCCATCATGCTGCAGAACGTCGGACTATCGCTGGCCATCATCGTCGTGCTGATGCCGCTGGCCCTGCTCGGTGTCCTCGGCCTGGCCGCCGTCGTCCTGGTCCACGAGATCGCCGAGATCATCGTCATCGCCAACGGCGTCCGCGCCGGCCGAGCCCATCCGCTGCCCGAGGCGCCCGTCCCGTCCGCGACGGCGCCGCTGGTCGCAGCTCCGCGTCAGCTGCCGTGACCACCCGCCCTGACGTCGCGGCCCGCTCGCCGACTGGGCTCCGGATCAGGCTGTTCGGCACGGCCGTCGTGATTGCCGCCGCCGACCTGGCGGTCAAGGCCGCCGCCGCCCGGAACCTGCCCGGGAGGGGCACCGTCGACCTGCCCGGCCCGGTGGACCTGCGGTTGCTGTTCAACCCCGGCGCCGCGTTCGGACTGGGCGCCGCCCTACCGGCGGCAGCGATCGTCATTATCACCGGGCTGGTGGTCGCCGGGGTCGCCATCTTCGCCTGGCGGATGGCGCCGACGCTCGGCCGGGTCGCTCGAGTGGGCCTGGCCTTGGTGCTGGGTGGAGCGGTCGGGAACGTGACTGACCGTGCCCTCGACGGTGTGGTCACCGACTACCTGCACACCGGCTGGTGGCCCACCTTCAACCTCGCCGATGTCGCCATCGTGACCGGCGCAGGCCTGATGCTGCTGCACAGCTTCCGGCGGCCACCCAGCACCCAAGAGGATGCACCGCCGTGAATGCCGCCGTGGCCCGGCCTAGGACCATCCCGGCGGACCGGGATCGTAAGATCCGACCCCAGGCAGGGACGTCACTTCCCCGGCGGCCGGTCAGGAGTCTTCCGGTCATCTCAGCACCAAGGTTCGGCTCCTGGCGAGCCGTCGCGGCCCTGGTCCTCACCGTCGTCCTCGCCGGCGTCTCAGCGGCGTGCACCCCCGCCCCGGTCGACCGGGCCAAGGAGCCCAGCCCGGCTGCCGGTGCGCCGGTCGAGCTCGACGGCACGTCGCCGCCGCCGTGGCCGGCGCCCAGCGACGTCGCCGCCCGGGTCGCCAGTGCCGGGCTCGACCTCGGGCCGATGGGCACAGCGGAGCACTACCACCCGCATCTTCGGATCCTCATCCACGGCGAGGAGGTGCCGGTGCCGGGCAACATCGGCGTCGACCCCTCCACCGGCGCCATGTCCGCCCTGCACACCCATGAGCCCGACGGCACCCTGCACATCGAGGCCGACACCATCGGCGAGGTCTTCACCCTCGGCCAGCTGTTCACCCAGTGGGGGGTCAGGCTGACAGCCACCCAGATCGGCGGGGTCCGCACCGAGACCGGCCAGGACATCACGGTCACCAGCAATCGGCGGCTCGTCGCCGGCGACCCTGGCAACCTCCGGCTTCAACCCGACCAACAGATCGTGCTTCAGCTGCCATGACGACCCGGGTCACGCGTGCGGGAAGCGGCCTCGGCAGGGCCCGGTCCAGTTTTCGAGTGGTGGGCGTGCTGGCGGCTGCGCTGCTGATTGCCCTGGTCACCGGCTGCGCCGCAAAGACCCCGCAGGAGCAGACCGAGGCCGGGTTCATCGGGGGACAGGCGCTGACCCGCTTCGCCCCCGAGGAAAGGCTGCCGGCACCGATCGTGGCCGGCCCGGCACTCAGCGGCCGCGGCACGGTGACCACCGCCGACTACCGGGGAAAGGTGATCGTGCTCAACGTCTGGGGGTCCTGGTGCGGCCCCTGCCGGAAGGAAGCACCCGACCTGGTCGAGGCCAGCAAAGACACCGCCGCAACCGCCGCGTTCGTCGGCATCAACATCCGTGACTCCAACCCCGACACCGCTCGCGCGTTCGTCCGCGCCTTCCAGGTGCCCTACCCCCACATCTACGACCCCGACGGGGGGACGCTGGTCAAGTTTGCCGGCACCCTGCCCCCCAACGGGATCCCCACCACCCTGATCATCGACAAGCAGGGCCGAATCGCCGTCCGGGTCGTGGGAACCGTGACCCGGACCTCCCTGGTCGACATGATCGACGACATTGAGCGGGGCCGATGATCCCGCTCGACCCGGCCGGCTGGGCCCAGGCGGCGGTCGGGGGGTCGATGCCTCTCGCCCTGCCGGTCGCCTTCTTCGCGGGGCTCGTGTCGTTCCTCTCCCCGTGCGTGGTGCCGCTGCTGCCCGGCTACCTCGCCTACGCGACCGGCATGACCGCCGCCGACGTCGTCGCCGGCACCGCCCGGCGCGGGCGGATGCTGGCCGGCGCCACCTTGTTCGTGCTCGGCTTCGCCGCCGTCTTCGTCACCGTCGGCGCAGTGTTCGGTGTCGTCGGCGGCACCCTGCTCGCCCACCAGCAGACCGTCAACCGAGTCGTCGGGGTCCTCACCATCGGGATGGGCCTGATCTTCGCCGGCGTCATCCCGCTCGGCCGCCGCGAGCTCCGCCTCACCCGCCTGCCCACCGTCGGGGTCGCCGGAGCACCTCTCCTCGGTGTCGTGTTCGGACTGGGCTGGACCCCCTGCCTCGGCCCCACCCTCAGCGTCATCCTCGCCGTCGCCCTCACCGAAGGCAGCGCGACCCGCGGCGGACTGCTCGCGTTCGCCTACGCGGTCGGCCTCGGTGTCCCGTTCATCGTCGCCGGCCTCGCCTTCACCAAGATGGCCCGCACCATCGGTTTCCTGCGGAACCACCAACAAGCGCTGCTCCGCGCCGGAGGGGCGCTGATGGCCACCGTCGGCCTCCTCCTCCTCACCGGCCTCTGGAACAGCCTGACCGCCACCCTGCGGCAATGGACCTCACAGTTCACCACCTTCATCTGACCTGACCTAGCTGATGGGAGAGAATGGCGATGGCTCCACCTGACTCCAGCCAGGAGACCCTGCGCAGCCGGGGCCTCCGGCTCGCCTGGTTCATCGTTGTCTGGGACATCATCGAGGGTGCCGTCGACGTGACGGCGGGAGTGCTGGCCGGATCGATCGCACTGGTCGCCTTCGGCCTCGACTCCGCGATCGAGGTCTTCGCCGCCCTGGTAGTGATCGGGCAGCTGCACGGCCGGACCAGCTACGGCACGGCGCTCAAGCTGATTGCCGTCAGCTTCTTCGTCCTCGCCATCGTCATGGTGCCGAATCCCGGCTTATTGCATCTGCTGAGAATTCACGCTGCTTCGAATCTTGACCAAGCGTGAACAGACCGTGTCGTCAGCGTCACTCCTGCGGTCAGAGACTACCGGTGCCATACGACTCTGACTAGGGGTCTTGACGTCTGATTCGCATCAGGTGAATGATTCGTTCGTCTAGTTCAGGGCTTGGAGGCGTCGTGGAGGCTGGTGATGGACCGCCGTTTTCGGCGCTGTCGCTGGTTCCTGTGTCGGTCTCGCAGTTGCATCCGCAGGATGCTGCGTGGGAGGCGATGCTGTCCGGCTGGGCGGCTCAGATGAGGTCGCGGGGACTATCACCGGCGACGATCGAGCCCCGGCTGGGTTCGGTGCGCCGGTTCATGCTGTTCACCGGGGAGTATCCGTGGCAGTGGTCATCTGCTGATCTCGACGAGTGGTCGACTGATCTGCTTCAGGGGCGACGGGTGAGTAAGTCGACGCTCCGTACCTACCACGGCGGTCTGCGCCTGTTCTGTGACTACCTGGTCGACCCTCGCTACGGCTGGGCCGAGCGGTGCCTCGACCTTTTCGGCACTCACCCGGTGCAGGTGTGCCATGAGTGGAACACGCTGCCGCACGTGATCGACCAGGAGGCCAGGCCGGGAGTGCGCCCGCTGACTCGGGATGAGATCCAGGCCCTCTTCGATCATGCTGACAATCAGGTCGAGCTCGCCCGCCGTTCGGGTCGGAAGGGGTGGCTGGCCGCCTGGCGGGCCGCGACATGGCTGAAGATCATCTACGCGTTCGGCCTGCGACGTCGGGAGGTGGCGATGTTGGACATCACTGATTTCTGCCGCAACAGTGAGGCGTCGGAGTTCGCCGAGTTCGGCATCTGCCAGGTTCGTTACGGGAAGGCGATGCGCGGCAGTCCACCGCGTCGACGGTCGGTGCTCGCGGTTTGGCCGTGGTCGTCAATGGTCTTGGCGGAGTACTTGGAGCATGTCCGGCCGGGCTACCCGGGGGCGGACGGGCCGGCGCTGTGGCCGACCGAGCGTGGTGGACGAGTGTCGGTGGACTACCTGACCCGCCGCTTCGCGACCTGGCGGGATGATCTTGGTTTATCGCCCGAGCTCCATCCGCATTGCTTGCGGCACTCGTATGTGACGCATCTGGTAGAGGACGGCTGGGACCCGTTCTTCGTGCAACAGCAGGTTGGTCACCGGTGGGGGTCGACGACTGGTCTCTACACAGGGGTGTCGGGTGACTTCAAGAACCGCACATTGCGGACCGCTCTGGATCGGCTGATGGGAGAGAACACGTGAAGCGGCGAGAAGTTGGTTACGAGTGGCGGTTGCGGCAGGTAATGGCAGCCAAGGGCTTGTTCTCCACCAGTGATCTTCAACCGCTATTGGGCGACCGAGGTGTAGTGCTGTCGGTCGCGCAGATCTATCGGCTGGTCGCGCAGCCGCCGGAACGGCTGAACATGCGGGTTCTGGCCGCCGTCTGCGATGGATTGGGCTGCACACCGAATGACCTGATCGAGCCGACCGTGGTCACCACCTCCGCGAAGGCCTCGCGCCGGAAGCCGGCGTGGCGGCGCTGAGAGCGCGGTGGAGGCGGCGCGGCGTCCGACCCGGATCCAGGTTGTCCGCCCGGACTAGGGCTGCGAGGACGCCGCGACTGCGGGGAACTCCGGAGGAGAACCATCAGGTCCGCACGCGATGGATTCTCGACGCTGTGGCCGCTGCCGACCCAAGCCTGCCGGAGTCTGTGGTCGTCGAGATCATGGACCGGCTAGCGCCGACTCGGTATGGACGCGGCGTGATCGCTGCCGATCTCTACAGCAGACCCGATCGCCTGCTGTCCGGCGACTCCGAGTGTCGTACCTCCACCCAGCGACTCATCAAGCTGCTCGTCGAGGCAGGGTCGACACGCATCCGTCGACCCCGCTGCACATTGTGCCGCCGGCTCAGGGACCTCACCCGCCGTCTCGAGGGAGGCGGCATGGTCTGTCAGCTGTGTGCGCGGCTCCTGAGTGTGGAGAGGTGCAGCGGCTGCCACCAGCCGCGATACCCGCAGGCGCGGCTGGGCGATGGTCGTCCGCTCTGCAACACCTGCTGGCTCCGCGCTCAGGAGACAACGTGCGGCACCTGCGGCCGAAGGTGCCCGGGCCGCCGATCGGGGCCACCGGTCTGTCAACGCTGTCGGACGTATCCGACCGAACCGTGCACCCGCTGTCACCTGGTCCGGCGGGTGAACACCAGGCTGGGCGGCGAAGCACTCTGCCGCAAGTGCGCCCGCCGTCCGCACCGCATTTGTGCGCAATGTCGGTACCCGCGGGCACATGTCGACCACGACCCGGGCTGCCATGTCTGCGCCAGCCCTGACCCCATCCGCTGCCCACTCTGCGGAGACGACCGGTTCGCCTTCCGAATCGGACCGCACGGCTGCTTCCGGTGCCTCTTGCTCCGCCGTGTCGAGGACCTGACTACCGGCGCGGTCGCGGCACGGGTCAGGCAGTTGCGCAAGTTTCTCGACGCCATCACTCACGCGGCCGACCCAAGTCGAGCACTTGACTGGCTTGGTAAGACCCGCAATTCGACGGGACGGACGGTGTTGCTGGACATGCTGCACGGACGGGTAGCGATTGACCACGCTTCACTGGATGCGGCTGCCGGCGCACAACGTGGCCGCGCCACCTCGGTGGAGTTCCTGCGCAGACTGCTGGTCGCCAGTGACGTGCTGCCCAGCCGCGACGAGCACTTGAGCCGACTCGAACGCACGATCGCCGCCGAGCTAGCACGCTGCCATCCCGGCGACGCCATGATCCTGCAGCAGTACGCCACCTGGCGCGTGCTTGCGACGACCCGGTCCCGGATCCGTGCCGGACGGTCCAGCCGGGCTGTCGTTCCACCCGCCCTGGCGAACTTCGTGGTCGCGGCTCGATTCCTGGCCTGGCTTCGTGAGCACCATCTTCAGCCTCAGACGCTCACTGCGACGGCCGTCGAGTCTTGGCTGGGCGACAGCGCCTGCTACCGCGACGTGTTGGCCGTATTCCTGCGCTGGGGCGCCCAGCGGCATCTGGTTCCCCGGGTCGGGGTGACTGCTCTGACGACTTGGCCGCCACGTCACTTGGCGCCGGCCGCCAACCAGCTCGAGGCGCTGCGCAACCTCCTCGTCGATGTGACCGTGCCGGCGCAGGACCGCCTCGTCGGCTGTCTGGTGCTGCTCTACGGGCAACCGCTGACCCGGATCTGTCAGCTTCGTCTCACCGACGTCAACGTCTTGTCCGAGACGACCAGCCTCCGGCTTGGCGGCACGGCAGTCGAGTTGCCGCCTCGAGTCGCTGACGTTCTCCGCGAGGTGATCGCCGACCGAACTCAGCGGACAACGCCGGGCGTCAGCCACGGCTTGGTCCCGCAACCAATCTGGGTGTTCCCCGGCCGACCTGCCACCCAGCCGGCCAGTGCCGAGTCCCTTCGCCGCCGGCTAGCCAACGTGGGCATCACCTCTGTCCGCAGCGCCCGCAACACCGCGCTCATCACCCTGGCCCGCGAGGTCCCGCCCGTCGTCTTGGCCGACCTCCTCGGCTTGTCGGTCGGGGCCGCTGTCCGCTGGCGCGACCTCAGTGGAGGCACGTGGACCTCCTACACCGCACAGCGTCCCCGCTAGCGGGGATGCGAGTCCGGCGGAGCTATCGCCGTGACGAGATTGGCCCGCGCCTCTTGCCTCTTCACGCCAGGGAGAGGAAGAGCTTCTCCATCTTCTGAGTGTCGAGGCTTTCGGCTCCGCCTTCTTCGGTGAGGCACTGCTTGAGTCCGGTGGCGATGATGGCGAAGCCGGCACGGTCGAGGGCGCGGCTGACGGCGGCGAGCTGGGTGACGACGGCCTCGCAGTCCTGCCCCTCGTCGAGCATGCGGATGACCGCGTTGAGCTGGCCTTGGGCGCGCTTGAGCCGGTTGGACACGGGCCGGACAGTGGTGGGATCGAGCTGCACCATCACATGTCTCCGGGTGATCGGGTGGCAAGACTGTTCAGGGCCGCAGTGAGCCGCTGGGTGGCGTCGTCGGCCACGCCTTGCAGCGCGGGGTTGTCGGTCATGGCCACCATGGTCTGGGGGTCGACCGCCTCGACCGCGGTGGTGGACGCGTCGACGGCGCGGACGACGACGTTGCATGGCAGCAGCAGCCCGATCGACGGCTTGGCCTGCAGGGCGGCTAGCGCGAGCGGTGGACGGCAGGCACCCAGGATCACCTGGGGCGGCACGTCGGCGTCAAGTTTGGCCTTCATCGTGGCCGTGATGTCGATCTCGGTGAGGATCCCGAACCCCTGAGCGTCCAGGGCGGCCCGGACCTGAGGGACGACGGTGTCGTAGGGCTGCTGGACGGTGGTGCTGAGTGCGTAGCCCATGTCTTCTCCTTCTGGCGATTAACGAATACCCGTTGGGGTATAGCACTGCCAGGCTAGCCGGCATTCCCGCCACGGGTGTTGGGAATGTTCGCGACGTCGTCTAACGTTACCCCTGTATACCCCCTGGGGTATCGAGAGAGGAGAACTGCATGAGAGACGTCACCCTCGACGACTTCGCCGCCGCGCACGCCACCGGCAGTGCGCAGGTGGTCGATGTTCGCGAGCCCGCCGAGTACGTCGCCGGTCATGTGCCCGGCGCCACCTCCATCCCGATGGGCCAGCTGCCAGACAGGCTGAACGAGATCCACCGGTCTGAGCCGGTGTTCGTGATCTGCCAGTCCGGTGGCCGCAGCTCGGCCATGACCGACGTGCTGCGGCACCACGGCTTCGACGCCCGCTCCGTCGACGGCGGCACCGCCGCCTGGACCGCCAGCAACCGGCCGGTCGACACCGGCGCCCCGAACAGAAAGTGACCGAGATGACCAGCCCCACACCCAGCGGCCCGAGCCAGCAGACCCCGACGATCATCCCGATCGAGACCCCGACCCTGGGCGACCGCAGCTACCTCGTCCACGACGGGCAGGTGGCGTTCGTGGTCGACCCGCAGCGCGATATCGACCGCGTCCTCGACCTGGCCGCCGACGAGGACGTGCGGATCAGCCACGTGTTCGAGACCCACATCCACAACGACTACGTCACCGGCGGCCTGGCCCTGGCCGAGCGCACCGGCGCCGCGTACTTCGTCAACGCCGCCGACGAGGTCGCCTACGACCGGACCCCGATCTCTGACAATCAGGAAGTGCCCGTGGGTACCTCGATGGTGGTGCGGGCCCTGGCCACGCCCGGGCACACGTTCTCCCATCTCTCCTACGCTCTGACCGCCGGCGGTGAGCCGGTGGCGGTGTTCACTGGCGGCTCCCTGCTCTACGGCGCGACCGGACGACCCGACCTGCTCGGGCAGGAGCACACCGATGACCTGGTCCACGCCCAGTACGCCTCCGCGCACCGGCTGGCCGCCGAGCTACCCGATGCCACCGAGGTGTTCCCGACCCACGGCTTCGGCAGCTTCTGCTCCGCCACGCAGTCGGAGGCGACCGACTCCACCATCGGGGCGGAGAAGCACAACAACCCGGCCCTGACCGCGGACGAGGAAACCTACGTCGCCGAGCTGCTGGCCGGACTGGACGCCTACCCCGCCTACTACGTGCACATGGCGCCGGCCAACACCGCCGGACCGACCGCCCCGGACCTGTCGCTGCCGGCGATGGCGCAGCCGGACGAGCTCCGGCGGCGGATCGAGGCAGGGGAATGGGTGGTGGACCTCCGCCACCGCACCGTCTTCGCCGCCGGCCACGTTCCCGGCACGCTGAACTTCGGCATCGACGGCGGCTTCGCCACCTACCTCGGCTGGCTGATCGAGTGGGGCACACCCCTCACCTTGCTCGGAGAGACCGAAGACCAGGTCACCAGGGCCCAGCGGGAACTGGTGCGGATCGGCATCGACCGGCCCGCAGCCGCCGCGACCGGCGGGCCGCAGGACTGGACCGACCGACCCCTCACCTCGTTCCGGCAAGCCACCTTCGCCGACCTCGACCAGGTCCGCCACCACCGCGACGTCGTCATCCTCGACGTCCGCCGGCAACCCGAGTTCGCCACCGCCCGGATCAACGGCGCCCTGAACATTCCCCTCCACGAACTGCCCAAGCGCGTCCACGAAGTCCCAGACGCCGCCGAGGTGTGGGTGCACTGCGCCGGCGGCTACCGCGCCTCCGTCGCCGCGTCCTTCCTGTCCGCGGCGAACCGGCGCCTGGTCGCCATCGACGACACCTTCGACAACGCCAAGCTCACCGGCCTGCACCTCATCACCTCCGACGACCACACCACTGCAGACGGGGACGGGACTGGAGACGGCAGCCCCGGGGAAGGGACCGGACCTGACGACGGATCCGGGTCCGACGACACTGTCAACCAGATCAGGACCCAGTCGTGATCGGCAAACTCACCGGACTGTTCCGCCGTCCAGCCGCGCTCACCGCCACTGCGGCACAGAAGAAGGTGAGCAACGGAGCCGTGCTGCTGGACGTCCGCGACCTTCCGGAGTGGCGGGCCGGGCACGCCCCGCAGGCTCGCCACCTACCCCTCGGCGACCTGCGCGACCGGCTGACGGAGCTGCCGAAGGACACACCGGTCGTCGCCGTCTGCCGGTCCGGGCGCCGATCCGCCATCGCGGCCCGACTGCTCACCCGCCACGGCTACACCGCCAGCAACCTCACCGGCGGCATGCACGCCTGGGTCGCCGCCGGCCTGCCCGTCGTCACCCAGAAGAACCGGCCCGGTCAGATCATCTGACCCCGCCGCCGCCCCAAAAGCACCGACAACCACGCTCACGGAGATCACCCATGCCCACCTCTGCCCCCACCGAATTTGCCCCCACCGAGGTCGACCCGACCACCCTCATCGACTGGATGAAGGACCCCGACGCGGTCACCGTTCTCGACGTCCGCAGCCCGGCCGAGTTCGAGACCCGCCACATCACCGGCTCCTACAACCTGTCGCTCGACCTCGTCGGCGAACATGCCGCCCAACTCGCTGGCCGGCTCGACCGCAAGGTCGTCCTGGTCTGCCAGTCCGGCGTCCGCGCCGGCCAAGCCCAGCAACGCCTCGCCGGCACCGGCATGGACAACCTCCACGTCCTCACCGCCGGCGTCACCGGCTACTCCGCCGCCGGCGGCCAGGTCGTCCACGGCCGGCCCCGGTGGTCGCTCGAGCGCCAAGTCCGCCTCGTCGCCGGAGGACTCGTCGTTGCCGGGGTCGTGGCCAGCCGTTGGGCGCCGAAAGCCGCCGGGCTGGCTGGCGCCGTCGGAACCGGACTGACGATCTCAGCCCTCACCGACACCTGCACCATGGGCCGGGTCCTCGCGGCACTGCCCTACAACCGTGGAACACACACCGACGCCCAGCAGCTGCTCAACCAGCTCCCAAGCGCTGCTCGGTCGTGAGCACCGCGCTGCTGGTCGCGGCGGTCCTCGGCCTGATCATCGGCGCCCTCCTCGGCCTCCTCGGCGGGGGCGGCTCGATCCTGGCCGTCCCCGCTCTCATCTACGGAGTCGGCCAACCGCTGGCGGCGGCCGTGCCGACAGCGCTGCTGGTCGTCGGCATCTCCTCCGCCGCCGCCGTCCTCCCCCGCCTCCGCCAAGTGCAGTGGCGCCTCGCCGCCATCTTCGGCGCCACCGGCGCCGCCGCCGCCTTCGGCGGGACCGCGGTCAACCGTCTCCTCGACCCAGCCGTCGTCCTCCTCGGGTTCGCCGCCGTCATGGTGATCGCTGCGCTGCGCATGCTGCGCAGCTCCGACGACGCCGGAGGGTCCTGCGCCCTGCCCGGTGGCGGGGTCAACTGGCGCAGCTGCCTACCCAAAGCTGCAGCCTCCGGTGTCGTCGTCGGCTTCCTCACCGGGCTCTTCGGCGTCGGAGGCGGCTTCCTGATCATCCCCGCCCTCACCCTGCTGCTCGGTCTGCCCATGGCCACAGCCGTCGCCACCTCCCTGGTCATCATCGTGATCAACTCCGCGGCCGGGTTCACCGCCCACCTCAGCGACAGCCCCATCGACATCGGCATCGCTGTCGCTTTCACCCTTGCCGCAATCCTCGGCTCACTCGCCGCCGGACACCTCGCCCCACGACTCCCCGGTGAACGGTTGCGTAGATGGTTCGCCTACCTCGTCCTCGCAGTCGCCGCCTACGTCATCGCCCAGACCGTCATCAACCCCGGCGCCGTCACCTAACCCGGCCGACCCGTGCTGGAGCCGAACCAAGACGCCACCCGGGGCCCAGTCGGGGGTTCACACAACCACGGCATCAGGTTGACAGCTTGGGACATCCGCTCGCAGCGGGTCTAGACAGCATTCACGTAGTTGGAATAAGCCGGGTTACCGGTTGTCGCCATCGCCCAGCGCCGTACCGGTGAGGCGCTGCAGAACCAGGTCCTGGTCGCCCAATCCAAGGAGACCTGGATCTCCAACTACCTGTCGATCAGCGTGCTGATCGGTCTGGGCGCGAATGCCCTCCTCGGCTGGTGGTGGGCCGACCCAGTGGCCGCCCTGGTCATCTCCGCCGTCGCCGTTCGTGAGGGCCGGGAGGCCTGGCGGGGGGCGCGGGAATCGAGCCGGTAAGCATTTTCCGCGCCGTCCCAGCGGCTCCGGCCTCCCTCAGCCCCTGAGGCCTACAAGAAAGTGCGTCCTGAAGAGGGGAACGTGATCATGGACCAAGATATGTTCAAGGCTGTCTACCTCGCCGGGTTCATCCTGATCTTCGCCATTCGCCTTCCTTATTGGTGGATGGCGCGAGGCGTCCCGGTGGTCACGGACCGCAAGAAAGGATCAGAGAAGGTCCTTCTTGCCACCCTGTCCGTGGGGGTTGGCGTGCTCCCACTGGTCTATGTGTTCGCCCCGTTGCTGCGCGTTGCCGACTACCGGCTGCCGACCTGGATGGGCTGGATGGGGGCGGTGGTGTTCACATTCGGTCTCTGGATCCTCTGGCGCGCCCACGCCGGTCTGGGGCGGTATTGGTCCGATTCCCTTCAGCTGCGGGAGGGGCAACAACTCGTCACCAGCGGCATCTATCGCCGGATCCGGCACCCGATGTACGCGTTCGGTTGGCTGCTGGCGATCGCCCAGGTTCTGTTGCTGTGGAACTGGATTGCGGGCTGGTCCGGCGTCGTGGCTTTCGCGCTGCTCTACTTCCTCCGAGTGCCGCGCGAGGAACAGATGATGATCGACCAATTCGGGGAACACTATCGAGCCTACTGAGCAGGACTGGGAGAGTGGTCCCACGCCTGGCCTTGAGGAGCAGAGGCAAGTCGATCGCAGGTTGAGTTGGTACCTGGGCTGCCGTCTGTAAATCCTGCAGCGTCGGCGGTAGAAGACACACGGCTTGCTGCTTCCGTCGCTTCGTGACCGGAAGGTGTCAGGCGGTCAAGGTGCGGGGAACGCTCGGGCAGCATTCTGGACCTGGAGAGCGCTGCTCGGGTGGTGCTGGTTACCGGAACGGGCGTACCCATCAGCCGCGCTTGGACACTGCCCGCGACGCTGACCACGGCGTGGTCCGCAGATGCGGCGGGACGAACGTCCGCTCATCGCTTGGCACACGATCCCCGACGCAGACCCGCCGGACTCGTGGCGGAGATAGCCGGCGACCAGGCGCGGCAGCGTCGTCTTGCCGCAGCCGGACGGGCCTAGGACGGCGGTCGTCGAACCGGCCGGGACATCGAAGCCGACCCCTTCGAAGACTGGAGTCCCGTCGGTACCCGGCCCGGAGCCGGTGACCGTGAGCGCACGCATCTGAAGACACCTCATCGCGACAGCAGCCCGGCACCCGGCTCGCCGGATCGAGGCAGGCCCTTGCCCTGGTCGACGGCCAGGGCCACGTCCACCAGCGCGGTGAGCGCGTGGGCGAGATGCTGATCGGACATCTCGTACCGGGTCTGCCGTCCCTCGGGCTCGGCCACCACAATCCCGCAGTCCCGCAGACAGGTCAGATGATTCGACACGTTGGAACGGGTCAGCCCCAGCTCCCGAGACAGCACTGCCGGATAGCTCGGGCCGTCCAGCAGGGTCAGCAAGATCCGTGATCGAGTGGGATCAGCCATCGCTCGGCCCAGCCGGGTCGTCACATCCAACCGCGAGGTTATAGTCAGCACACGCTGACTATACAGTTTCCACTGACTAGAGGGGTAGGCACCTCTGCGGTCAGCGCACCTCGGAGGGGGCTGAGTGGCGGTGTCGAGGTTGGCGCAGTGTCAGCAGGCAGGCGAGCAGCCCGGCCACTGCGAGTCCGCGGTCGAGCCATGGCGCGACCAGCACTGCTGGGGTGAGCGAGCTGCGTAGTGGGAGGGCGGTGACCAGGCTGGCGGCGGTGAATTCGTTGGTGCGTTGCACCACCCGGCCGCTGCGGTCGATCACTCCCGACACCGAGTTGGTGGTGGCCACGGCGATCTCCCGGCGGGCTTCCATCGCCCGGGCCCGGGTGATGGCGAACTGTTGCTCGATCTGGCCGGTGCCGCCGTAGGTGGCATTGTTGCTTTGCACCACCAACACCTCCGCGCCGGCCCGGAGGGTGCCGTACACGGTGCGGTCGTAGGCCAGCTCGAAGCACATCACGTCCCCCACCACCACATCGCGGCCGCCGGCCTGCACCGGGAGGACGCCGGGTTCGGTGCCGGGCACTGACTGGGCGCCGACCTTGGACAGGATCGGCAGCAGCGGCAGCAACTGCTTACGGAGCGGGATCCATTCCCCGAACGGCACCAGGTTTTGTTTGTGGTAGCGGGCGGTTTCTCCGCGGTCGGGGTCCCACCACAGCGCGGTGATCTGCCGCTCGCCGGCGCCGGGGCCTTGGGTGACCGCGCCGACCATGATCGGGACGCCGGCCACCTCGGCGGCGTTTTGTACGGTCTGCCGGGTGACCGGGTCGCGGTACGGGTCGATGTCGGTGGAGTTCTCCGGCCACAGGACGAAGTCGGGGACCGGCACCAGCCCGAGCCTTGCTCGGGTCATCAGCGCGACCGTTTCGGCGAGGTGGTTGGTGGTCACCGTGCGGGCCCGGCCCAGCGCCTCGATGCCCCGGCCGGGCACGTTGCCCTGCACCACCCCCACCTGCAGCTCCCCGGCCGCCTCCGGCTGAGGGTCGGTCTGCCACTGCCGCAGACCGGCGCCGGCCCCGACCAGCAGAACCAGGACCGCGGCGACGACAGCCAGCCGCCGGATCCCGACGGCGGTGGTCAAACCCCGATGCCGCAGGGTCAGGACCAGCCACGCGACCAGCTGACCGGCTAGCGCGACCAGGAACGACACCCCGGCCACCCCGACCAGGGGCAGGAAACCGGCCAGCGGGGTGTCCACGGCGGCGTAGGCGATCCGGGTCCAGCCGAACCCGCCGAACGGCACCCGGGAGTAGGCGTACTCGACCCCCACCCAGCAGCAGGCCGCCAGCACCGGCCAGCCGCGTAGCCGGGTGACCAGGCTCAGCGCGGCCCCGAGACCGGCGAAGAACAGCGCCTCCACCAGCACCAACAGGGCCGCGACCCACACCCCGAGCACATGCACCCAGCTGATGGTGACCGCAAGGAAGGCGACCCCGAACAGGTACCCCAGGCCGAGGCCTCAGCGGACCGGGACGCCCCGCACCGCCAGCGTCAGTGCGGGCAGGGCCACCAGCAGCAGCGGCCAGAGGTTGTAGGGCTGGAAGCTCAAACCCAGCGCCGCACCCGCTACCACCGCGGTCAACGACCGCGCCACACCCGCCGGACTCGAGGCAACCGCGGCGCCGGATCTGGCCTCCACCACGGCTGAGTTCGCCGAGGAACGCCGCGACCCGCCAGCGGGGTCGTTGACCCGGTCCCAGGGTCCGGCCCAACGGCGCGCCGGTTGCGTCCGGCCAGTCATGCTCGAGGTCCGGGCTGGTGTTCCCCGGTTCGGTCGGCTGCCCCGCGGTGGGGGATGACGGTGCGCAGCAGCCGACGCAGCGTGGTCGGGACGAAGGCGTGAACACCGAGCAGTAGCGCGATCACCTGCACCAACACGCGATCCACGGTGCGGCCGGGCGCAGCCCAGCCGACGATCACCGCCGTTAGCACCAACAGCCCAGACAGCGCGGCGGACCGCAGGTCGGTGACCTCCCAGAGCCGCTCCGGCTCGCGTTCCCTCTCCTCGACTGGCTCCTGTCCGGCGGGTTCGGTGGCCTTGACCGGCCGCTGCTCGTCGCCCCAGCCGCCGGCCTCAGTCAACGTCGGCCTGCGCCCTCACAGTGTGCGGGTCCGGGTTGCCGTAGACCGGGCACAACGCGACCGCCGACCCAGTGGCCGACAGCACCGTCTCCGCCGCGGCCAGCAGCTGCAGCAGCTCCGGCTGAGCCAGCCGGTAGAACACCTGCCGTCCCTGCGGCCGGCCAGCCACCAGACCGCAGTCCCGCAGACAGGCCACATGCGTCGACACCGTCGACTGCGGCAGGACCAGCGAGGCCATCAAGTCCACCACCCGCGCCTCACCGCCGGCCAGCCGCTGCACGATCGCCAGCCGGGTCGGCTCGGACAGGCTGTGGAACAAGGCGGCCGCCGGCGTCAGCGCACCTCTCGAGGCCGGACCGATGTCCAGAGCGGTCGTCACCACGGCATAGTATCAACGTCAACCGATGGGATCGAGGAATACTGATGTTGATGACCCGGGCGGAGACGACACGGGTGGACTCGCCGCCCCGGTCGGTGCCTGCAACGCTGGTACGAGGCACGGGTGGTGCTCAGGATCGGCGGCCAGCTGCCGCCCTTGCGCTCGGCGTCGCGGTCATACCGCCCGGTCCACCCACGGCCGCAGCCGATAGCCCCGATCCGAGGACCTCATGACCATCGTCGCAACACTGCTGCAGGCCGCCGGCCTGTTCCTGGTCACCAACATCGACGACATCATCGTCTTGTCGTTGTTCTTCACCCGCGGCGCCGGGCAGCGCGGCACCACCGCCAAGATCACCGCCGGCCAGTACCTGGGCTTCGGCGCCATCCTGGCCGTCGCCGTCGCCGTCACCCTCGGCGCGCAGGCCTTCCTACCCGAATCGGCGATCCCCTACTTCGGGCTGATCCCGCTGCTGCTCGGGCTCCGCGCCGCATGGCAGGTCTGGCGGCGCCGCGGCGACGACGATGACGACGAGCTCGCCGAGGGCAAGACCGTCAGCGTTCTCACGGTGGCGGCGGTCACCTTCGCCAACGGCGGGGACAACATCGGGGTGTACGTGCCGGTGTTCCTCGCCGTCGGCACCGCCGCCGTCGTGGCCTACTGCGTCGCCTTTTTACTCCTGGTGAGCGTGCTCGTGCTGGCCGCCCGCTTCATCGCCACCCGCCGACCCATCGCCGCCGTCTTGGAACGCTGGGAACACATCTTGTTCCCGCTCGTCCTGATCGGGCTCGGCCTGGTCATCCTCATCGAAGGCGGCGCCTTCGGCCTATGACCCCGCGCCGTCCGGCAGCGGCGCGTCGGCATCGGAGGCCGCCTTCCTGGGCCAGCCGGCAGGAGAACGGAGACACGATGCGAGCTTCTTCCTCACACAGCGCCAGGTGGACCTACGTTCTTCACTCCGTGTGTGGTGGCGTTGGTGCCTGGATACCTCGCGTACGCCACCGGCATGAGCGCGGCCGACATCTCCGGCGCCGGTCGCCGCGACCGCGGGCGCCGGGTTGTTCGTGGCCGGCTTCGTGGCCGGCTTCGTCTTCGGTGTCGTCGGGCCGTGGCTGACACTGATATCAGACGCTAGGCACCCCGGCTGGTCGGGATCTTGACCATCGGCATGAGGCTGATGTTCTCTGGGCCATCCCGTTGGGCCGCCGCGTTCCGGCTGCAGCGACTGCCCGCTGTGGGTCTGGCGGGAGCTCCGCTGCTCGGGGTGGTGTTCGGCCTCGGCGGGACCCCTGCCTCGGCCCGACCCTCGGCGTGGTCATCTCGCTGACCGTGACCCAGGCCTGCCGGTGGCCAGCGCGCCCGGAGCGGCGGCAGGAGCTGCGGCGCGTTGTCCGGGATGGTCCCGTCGAAGTCCGCTTCCCCGAGGGCGTAGACGGAGGAGCAGTTCGCCGCGGGTGGGGCTGAGTCGATCTACAGCTCGGTGGGTCCGGTGGCCGCCGCACTCAGCGCGGCCTTGGTCCGTCGCTTGTGCAGCAGGTACTCCAGCAGCATCGGGATCACCGACACGAACACGATCAGGAGGAGGGCCGCGTCGAGGTTGTGCTGGATGACCGGGATCCTGCCGAGGTGGAAGCCGAGGACGGTGATGCCGCAGGCCCACAGCACGCCGCCGATGGCGGTGTAGGTGATGAACTTGCGGAAGTCCATCCGGCCGACGCCCGCGACCAGGGTGACGAAGGTACGCACGATCGGCACGAACCGGGCCAGGATGAGGGCGCGGTTGCCGTACCGCTCAAAGAACACGTGGGTCTTGTCGACGTAGGACTGCTGGAAGACCTTGCCCATCACGCCGGTCCGGGGCTTGAACAGCGGCGGACCGATCAGCCGGCCGATCCAGTAACCGCAGACGTTACCCAGCACGGCGGCGATGGTCAGCACCACACAGACGAAGACGAGGCTGTGGTCGATGATGCCCATCGAGGTGAACAGGCCGACGGTGAACAGCAGCGAGTCCCCGGGCAGGATGGCGAACAGCCCGCACTCGGCGAAGATGACGAACGCGACACCCCACAGGGCGTACGGTCCGAAGAACTGGATCAGGAACTCGGGATCCATCCAGGACGGCAGCAGCATCGGCGTCAGCAAGGCGGCGTCGAGCGTGGTCATCGGGTCGAGGATACCGTTCGGCCTCGTGGAAACCCCAGGAAACGGCCACGTGAGCCTCGGCCCGCTACCAGAGGGCAAGGGGACCACGGGGTGGGACGGCGAGCTGGTGGCCGACGTGGACCGACGCAAGTCACCGAACGCGATCTGCAAGTGCACCTCCACCCCGTGTCGCCTCCTCGCCGCGATGCTCGCCGACGACTGCGCAAGCATCGGCGGCGACAACCTGCCCCGGATCGGTGCCACTGGAGACCGAGCGGCTTCCTGTCGGATTGGTCGGGTCCAGGGGTGGTAGAGGGCGATCGTAGTAGCGGCCAAGGCGGGCGACGTTTACGGTCGTCTCGACCCAGTACGGCAGTCCGCCACGAGTTCAGGGACGAGCACTCGATGAAGCACGGCGTCGACGTCGAGCCGGGCCGCGTCGCGGGCGTCGTTGGTATTCAGCGTGACGGCGGCGCCGTCGCGATCCGGCTGGCCACCTGGCCCATGTTGCGGAACAGTCGGCCAGTAGATCGGAACGGCTGCTAGGCGCGGGCGGCGATTCCACGATAGGGGCGGCGAGCGCTGCCATGCGCCGGCAGTCGGCTCCGATCTTGATGCCGGACACCTTGCCGATGTCCGCTCTCGAGACCGTTGAGGATCCGCACCGGTCCGGTGGCAAGCCCGAACTGGACGATCGACCAGACCTCGCGGCGAGTGGCCAAGATCAGGGCGGGGTGGGCGTACAGGGACCCCACCTCCTCGGTGGTGCCAGTCGCGTTGTCAGCGGCGACGGCTGCAACTGCAACCGCGTTCAGGGACCCGGCCGGGGTCTTCGGCGATCAGGTAACACGCCCGCACACCGGCCGGGTCGGCGTCACGTTGTCGGAGGTGCCGATCCCAGCCAGCGGCTGAGTCCTCCGGGGTCCGCGATGCCTGCCGCCGATGCCAGGCGGCCGGTGGGATGTGGCCGCGATGCGCCCGCAGGCAGCCACGTCGTCATCAACTCACCCAGCATCCGGGACGTGTTAGATGCTCGCCAGTGACTGAGTCGCCCGAAGTTTGAACTGGTCAGTCGGGAGCCGTCATTCTCGCTACAGACAGCGTGATGTAGTCATCCCCGTCGTCGGTGTCCTCGGCTTCCACGGGGCAACCGGTCAAGGCGGCGAGGATCAGGGCAGCTAGGACCGCTGCGGCCGCGCGTCGTCGAAGGCTCATACCGGCATCTTCGCAGGATGGATCTCGCTGCGGGTGGGGGGCCGGCCCGCAATCCGACCGTCTACCGGTGCAGTCACGGCCGGCGGAGTCTGGAGCCGTTGGTGCGAGCGGCTCCCTCCCAACATCTCCGTCGGAAGAGTGGCGACCCAGTCCAAGGACGTCGTGGGGCCGGTGTCGGTGCCGGTGTCCGACAAAAGGCGACCGGGAACTCCGAGACGTCATGGACGGATCAGCCCAAGTGACTTGAGTCAGTGGGCTGACCCCAGCTGGGTGTCGTTGTCGCCATGGCTCATCTGCTCCTGGTTGGGCCGCGACCAGACGTGACCGGGTGGGATGTGCGTCACCTTCCGTGCCGGCGGAACTGCCAGTCCGTTTCGTCGATGCCACGGGGATCGTCGTTCGGCGCCACACCAGGAGCATGCGGCGCTGCCGACAGCTCAGAACGGCGGCGGGCCGAGGATCTCGATCGCACCGGTGGCCTCAGCGGCCGCACGGATCCGGTCGAAGTCGACGGGCGTGGGGTGGTCCTCGCTGGCGTGCCGGTAGAACGCCTCGCCGGCAGCCGGGTTCTGGAAGGCCAGCATTCTGGCGGTCGGCGATGTGACCATGAAGGCGTGCGGGACGCGGCGTGGGAACATCGCCAGCCCGCCCGCGCCGAGCGTGGTTTCCTCGCCGTCGATATGCAGCAGGATCTCGCCCTCGAGCAGGTAGAACGTCTCATCCGCATGGGGGTGGAGGTGCAGCGGAGTCACCTTCCCCTGCTCGAGTTGGTCCTCGAACATGAAGAACGCAGCACCGCTCTCTGCCCCGGTGACCTTCCAGGTGAACGTCCCACCGCCGCAGAACCAGGCCTGCTCGCCCTCACCCTGCTGCCGGACCGTGGCGGTCAGCGTGTCCATGACGTCGCCCCTTCAACGTTATGGGACTTATGTCCCATAACGACATTAGGGTACCGTGAACGCCATGTCAACGGTCTACGAGGAGTTCGGCCGGACCCGGCAGAAGGCACGCACCCGCAGCCAGCTGATCGCCGCGACCAGGGCACTGATCGCGGCAGGGACGGCCTCGCCGACCGTCGA
Source organism: Microlunatus aurantiacus (assembly GCF_039536605.1). NCBI lineage: Bacteria > Bacillati > Actinomycetota > Actinomycetes > Propionibacteriales > Propionibacteriaceae > Microlunatus > Microlunatus aurantiacus. Next base: position 39,572 of record NZ_BAAAYX010000023.1, read on the forward strand.
GCAGGCGGCCGAGGCGGCCTCGGTGTCGCGCACCACCGCCTATCGCTACTTCCCCAGTCAGAAGGCCCTGCTGATCGCCGCACACCCCGAGATCCAGACGTCGTCGCTGCTGCCCGACGAGCCGGGCGACGACCCCGTGACCCGCCTCGCCTTGGCCATCGAGAAGTTCGTCGACCTGGTGCTGGAGTCCGAGGGGCAGCAACGGACGATGCTGCGGCTCTCACTCGAGAGCGACGCCACGGACCTTCCGCTGCGGCAGGGCCGGGCGATCGGCTGGTTCGTGGATGCGCTGGCTCCGCTGGAGCCACGGCTCGGAAAGGCGGACATCTATCGGCTGGCGGTGGCTATCCGCAGCGCAGTTGGCATCGAGTCACTTGTGTGGCTCACCGACATCGCCGGTCTGTCCCGGGAGGAGGCTGCGCGACAACTCCGATGGACCGCGCAGGCGATGCTCGCCCATGCCCTCGCTGAAGGGCTGCCCTAGAGGATCGCTCACGGCACGTGGTTCATCGACCACGCCGACTCGGGCGGATTTGCCGGCTGCTATAAAACAGCCGTGCGCATGCCGTTGGTCGTGCGAGGACGCATGGCGCCGTAGGGGACCGTGTTGCGGAACGCGGTGCTTCAGGACCGGGCCCTGGCTCTGGCCGGGTCCGACAGACACCCATCGGGGCGGTCACCGCAAGGGCTTTCGGACTGGCCTTTGACGGTTTCAGGGGCCGGTCGCACGGCCTGGCTATCCGCGGATGTTGCGTGGATCGTGCCCGTAGCTGTTGCGTTCGGCAATCTGCCCGTTCTCGTTCTTGATGATGTGCTCAACCAGCCGGTCCATCGCGTACCGACGGCCGGCGGCTTGGGCCTCCTCTTTGGTCGGGTGGTCGCTCAGCACCTGACCGCCCTCGACCCGGTTGTGCCAGGCTCCGTCTTGGTGGTACGTCTCCACATCACCCTTGGGCATCGCGCCTCCTCCGTCGACTTGCTCCCATCGAAGCAGACTTAGATTGGGCACTCGGCGACGCCCCTTGCACGGTCGTGGCGGGATTCGTGGACCCGGGAATACCGGTGCGCCTCGTGCGTGGCGACTGCTGCTGTCTGGTGCAGGACCCCCGGGCCTCACCCTTTCGCCGCTACGAGGGCCACTCGCCGAGAGGCGTCTGCCAGGCGGCTCGACATCGCCGCTGTCGCCTGTGGTGATCGGTGAGCGGTCAGCCTCAAAATACTCGGGCCGACTAACGGCCGACGGTCCGACCAGACGGGCCCAGTCCGCTCACCGCAAGGGCACCCTTCAGCGAGACGGCCCGGTGAGGCTTGCGGCGTACCTGGATCGTTGTCAGCCGGCGGCCCAGTCCCGGACGGCGCGGTTGTGATCACGCTCGGCCGGGGTGGTGGCCGGATCCGCGGGCTGGAGTGGTGGCCCAGCGGCCGCAGCCGAGGTTGTGCGGTGCTCCAGCAGCCCGGGATACGTCGGCGAAGGGGGTGGGTTTGTGCACGTGGTAGCCCTCTCCCTAGGTGCATCCCCATTCCCGCCGCAGCGCCAAGGATTGTTTGTCCTCGACTCCTTCGGCGACTATTTCGAGTCCGAGGGAGGTGGCGAGCTGCAGCACGGAGCGGACGATGGTCTGGTTCTTGGGATCGGTCGAGAGTGTCTTCACGAATCCCTGGTCGATCTTCAGCGTGGAGATCGGCAGCTTCTGCAGGTAGGTGAGGGAGGACTGGCCGACGCCGAAGTCGTCGATCGCGACTCCGTACCCGTGGTCGCGTAGCGTCTCGATCAGCCGGCGGCACTGTTCGGGGTCGGCCATGATGGCGCTTTCGGTGATCCCACCTCGACCAGGTCCGGTGGCAGCCGGTATGCGTCGCGACACTGCTCGAGGACCTCGAGCAGGCTGCGGTCGGTCAGGTTGCGGACTGAGAGGTTGATGGAGACGCGGCCCCCAGTCGGCCGGTGCGGCGCCGATCCCAGACTCGTGCCGGTAGCCGGTAGCCGAGCTTCAGGACCGTCAAGGTGGCCTCGGGGGCGTTGTCGTTGTTCTCGATCGGCCAAGTCCCGAATTTCAGCAACGGCATCCGATGCTGTCCCAGAGACGGTTGGTTCGGTGTAGTCGGGGGATGTCATGTCGTGATCCAACTTGATCCGATCGGGTTCTTGGTGACCTGGCTTTCGCCCTCGCCAGCGGTCGGCCTTGCCGACGAGGTCGAAGGACCACGACCGGTCCCTACGGCGTACCGGCCGACCCTCGGCTCGGCGATTCGGCGCGGCTGATTCAGGTGATGGTCAGGCCGTTGGTACGGAGCTGGTCCAGTGCCTGGTCGACGGGTAGGGGCGACCACAGCCGTCGTGCGGGGGTCAGCTGTTCGAGACGGGTGTCGTAGCGCCCCATGAACGCGATGTCGTGCGGGAACTTCTCGGTGGTCAGGCCCGGGAACCGGGCCGTGACCCCGTGCCGGGCCAGCACCTGTGACCAGTCGGCAGGGGTGGCGATGCCGGGGGAGCGGGCGCCGTGCTGGAAGGGCAGCACGTACGCCTCGTCGAACGGCTCGGCCGTCTCCAGGTAGGTGGCCAGGCTGTCGAGCGCCGGGCGTACCGAGAAGAAGGTCCAGAACGGAACGGCGGCCTTGGTGATGGTCAACCAGGGGTCCGCCAAGATGAACGAGGGCACGATCAGCCGCTTGTCGTTTTCGCCACGCTCGCGATACCAGCGGCGCATGAGGGTGGCGACAGCGGCGGACGGTGCTTGCGGACCGTGATACCTGATGGTGACCAACGGGTGGCCGTGAGTAGCGCACCAGGCGGCGACGGCCGCGGTGAACCCGGGCTCGGCGCCCCACTCGGCCTCGGGTGCGGTGTCGTCGGGTGTGGGGGTGTGCGCTCGACGGAGGTAGTCGTCGGGCTCGAGCCCGCCCTGGGCGCCGGGTTGGAACAGGTACTGGTCGCTGACCCGCACCACGGGCCAGGTCGAGGTGTCGTCGACGATGATCACCGGAGCGCCCGGTTGCAGCCGCTCGGACAGGAACCGGCGATACCCGAGCGGCAGCGTGCGCCACTTGACTCGGAAGTACGCCATCCGTGCCGCCATCAGCTCGTCCTGCATCTGGTCGTGCATGTGGTGCACCACGACGTCAGGGTTGGCGGCGGTCAGGGTCGGTGCGTGACGGATGCCGAAGCGCAGCGCAGCGTCCAGGTCGTTGACGTCGGCGTTCCGGCGTACGGGGACGAGCAGGGTGCCGGGGAGCCAGGGGATCTGAGCGGCGGCGGCGAGCTGGGTGAGGGCACCGTTGCTCGAGCCGAGGAGGACGGCGGGATAGCGACGGGCGGGGTAGGCGTCGGCGAGCCACTCGGCGACGGTGGCGAGGTCGACGCGGGCGAGCTGGCTCTCGGTCAGGCCCTCGCCGGCGCCGATCCGGGCGTAGACGCGTTGCAGCAGTGGCCACGGCAGCTGTCCGCCGACCCGGGCGCCCAGGCCGGCCGCCCGCCCCTGCCCGAGGTTCGGGAATGGTGATCCGTTCAGGGCGGCCACGGTCGCGGCATGCATCGCCGACGCGGAGTCGAAGGAGGCGATCGTTTGGCTGGGCGGCAGGGCGCTCATGCGGCGAGCTCCGAGACGAGGGTGACGAAGCGGCCGGCGTCGCCGATAGGCCAGGAGTGGGGAGCGTCCGGCACCAGGAGCAGGCGGCCACCGACGCGTTCGGCCAGGTCCACGGCGTAGGAGTGTGCGGTCAGCTGATCGGCCTCGGCGTGCACGATGGTGATCTTGGCTGCCACCTCCGGCAGGACGTCCTCGAGTCGTACTCGGACGGCGGAGCTGAAGCCGCGGAAGATCCGTGGTGCCCCGGCGTGACGCCAGTCGCCGATCTGCTGGGAGAGCGGTGGTGAGTCGGGATGATCTTCACCCTTCAGCCACGCCGCCAGGAGGCGCCGGTGGCTTCGCTTCGCCGGGTCGACCGTCGGACTCACCAGCAGCAGGTGCTCGACGCGCCGGCCGGCGACCGCGGCCGCGACCGCTGCCGCCTGGGTGCCCACCGATAGCCCGATCAGGACCGCGACCGGACGGTCGTCCTCACGCAGACGCCGGCCCAGCTGCCGTCCGTACAGCTCCAGATCGGCCGGCACCGTCCGCCATGCCGGTGGATCCAATAGCTCCGCGTCCAAACCGGCCGCCCTCAAGGCACCGACGGCCAGATCGGCGTAACCCCGAACGGCGAGACCGGGAACGACAAGCACTCTGCGCACGCGAGCATCCTCACACCCACCGTGCTCGGCGGCGACCGGTGGTGGACCTACGCTCACATTGCAGCACCCAGGCCGGCACCGTCGGCTCCAGGCAGGTGTCGGCGCACGAAGGTGGTGAGGCCGGCCATCTCCTCGGATGCGACGTTGTGCCCGATGTTCGAATAGACCTTGGCCCGATCCCCGGGGCGAGCCGAGACGCCCATCCTCGGGGAGCGACGTCTTGAGCTGGCTCGATCAGCAGTCCGGCAGCACGAGCTGCTGATGGAGCCTGGGAGAAGCCGATGATGCCGATCGAGCTGTATCCGACCAACTTCATACCGAACTGACGAAGTCCGATTAGAAGGAATGAGTGGCTCGGGTGACGCTGACTGAGCGAACTCACTGCTTCTGAGCCGTTGATCAGGTCCTCCTTGCCCGTTGGGAGCTGGTGGCGTCTCACGACGCTCCCCGACACGTGGTTGCGCAGCCACACCACCATGGACGCAGGTCGAACCCCATGGTCTCGTCCATGCGGATCTGCTGTGTGTCTCGGCGGAACAGGTCGTGAAGTGGCGTCTGGAACTTCCAGCCATCGCGTCCAGTACACCGGCATTCGCTCGCCTCTAGCCCGTTCGGGCCTGGACGCCAGCCGTTGAAGTCGCCAGATCGTGCCCTGTCGATCATCGCCCGCTCGTTGTCTGCCAACGGGTTGCCTCGAACAGCAGCGATCCGCCACCAGCGGTCCAATGCGATTTCAAGCGGGGCTGTTTCGACGGCACCGCCGGCTTGCTCGGCGGCTGCTGCAAAGTCGCGCTCGAACTCGGCGCACTCAAGGTGACACCTCGGCCAGCAGGGCGCGGATCGCCGGTCCGGAGCGGGCCACGACAGTTGAAGCAGAACTCATGGGTCCCAGTATCCCGCAAGGCGGGACGGCCTGGTGAGCGATGTCCCAGAGGCTAGCTCCCGGTTTGATCCCGGCGCCAGCGCCCTGTCATACGGCGGCTTATCGGCTCACGCCCCTCAGCAACTTCCCGCGGTGCTCAGATTCAACGGCCGACTTACGGGTCCGTGCGGCGTTGAAAGGCGATATAGGGAACGCCCTCCGATTCGAACCCGGGCTTCCAAACCGCTCGCTCGTACACCGTCGCCCTTCGGCCAGGGATATGGTACGGAAGGATTTCGGACTCGCGGGTTTCCGCTGGTAAGAACTCTCGTACCTCGTCGTCAAGCGGCGCCGGCAGCGTCACCCACTCCAGCATCCGCCAAGCCTTCGGAATCTGCCGACGCTCACCTTCGTGAGGTCCGTTAAGGAAGACAGCGGTCACCGGAGCTGTCTGACCCAGCATGTTCGAGAGCATCAATCCCCTTCCAACTGGCCTAACGTCACCACAGACGCGAACCCTTCTGTGTTTAGTGTTGCGCTCCCACCCAGCCCACCCCCTCAGGATCACCTTTGTCGCTCACTGCGCCAGGGTCAAGCGCTCAGAAGCAGCCGACCTGCTTCGCATGGCCATAGGCGCGCTCGACCCTGCACTCGCTGGGATGTCGACATAGGAGGCTGACGGACAGCAACCCGCCTCGTGTTGGATCACCGTCCTGCAGTGGTGGCCTACGCGGGGGTGATGCCCAGTCGAAGTGCCGCTTCCCGCAGCGACGTCCAGTCGCCAGTCCTCGCAACGAGCTGCTCGAGCTTGGGTTTGAGGTCGTAGTCGCCCCAGAAGGGGGTCGATGTGTTCGTCATGAGGTGGGTTAGGAAGCGTCCGACCGCGACGGGGCAGGCGCCAATGAGCTCGTTGGAGAGGCGGCTCGTCGACTCGCCGTACGGGGCGAGACCGGCATGGGTGGCTGTCACCAGCGTCACTGAATCGACGAATTGCTCGGCCGGGAGGTTGGTTGCCAGGACTGCCAACGCGTCTGCTTCAGATTTCGACAGTACGGTTGGATGGCTCTTGGTCCGCTGCCTCCAGTACTCGGCTAACCAAGTGTCCCAGACTGCCGCGACCGCGGCGGGGTCGATCTCGCCGAGCTCATTTCCAACCGCCTCGATCCATTGAGTCCGCTGGTCGGGCGAAGCCTTCGCTGTCAGTTGCTCCACCCATGACGCAGCCGGCGGCGATTGGCACTGCACTGCGATCGAGGCCAGAAGCCCTGCCCACCGTCGCATCTGGTCGTCGTCGAAGGCGTCTTGGTGTTTTGCCGTCTCAATCAGGCCCGCAAGCAAGCCGTTGGTAACGAGCCCGTCGTTCCAACGGGCGTTACTGAGGACTCCGTGCCAGAACGGCTCCGCAACCAGGGGCTCTGTCCAGTCACTTAGCCTCGATCCACCGATCGGCGTTGGTGGGCGGGTCTGTCTGAATGGTGGCGCTGCTTCTGG
>NZ_BAAAYX010000024.1:0-11096 GCF_039536605.1 Microlunatus aurantiacus
ATCACGATCATCCTCCGCCCCGAGCAGATCCGGCTCACACCACCCGAACTCGACGGCACGGCTTCTGACTCCTCCGCCACCGGTGTCGTCCGCTCGGTCGACTACTACGGCCACGATGCGCTGATCGAGCTCGAGCTCCTCCCGACCGCCGTCAGGGTCCAAGCCCGGCTCACGGGGACACCCGTCCCCGCACCCGGCACCCGAGCCGCTCTCCACGTGCATGGCTCAGCCCAAGCGTTCCCTCACCTCAGCCATACCTGAGGGCAGTGACCGGCGACCCGCAGTGAAGCTGCAAGCGTCGACACCCGCTGCCTGATCGACAATCAGCAGCGACGCGGTGACCGGGCTCCCGCGAACCGGACCTGGCCATCAACCCGGACGGTTCCTACGTCCTCCACTTCGGGCCCACCGCGCCGGCGGGGAAAGAGTCGATTGGGCCAAACCATCCCCGGCCTACTTCGACCGCCGCAGAAACTCGTCGACGACATCACCCCCACCTGACCAATCAGCCGGCAGCCACAGGGCCAGGCGTCGTCATAACCCGTTCCATTCCATCCCCCCTCTCGTCATAGGCCGAAGGCGCCGCCTTCGATGAGGATGACCAGGCCGAGCCCGATCAGGACTAGCGGGAACAAGATGTGTTCCCATCGTTCTAGAACGGCGGCGATGGGCCGGCGGGTCGCGATGAAGCGGGCGGCCAGCACAAGCACGATCACCAGGAGTAAGAAGGCGACGCAGTAGGCCACGGCAGCGCCGGTGCCGACCGCGAGGAACACCGGCACGTACACCCCGATGTTGTCCCCGCCGTTGGCGAAGGTGACGGCCGCCACCGTGAGAACGCTGACGGTCTTGCCCTCCGCGAGCTCGTCGTCGTCGTCGTCGCCGCGGCGCCGCCAGACCTGCCAAGCGGCGCGGAGCCCGAGCAGCAGCGGAATCAGCCCGAAGTAGGGGATCGCCGATTCGGGCAGGAAGGCTTGCGCGCCGAGGGTGACGGCGACGGCGACGGCCAGGATGGCGCCGAAGCCCAGGTACTGGCCGGCGGTGATCTTGGCGGTGGTGCCGCGCTGGCCGGCGCCGCGGGCGAAGAACAGCGACAAGACGATGATGTCGTCGATGTTGGTGACCAGGAACAGGCCGGCGGCCTGCAGCAGTGTTGCGACGATGTTCATGAGGTCCTCGGATCGGGGCTGTCGGCTGGCCGTGGGTGGACCGGGCGGTTTGACCGCGACACGGTTGCGTCCATCACTGCACCGCTCCTTCAGTGGGAGGCGGCTGTCGGAAGGTGCTGAGCAGCAGCAGGCCGGCGCCGGTCACGATGGCCACGTCGGCGAGGTTGAAGGTCGGCCACCAGCCGGTGTGCAGATAGTCGGTGACGACCCCGTCGATGCTGCGGTCCGCCAGGTTCGCGACTGCACCGCCCAACAGCATCGCCAACCCGGCACGGCCCAGTCGATTGGTTGTGGGGGCGGCATGCCAGGCGTACCAGAACAGTCCGGCGACCAGGATCGCGGTAACCACGGCCAGCGTGCCTGCCGGCAGGGCGGCGCCCAGCCCGAACGCGGCGCCCGGGTTGAACAGCAGCGCCAGATCCACCGGTCCGGGCAGGTCGACGGTGTTCCGTCCTGCCAAGGCGCGAGCGGCCACCGCCTTGGTCACCAGGTCGGTGGCTGCGACTGCCACCGCGACGCCGAGCAGCACGGCCCGTGAGCGGAAGCGCGTTCGGGTCTGACGGGGTGAGGTGGCGGTCACCGGGCTGGGTCGACGGCGAGTTGGCCGTCGGTGACGACCGGGCGCGGATCGGCGGGGAGCGGTCGGGCACGGCCGGCGCGGACGCCGTTGGCGATGACGATGATCTCGGCGACCTCATGCACCAGCACCACCGCGGCCAGGCCGAGAACGCCGAGCAAGGCTAGTGGCATCAGCGCGGCGATGATGGCCAGCGAGAGTCCAACGTTCTGCAGCATGATGGCCCGGGACCGGCGGGCGTGGGCCAGGGCTTGCGGCAGGTGGCGCAGGTCCTCTCCCATCAAGGCGACGTCGGCGGTTTCGATGGCGACGTCGGTGCCCATGGCGCCCATGGCGATGCCGACGTCGGCGGTGGCCAGGGCCGGTGCGTCGTTGACGCCGTCCCCGACCATGGCGGTCGGCTGCCCATCCCGCAGCTGGGTGATGATCCGGGCCTTGTCCTCGGGCCGCAGGTCGGCGTGCACGGCGTCAGGGCCGATGCCGGCGTCGGCGGCCAGCGCCTGGGCGGTGGCGGTGTTGTCGCCGGTCAGCATTGCCACCCGGTATCCAGAGGAGTGCAGTCGGGCGACGACCTCAGCGGCTTCGGGACGCAGCTCGTCGCGGACGGCAACCGCTCCGATCACCGCCCCGTCAACTTCGACGAGGACGGCGGTGCCGCCGGCCTGCTGCATCGCGCTGATCGTCTCCTGGAGGGGGCCGGGGGAGATCCAGCCTGGTCGGCCCAGCCGAGCCGGGCGGCCGCCGATGGTGCCGGTCAACCCGGCCCCGGGAACGGCGTCCACGTCGTCGGCTGGCTCGGGCTGGTCGACCGCGGCCAGAATGGCGCGGGCGAGGGGATGTTCGCTGCGCGCCTCCAACGCGGCGGCCACTGCCAGCACCCGGTCCGCAGTGACCCCGGGGACGGCGGCTACGTCGACAACGGACGGTTCGTTGCGGGTGAGCGTGCCGGTCTTGTCCAGCGCGACGGTGCGGATGGTGCCGAGCGCCTCCAGGGCGGCGCCGCCCTTGACCAGCACGCCCAGCCGGCTCGCGGCGCCGATGGCGGCGAACACGGTGACCGGCACCGAGATGGCCAGGGCGCACGGGGAGGCGGCGACCAGGACGACAAGGGCCCGCTCCAGCCACAGCAGCGGATCCCCGACCAAGGCGCCAATCCCGGCGACCAGGGCGGCAGCGATCATCACCCCCGGCACAAGGGGTTTGGCGATCCGGTCGGCGAGGCGCTGGCTGGCGCCCTTGCGGGCCTGTTCGGTCTCGACGATGGCGACGATCCGGGCCAGCGAGTTGTCAGCGGCGGCCGCGGTCACGGTCACCGACAGCGCTCCGCTGCCGTTGATCGACCCGGCGTACACGGCGTCGCCGGGGCCGGCCTCGACCGGCACCGACTCGCCGGTGATCGCCGAGACGTCCAGCGCGGTCCGGCCGGTGGCGATCGTGCCGTCGGTGGCGAGCCGCTCACCGGGCTTCACCAGCAGCGTGTCACCCACCTGCAGCTCGGCTGGTCCCACCACCTTCTCCACCCCGTCGCGGGACACGGTCGCCTGCGCCGGCACCAAGTTCAACAACGCCCGCAGCCCGCGCCGGGTCCGGGCGATCGAGTACTCCTCCAATCCCTCACTGATCGAGTACAGGAACGCCAGCGCGGCGGCCTCCCCGACCTGGCCGAGCGCGACCGCTCCCACCGCGGCGATCGTCATCAAGGTGCCGACGCCGATCCGACCTTTCACCAGCCGGCGCAGCGTGGACGGAACGAAGGTCCATGCTCCGAGCAGCAGCGCCACAACCTCCAACAGGAGGACCTCGGTGGTCCGGGAGGGCGCGGCCCAGCCGACGATGAGGGCGCCAAGGAGGAACAGCCCTGACAGTGCGGCGAACCGCAGCTCGCTCACCTCCCACAGGCGCTCCGGCTCCCGGTCTTCGCCGGCCTCCGTCGCGTCGCCTGAGCGGGGCTCGTCGTCGCCGCAGCCACATGCGTCACTCATGAGTGTCCTTCTCGGGCAGGCCGGTGCGGCCATAGTTCGGGCACAGGGCCACGGCGTAGCCGGTGGCGGCCAACAGAGTCTCGGCGACCGCGAGCAGCTCGAACAGCTCGGGCCGGGCCAGGGAGTAGAACACCTGCCGACCCTCCGGTCGGCCGCTCACCAGCCCGCACTCGCGCAGACAACCCAGGTGCTTCGACACCGTCGACTGCGGCAGCTCGAGCTCGGCAACCAGGTCGGTCACCCGCACCTCGGAGGTGGCCAGCCGTTGCACGATCCGCAGCCGGGTCCGGTCGGACAGGCTGTGGAACAACGCCTCCGCCGCCGCCGCCGCGGCCGGGTCCTGGGCCAGCATCGACCCCTCCCTAGCAATCATCACGCGCAGAGAATAACATCCTGATATCGCGCTATTAACAGGAAGGGTTCCTTATGCGGATGAACCGGGTGGAGTCGGCGCTGGTCGACTCGCCGCCGCGACGACTACTCCAACGGGTCGAGGCCGCACGGCTGGCCAGGATGGGTGGCCGCACTCCGGGAGCCCGGGTTGTCGAGCTCGGCTGCGGGCCCGGCTACGGCACGAAGTTGATCCTCGACGTCTTCGGCGCCGCCCGGGTGGACGCGGTCGACCTCGACCCGGCGATGATCCACAAGGCCGCCCACCGGCTGACCCGATACCGAGGCCGGGTGAACCTCGCCGAAGGTTCCGCCACCGACCTGACGGCCGCCTTCTCCGCGTTCGGCGGCGGCAGCGACGCCGGCTACGGCGCGGTGTTCGACTTCGCCGTCATCCACCACATCCCCCGCTGGCGCGAGGCGCTGACCGAGGTGGCCCGGGTGCTGCAACCCGGCGGCCGGTTCTTCTTCGACGAAGTCACCGCCACCGCACTGGCCCGGCCCAGCTACAAAAACCTGTTCGACCACCCCACCGACGACCGGTTCACCGCCGGAGAATTCCTCGCTGAGCTACCCCGCCACGGGCTGCACATCGCCGACCGCTGGCGCACCTACATCGGCGGCGACTACCTCCTCGGCGTCGCCACCCGCCTGTCATCTGGACCCGGGCACGACGATGCCTGATCGGGTGCCCTCCTTGATCATCGACGCCTTCCGGACCCAGCGGGAAGGCGCGGCCGGACTGGAGCGGCGCCGCCGGCAGCGGCTCGCCGACCTCGTCGCACTTGCCCGCCGCAGCTCCCCGTTCTACCGGTCGCTGTACCGAGGCCAGCCCGAACGGGTCGCAGACGTCGCCCGGCTGCCCGTGGTCGACAAGCAAAACCTGATGGCCCAATTCGACGACTGGGTCACCGACCGGATGATCACCTGGACGCCGTACAGGCCTTCGTCGCCGACCCCGGCCTCGTGGGCAACGCCTGCTGGGCCGCTACCAGGTGGCCACCACCTCGGGCACCACCGGCCACCGCGGCTTGTTCATCATCGACGACCACAGCATGACCGTGGCCACGGCCATCAGCGTCCGGATGTTCACTAGCTCGCTCACCCCGCGCGACTTGATTCAGGTCGTGCGCGGCGGCGGCCGGCTCACCATGGAGGCGACCGCAGCGACGAGGAACGGGATGCCGAGGCCGAGGGTATGTGTTGGCGCAGCACAGTCAGCACCCGATGGGCAACAAGCGTCCACCGCTGAGCGGTGCCACTCTGTCCAGGGGCGACGATCTGGGGGATGCTGGGCCATGCCCTCACCACCCGGCACTCCTCGGACGACTCGTGAAGGTTAGGTTCCTGCTCGGTCACGCTCACGGGCGCGGCGGCGCCGTGCGGACCACCCTCAACACCGCCAATGCATTGGCCGAACGTGGCCACGACGTCGAGATCCTCAGTCTGCTCAAGGGACGACCAGACCCCTCCTACCCCATCGCCGATCCAGTACGGATCAGGATCCTCACCCCGTCGCGACAGCTCTTCGCACCCGGCTGGACCGCACCGCGCCGGTTCCTGCGCCGCACCGCCCGGAAGATCCTGGAACGGTGGCCCAGCCGGATCTTCCCTCCCGGAGACAAGTGGTACGGGCGCGTGTCGAGGTTCACCGATGTCGCCTTGAAGCGCTACCTGCGCCGCCAGCACGGCTGCGTCCTGATCGGCACCAATCCAGGGCTAAACTTCGCCCTCGCCCAACTCGCTCCACCCGATGCGATCACCATCGGCCAAGAACATCTCCACCTGGGCCGGCGAGCAGCATCGCGACGCCAACTGATCCGCGCGCACTACCCGGCCCTGGACGCTGTCGTGACCCTCACCGAGACCGACTCCGACGCCTACCGCGCTCTGCTCCCCGACACCCACATCGAATCCATCCCCAACGCGGTCCCCCACCAGCCTTTTCGGCGCCACTCACTTGAGACTGAGAGATCACAAACCGTGGTGGCCGCCGGACGACTCACTCCTCAGAAAGGCTTCGACCAACTGATCAGTGCCTGGGCCCTCGTGCATCGAGACCATCCGGAGTGGCGACTGGCCATCTACGGCAGCGGACCAGAACAACCACACCTCCAGTCGATGATCGACGAGCAAGCCCTCAGCGAGACCATCTCCCTGGCCGGTCACGTCGACGACCTTCCGGAGGTCCTCCGCTCCGCTGGCCTGTTCGTGCTCAGCTCCCGCTACGAGGGATTCCCCATGGTGCTGCTGGAAGCCATGAGTTGCGCCGTGCCGGTCGTGGCATTCGACTGCCCGACCGGACCATCCGAGCTCATCAAAGACCGCGTGACCGGACGACTAGTGCCCGCCGGCGAAACCGCCGAGCTCGCGGCGGCGATCAGCTCGCTCATTGAACAACCGAGCCTACGAAGCCAGTTCGGGCAGGCCGCCGCCACCCACGCCCGAACATACGACCGGGATCTCATCGCGACGCGCTGGGAGAATCTCTTCCAACGCCTTCACCACACCCATGAGAACAAGCCCCGTCCGACATAGTCACAAGACGCTGCCGAATGGGGTCCCACGGCGGCCAATGAGGTGGCCGATGTGTCGTCATATGTCCACAGCAATGCAGGTGGGACTACTGGAGAGTGCCGACCGCAGACGGGACGACGACGCGGCGGCGGGCTACCGTGGAGTCATGGCCGAACTTGTTCCCGCCGGCAGCAGCGTCGGCCACGGAACCTATCAATGCACCGGTTGCAGCTACCCGCTCGAGATCGGCTCCACCAGTCCGCTGCCCCCGTGCCCCGTGGTGCCACAACGCGCATTGGCAAAGACTCAGCGACTACGACGACGACGACCCGTTCCCCGACCAACCCGACAGCAGCTGAGCCGGCTGGCTACCAAGGCCGCGTCAAGCTCGTCAACCCGCGACCGCCACCGGATCAAGGGGCTCGCGGCGCCACCGAGATGATCATCGTGCTTGGCGACCCGCCGACGGCGCCTGTCCGCAGCGGTGGTGCAACGAACGAAGGGGTGACAGGTGTCGCGCCGACACGCTGCTCCTCCGCCAGATTGTTCTTCGTCTTTCACGCCGACGGCAAGGTCACACTGACGGCCCGGCTTTGAACGGGTGATGTCAACGTCCGCAGGGGCTCATCCTCCGCCGAGGTCGAGGCCGAGGTCGGCGTCAGCGTCGACGGCGGCCGGCTTCGTGCCCCGCAGCGGAGGGTCCGAGATCGCCGCAGAGGGCAGATCCGTCTGGCCCGAAGCCGATCAGCGAGGCGCACTCCGAACAGCACCGTGCAGCGCCGACTACTGATCTCGGTTCGGTGCCTTTAGCTTCGCTGCTCTGCCTGTCTTCAACCAGAGGCGGCTGCTGCGGCTGCGAATCAGATGGGACGGACGTCGGCAGCCTGAGGACCTTTCGGGCCCTGCGTCGTAGTGAACTCGACCCGCTGACCTTCATCAAGTGACCGGAAACCAGATGAGGCGATCGCGCTGTAATGAACAAACACGTCAGCCCCTCCGCCGTCGACAGCGATGAAGCCGAAGCCTTTCTCCGCGTTGAACCACTTGACGGTTCCCTGCGCCATGATCTGATCTCCTACCAGTTCTCGGTGTCCTACCAGTCGACTCTAGCGGGCCAGCCGACCCACCTGTGGAACCCGTCGCCATCAAGATCGACGCGCCGTCAGCGCTGACCGATCCGGCTCCTGCACGGATCGACCGCCCATCGTTGCGGTCGGTCGCGCGCCGCACCCGGCCACGCTCTGTCATGCAGGTCCTGGTCGTCGACGACGACCAAGCCGTCCGGGACTCGTTGCAGCGTTCCCTGCAGTACAGCGGGTACGAGGTCACCCTCGTCGAGGACGGCTTGCAGGCGCTGGCCCTGCTGGCCACCCACCGACCTGACGCGGTGATCATGGACGTGATGATGCCGCGGCTCGACGGGCTGGAGGCGACCCGGATGCTGCGGGCCGCCGGCAACGACGTACCGATCCTGGTGCTCACCGCCCGCGACGCCATCAACGACCGGGGTCGACGGCCTGGACGCCGGAGGCGACGACTACCTGGCCAAGCCGTTCGCCCTGGACGAGTTGCTGGCCCGACTCCACGCCCTGATCCGGCGCGCCGGGACCATGGCCGACTCCCACCACCCATCAACCCAGGCGCTCACCTTTCTCCGACCTGAGGCTGAACACCCAGACCCGGAAGTGCCCCGCGGCACCCGGGCCATCCCCAACAACGAGCGCCTGGCCGACAGATCGAGCAGCTGGGCCGACAGATCCAGCAGCTGGGGGGCGACCACGCCAACCATTGGACTCGAAGATCCAGCAGGCGACCTGAAGCCGCGCATCCGGCACTCCGGGCTCCGCCGGGTGCCAGCCAGATAGTCCGTCGGCCAGGATCAACAAGACGTGGTGGCGACCATTCCTGCGAGGGGACGCCGACCGCGACCGCTCGGCGACGCGGGCACACCCGGTCGATCAATCCCCAGCCCCGTACGGGCACTGCAGTCACCCTGAACCAGCGAACAACCAGGGCGGGCCGCTAGGAGACTTGACGCTTCGTTTCCCAGCGGCCCGCACAGCATCCGACCATCGGCAGACACATCACCACGGACGGGTAGATCAGCCGATTGGTTCCTGGTCGATCAACGGTGACCGCCAACCGCACGGACTTACGAACTTCGCCGACGAACGCGCCCACCGAAAGGAGACCGCTAAGAAGCGAATCGCCCGACGCCGGAGCTAACCCTCAATGTAAGCGCCGATACGGCCAGCCCACCACACCCCTAGGGGTGGCGATGCGCCTGCCCCAAGTGACAGCGCTGTGGCCCCCAGCAAGGGTGCTCATCTCGTTCAACGGAGACGTCGCCGGCCAACCGGCCGCCCGCAGCTGCGGTCTGGCGCTGAGTGCGTCGGGCAGCGAGCCGAATCGGGCCCTACGGTTTCGGCAGGTCTTCAGTTGTCTCGTGTGGGCGACAGGGCGGGAAGCCTCAGCAGCGTGGCGACTGCCGGTTGCTGGCGAGTTTGGACAGCAGCTCGCTCGCGGGTCTAGTGATGCACCGCCCGACGGTTGCGGTCAGCGCGGGTGGTGCTTAGGTCGGGGGTGGGGTCGGGGTAGAGGCGCAGGAGGTTCAGAAGCCGACGCCGGTGCCGGTGCCTGTGCCGGTGCCGGTGCCGGTGCCGAAATACTCAACCCAGGTCGTCGGACCTGGGGGACGGAAGGCGAAGCGCCGGGCTGAGCTTGGACTCACCGGATTGAGCGACGACCAACCGGGCATACCGCCCGAAACATGACCAAACCCCCGTAAAGGTTCTTTCGTGATCGGGGGTGTATATCGCCACAGCGACAACGAGCAGCACCATCATATGCTCCGACTTCGTGCCACTGGCCGGCAGGACGAGGTGGGCTCCGACCGGGTGCGGCGAGAGCTCCCGGCCCGCACCCGACAATCGCCACTGGGGCCGCGTGTGAGGGAAGACGCAATTCCACCTGCTCAACGCGAGTTCGTTAGTTGATTCCGCCAAAGAACGGGATATTGCAGTGTCAGAGTCCCAGGAGCCGGCGCCAGCCGCCCCGGCGCGCAAAAGGGCGGTGGACGCGCACCTCACCCGCAAGCACCCCAACCTCCGGTGGCATCCTCCCCTGCCGGCTTGCTGTTGGTGCAACGCCTGGCCGGCAACCGGGCCGTGGGACGACTGCTGAACCCACCGGCGGACTCGGGGCCGTGCCCAGAGATCAGACGTTACCCGGGCCCGGATCGGCGAACGGACTTCAGCGCCGGCGAACCGCTTGTCCGTTCGTCCGTGCCACGGGGTCGTCATTTGCGCCACAACACGGATCAATGCGTCGCGGCGCCGACAGCTCAGAACGGCGGCGGGCCGAGGATCTCGATCGCACCAGTGGCCTCAGCGGCGGCACGGATTCGGTCGAAGTCGACGGGCGTGGGGTGGTCCTCGCTGGCATGCCGGTAGAACGCCTCGCCGGCGGCCGGGTTCTGGAAGGCCAGCATCCTGGCGGTCGGTGAGGTGACCATGAAGGCGTGCGGGATGCGGCGTGGGAACACTGCTACCCCGCCCGCGCCGAGCGTGGTTTCCTCGCCGTCGATATGCAGCAGGATTTCGCCTTCGAGCAGGTAGAACGTCTCATCAGCATGGGGGTGGAGGTGCAGCGGAGTGACCTTCCCCCGCTCGAGCTGGTCCTCGAACATGAAGAACGCAGCACCGCTCTCTGCCCCGGTCACCTTCCAGGTGAACGTCCCGCCGCCGCAGAACCAGGCCTGCTCGCCTTCACCCTGCTGCCGGACTGTGGCTGTCAGCGTGTCCATGACGTCGCCCCTTCATCGTTTATGGGATTCAAGTCCCATAACGACATTTTGGTACCGTGAACCCCATGTCAACGGTCTACGAGGAGTCCGGCCGGACCCGGCAGAAGGCACGCACCCGCAGCCAGCTGATCGCCGCGACCCGGGCACTGATCGCGGCAGGGACGGCCTCGCCGACCGTCGAGCAGGCGGCCGAGGCGGCCTCGGTGTCGCGCACCACCGGCTATCGCTACTTCCCCAGTCAGAAGGCGCTGCTGATCGCCGCACACCCCGAGATCCAGACGTCGTCGCTGCTGCCCGACGAGCCGGGCGACGACCCCGTGACCCGCCTCGACTTGGCCATCGAGACGTTCATCGGCCTGGTGCTGGAGTCCGAGGGGCAGCAACGGACGATGCTGCGGCTCTCACTTGAGAGCGACGCCACGGACCTTCCGCTGCGGCAGGGCCGGGCGATCGGCTGGTTCGTGGATGCGCTGGCGCCTCTGGAGCCACGGCTCGGGAAGGCGAACATCCATCGGCTGGCGGTGGCTATCCGCAGCGCGGTTGGCATCGAGTCACTGGTGTGGCTCACCGACATCGCCGGTCTGTCCCGGGAGGTGGGAGTGACCCGGTTTGACGGACATCCGAGATCAGGGGCTTCGGCCTCGGAAGGATGTCCA
>NZ_BAAAYX010000025.1:0-3002 GCF_039536605.1 Microlunatus aurantiacus
ACTGCTTTGTCGATCGCCGCCCGGCCCTTCCAGGACGCTGACAACGCCGAGGCGGCGGTGGGGTAATTGCCGACGACGGACTTGGCCGACAGGCCGAGCGCGGTGCTCGCCTTCATGGACTCCGACAGCGCTGCTGCCGCGGACCCGGCCGAGATGATGCTCCCGAAACGGACGGCGAAGTCCTCCCCGAGCACCGACTTCGCCTGGTGTTCGAAAACTCTGGGGACTGCCACACGGTCGGACACCGTCGACCCGGTCGAGGCCCTGATTGCCAGGTCGCGTCCGGGCAATTCTCCGGTATTCGTCAGGGACTGCCTGATAGCGGGCCGACGCTCGTCCCGAGCTTGCGATACATGAACATGACAGTAAGCAACTCCGGCGACTACTCGGCGGCATCTCAGGCCGCGGGCGGTCCGACCTCGGCAATACTTTGGGCTCGTCATCTCAATCTCTAGATTACTGGCCAGCGCCGACAGTGCCTGCTGTCCAAGAGGCGTCGCTGCGGTTTGTGTCCCGTGTGGCAGCCAGACCGGCAGCCAACGTTGCACATTTTGGTGGCCTGGATCGCCCACGGGTGGACAGATTCACGCTCAGCGAAGCCAGCGAGGACGACTCCCAAGCGACTCGTAATGCGCAGGTCTAGGGACCGCCAGAGCGGCCAATTCAGAACAGCACTTCCACCCGGCCGACAGGGTCAGCTCACGTCCCGACCCGCACGATGGCCTTGAGCGAGTTCGGCTCCCGCGAAGCGAGGGTCATCGCGTCGGTGGCGTGATCGAGGTCGAAGTGGTGGGTGATCACCGGAGCCACGTCGACGGCGCCACTCGCGATCAGGTCGAGGGCCAGGGGGTAGGTGTTGGCGTACCGGAACGTGCCGGTGAGGGTGAGCTCCCGTCCCTGCACGAGAGGCACGTTGATGCTGACCTCGTCGGCTCCCATCCCGACCAGGACCACCCGGCCCGCTCGGGCCAGCGACGTCATGCCGGTGCTGAGGGCCGCCCCGGCTCCGGAGCACTCGACCTGGACGTCGTACTCGCCCTCCAGGGGCGTGGGGGCGAGTTGGGCGTGGAGACCGAGCCGGGCGGCGGCCTCGACCCGGAAGGCGTTCATGTCGGTGACGGTCACCTTGGTGGCGCCGAAGGCGCGGGCCACCTGGGCGGTCAGCAGACCGATCGGTCCGGCGCCGGTGACCAGGACCCGGTCCCCGGCCTGGACACCCGCCCGTCGACAGGCCCAGATCCCCACCGACACGGGCTCGGCCATGGCGGCGTGCTCGTGGTCGAGTCCCGCCGGGACGTCGTGGGCGAAGGCGGAGGCCAGCGTGACGTACTCGCAGATGGCGCCGTCGACCGGCGGGGTGGCGAAGAACACTACGTCGGGGCACAGGTTGTAGCGCCCGGAGAGGCAGGTGGGGCAGTTCCGGCACGGGACACCGGGCTCCAGCGCCACGCGCTTCCCGATGCGGTCGCTGCTCACCCCCTGGCCGACCCCCACGACGACTCCCGCCGCTTCGTGGCCGATGACCATCGGTGACTCGACGACGTACGGACCGATGCGGCCGTGCTCGAAGTAGTGCACGTCGGAACCGCAGATCCCGACGGCGACGACCCGGACGAGGACCTCACCGGGCTGGGGCTCGGGAACCGCCCGATCCTCGATGGTGAGCTCGTGCGGGGCGTGGAGGACGGCGCTGCGGTTGGTCACGATGCGGACTCCTGAGGGGTGGGGCTCCGTGGTGAGCCAGCACCGAATCTAGGCCTGCTCGCCCACGGGCACTAGAGAGCGCGATGTCGACCACTGGTACTTTCCTGCGCTTGCCGTCAGGGACTACCCGCGGTGGGTGCGGGGGGTGTGGCCGTGGTGGGCGCGGAACTGCCGGTTGAAGTTGGACAGGTTCGCGTAGCCGACCCGGTGGGCGATCGCGGCCACCGGCAGCGTGGTGCCGCGCAGCAGCTTGCCGGCCTGGGCCAGCCGGAGTCGCCGTACGGTGTCAGCGAACGTCACCCCGGTGACCCGGGCGAAGTAGCGAGAGAACGCGGACTCCGACATGCCGACGTGCCGGGCGGTGTCGGCCAGGCGCAGATCGGCGTCGCCGAGGTGGGCGAAGATGTAGCCGAAGGCGAGGTCGACCCGGTCGGCGGCACCGGTGCCTTCCTCGTCGAGCGACGTCGACCACTCCGCCGCCAGATAACGCCGTTCGCCGTCGGGGGCGTCCGACAGCAGACCCAGCAAGCCGAAGATGTGGCCGAGCCGCGCGGCGCCCTCCGTGACCCCGATCGCCTGCAGGCGTTCGGCGGCCGCGTCCCTGGTGGGACCGGAGAACTCGATGCCCCGCCGGGACTGCCGCAGCAGGGCGCGCGCGGCGCCGACCTCGGGCAGGAGGTCCGCGCAACGGTCGATCCACTGGGGATGGAACTGGAACACCACGTCCCGTTCCGGCAGGCGTTCGCCGGGAGCGAGGTCGCTGATCCAGTGGTGCGGCACGTGGGAACCCACCAGGACCAGCTGGCCGGCGCTGAACACGTCGATGCAGTCGCCGACCACGTACCAGCCGGTGCCGGCGGTGATCAGGTGCACCTCGTACTCGGGGTGGTGGTTCCAGCGGGAGAACGGGCTCGGCACGCCGTGGCGGTGCCAGCGGGCGGAGTGGTTCGGGTCGCTCGGCACCACCTCGCGAGCGGCCTGGATCGTGGCCAGCCGGTGCGCGACCTGTTCGGTCTGCGGCATGCGTCGCCCCCTCTGAGCCAGAACTGAGCATTGAGCAACAAAGTATCAGTGTGTGGCATCTCCGGCGCTATCTGCCCTCTGCCTTCCACCCCTAGCGTCTGAGTCGTACCCCTTCAGTCTCTGCACCACCACCTCTCAGGAAGGCGCACCATGGCCGCTGCGGCACACGAACAAGAAGCGAGTCCACTCCCACCCGGCGAGGTCTCGTTCACCGCGGTCGGGGTGAAGAAGCACTACCCGGGCGTGAAGGCCCTGGACGGAGTCGACCTGGAAGG
>NZ_BAAAYX010000025.1:3054-4790 GCF_039536605.1 Microlunatus aurantiacus
TTCGCAAAGCTGCTGGCCGGGGTCGACACATTGACCGACGGGGAGATCACGATCGCCGGCTACCCCCACCCGGTGCGCAACGCCGCCGAGGCCGAGCAGGCGGGGGTGTTGATGATGCACCAGGAGCCGTTGATCATCGACGACTTCACCGTCGGGGAGAACGTCTGGCTGTACAAGCTCCGCGAGGGTCGGGACATCCGCCCGTGGGCGCAGAAGATCGACACCAACAACGCCGAGACACGGGAGGTGCTGGCCAACGTCGGTCTGGGTCACCTGTCGACCCGGCAGCTGGCCCGCGACCTGGGGCCTGGACAGCGGCAGATGCTGTCCCTGTCCCGCGCGGCGGTCACCACTCACAAGATCATGATCTTGGACGAGACGACCGCGTCGACCAGCGAGGAGCACTTCAACGACATCCTCGACCTGGTGCGGCGGGAGAAGGAGGCGGGCACCTCGATCATCTTCGTCTCCCACCGCCTGAACGAGGTCTTCGCCATGTGCGACCGGATCGCGGTCCTGCGGGGCGGCAAGCTGGTCAAGACGCTGAACGCCGCCGACACGAACGCCGACGAGATCACCTCGCTGATGATCGGCCAGGCCCTCAAGGCGCTGGCCAGGCCGACGCCGGTCACGGTCGAGGCGGGCGCGGTGCCGGTGTTGTCGGTCGCAAACCTCTACGGCGGCACCGCCAACGACGTCTCCTTCGACGTCAACCCGGGCGAGGTCGTCGGCCTGTACGGGTTGGTCGGCAGCGGCCGGTCCTCGGTGGCCCGCACCGTCACCGGTCAGCGTCCGGCCGTGTCCGGATCGATCAAGCTGCACGGCGAAGAGGTCAAGCTCCCGAACCCGACCGCCGCCGTCAACAAGCGGATCGCGTACCTGACGGAGGACCGCCGGCTGGAGGGGTTCGTCAAGGACTTCGACAACGGGCAGAACATGAGCCTGGTCGCCCTGCCGAAGCTCGCCAAGGCCGGCATCGTCGACGCCGCTGCGGAGAAGAAGCGGGTCCGTGAGCTGATCGGTGAGTACCAGGTGAAGGGCGGCACCAAGACCTACACCCGGACCCTGTCCGGCGGCAACCAGCAGAAGGTCGTGGTGGCCAAGTGGCTGGAGACCGACCCCGAGTTCGTGGTCCTGGACGAGCCGACCAAGGGCATCGACGTCGGCGCCCGCGCCAACATCTACGAGATCATCCACGCCGTCGCCGCCCGCGGCAAGGGTGTGCTCGTGGTCTCCAGCGAGGCCGAGGAGCTGCTGTCGCTCTGCCACCGGATCCTCGTGATGCGCAACGGCAAGATCGTCGCCGAGTTCGACCCCGACCAGGCCGACACCGACGACCTGATCCGCACCGCCCTCACCCACCAGGACTGACCCGCCCGCCCTGCACCACCTCGCATCGGTTCCGCTGAGGTCCCACCGAGGTCGGGCCTCGGGGACCTTCCCCTCGTCCAGATCTGCCCACCACATCTCACCCGTGAGCGAAGGAGCTTTCCCATGTCAACGAGCACCACTGCACCACCGTCGGTTCACCACTACGAGGAGGACCACTCCCGTGGCGGTCAGATCCTCGGCTGGCTGAAGAGCCAGTACGCCCTCTACATCCTGGTCGCCTTGTTGCTGGTGGCCACCATCACCAAAGGCTCCGTGTTCTGGGGCGGCACCAACCTGACCAACCTGCTGCTGCAGATGTCGATCATCGGCGTGGTCGTGCTGGCCGAGCTGATCGTCGTGCTGAC
>NZ_BAAAYX010000026.1:0-75650 GCF_039536605.1 Microlunatus aurantiacus
ACAAAGACCGTGGTCCACATCTCAACGAGCGAACCTGGTCCACTCCTGAACGAGCGTCGACAGTGAGAAAGCCCCACTCAGTGGTGCTGGCGTCCTCGGGGCTCTGGCGTCCTCGGGGTTCTGGCGACCGGCTCGTTCCGGTGACCTGGGTCAGGCGCTGGCCGGGCTCTTCGGGCTCACCGGGGACTTCGCGCTCACCGGGCTGGCCGGGGTCTTCGGGCTCACCGGGGACTTGGCGCTGACCGGGCTGGCCGGGCTGGCCGGGCTGGCCGGGGTGTTGGGCGTGTTGGGCGTCACCGCCGTGTTCGGGGTGTTGGGCGTGACCGCGGTCGGGTCGACCGCCGGGAGCACGCCCGCCGTGGCGTCGGCGGCCAGCGAACCGGCCTGCACGCTGCTCACCGAGCTCGAGGTCTGCTGGGTGGAGGTGGCGTCGAAGCCACTCGCGAACGCCGCTACCGGGGTCAGCGCCACTGCCGCCGCGCCGCCGGCCAGGATCCACTTGGTCTTGGTGAACATCGTCATCACTTCTCTCGGTTCGGGTCAGCGGCCCCTTGCTGCTGACAAGAACTAGGAAACCAACAGCAGATGAGGTGAACAGGAGCCGGCGATGAGAGCACTCTCACCCGCCGTACGGGCTCGCAAGACGCTCCAGAAACTGCCGAGAAGGAGGAACAGTCACGCTGGTGACACCCCCAGCGTGCCGGAACCTCCTTCTCGGCGCCGTGACCGGCGGGTCAGCTCACTGACGACGGTCGGAGCTGTCGGAGTCCTGGGATCACACTGTCCATCCACTGACGACTGTTCGGGCCCCCGAGCCGCGTCCGGCCGGGACTTTCCATCCACGGACGACTACTGAGCCCCCAAGCCGCGTCCTACCGGCACTTTCCATCCACGGACGACTACTCGGCCCCCCGAGCCGCTCTGCCCGGCACTCTCCATCCACAGGCGGAAATTCCGCCCCGAGCCGTGCTTCGTCCCGGAACTCCCCGGAGGCGCCGACGAGCCGCGTACGCCGAGGGGCACTTGTGGCAGCCGCCGGCCCGGCAGGGTGCCGTGACCTCGCACGCGCGATCGCGACCAGAGGCCGACAACCAGAAGTGCTAGCGGGAGAAGAGCTGACCCGAGACCGTGGTGATGAAGTTCTTGAGGGAGGCCGGGAGGTCGCGCAGGTGCCAGCCGGCCGGCCCGTGGTACCAGCCGAGGTCATAGCGGTCCTCGTCGGCGTCGTCGTCGCTGGCCACCATCGCGTCCAGCCAGCGCTGGTGCCCACCGAGCACGACCGCGTACGGCAGCAGCTCGGAGATCTCGCTCAGCTCCCGGCCGGGGGGCATCTGGTCGGTCGGGTGCGACATCAGGTCCGAGCGCAGCGCGCCGAGGCCGGCCAGCAGGGCCGCACCGTTCTTGGTTCGGGCGGGCATCTCCTGGGCCACGAACATCAGACCGAGGGCGAGGGCGATCAGAGCCAGACCGACCAGCCCGAACGTGGTGAAGGCGGCCAGCAGCGCCGTGAGCACGACAGCGCCGATCAGGGCACCGATGGCGGTCTGCGTCCAGCGGTTGCGGATGGCGTCGGGCCGCCGCTCGAACCAGCCGTTGGCCACGACCTCGTCGTAGAGCTTGTCCTGCACGCTGCCGACCGACTCGTAGACGCGGGACGACAGCTCGGAGACCTTGACCTGCTCGGGCCCGACCACGCCGTCCAGCAGCACGGTCTCGAAGGGATGCAGGTCGTCGGCGGAGCTGTCGGTGCGGGCCAGGGACCAGTCGGTGGCCGCGAAATCGCCCTCCCGCGGCAGCTCGGTGATGCGCAGGTGCCCGTGCACCGCCAGGTCGATCAAGGTGGCGGTGATGTCGATCGGATCGACCCGCTCGTCGGCCACCGTGCCGACGTGGCCCGGTCGCACGTCGCCGAGCACCCGGAACTCGCTCTGCCCGGCCCCGACCGGCACGAACTCGGCGGCGCGGGTCACCTCCGACCCGGTGCCCGCGTCCACGCCGGCCCGCCGGTGCAGAGCTACCAGCGCCGCGGCGCCGAGGATCAGCAGACCCAGGGCCAGCGCCAGCGGCAACGGCTTGGCCGAGAAGGCCCGGGCCAAGGTCCAGACCTCCTCGATCTGCTCGTTGGCGGCCAGCGCCCCGGCGGGGAAGCCGATGTGGACCTGGACGAACTCGCCCGGTCCGCGCGGGCCGTCCCGGAACGTCGGCTGCTGCGCGTCGTCGGTGCCCGCCGCGGCGAACTGGCACGGCACCTCGGAGTTCGGGGACCCCGCGTTGCACTCGATGAAGGAGAACGGCACCGGGATGGCCACGGTCGCGGAGAAGTCGGTCACCGTCGACTCGAAGCCCTGCAGCAGCGGCCACTCCAGCGCCGTGCCCTCCGGGGTGGCGATGACGGCCCCGACCACCGAGTACTCCAACGTCACCTGGTTCTGGCCGTTCGTCGGGAACGTCACCGCGGCGAAGCGGTCCTCGGTGGTCTGCACGTCCGGGGCGAACGGCTGGCCGCCGTTGGTGGCCTGGAAGCCGCCGATGTCGTACACGTAGCGCCGGTCGCCCAGCAGCTGCTTCTTGAGCTCGAAGGTCTGCTTGACCTCGGCCGGGGGTGTACCGGAGAAGGTGATGTCCTCACGGACCTTGAGCGTGCCGTCGAGCCCGAGGCTGGCCGTCACCACGAAGGTCGACGCCGTCCCCTCGGCGCGGGCGGTCAGGGCGTTGGGTCCGGCGCTCAGTCCCACCAGCACCAGCAGGGCGGTGAGGGCCAGCAGGACCGCCCGGGTGAGGGTCGGGAGCGCAGCGGCGCGACCAGTGACGCGGCGGCGGTCGGCGGTGAAGGTCTCCGGCACGGGCTAAGCCTCCCACAGGGGTGTGTCGTGCGGGCCGAGCCCGCGCCACGGCGATCGGAGGTGCTGTGAAGGGTCGTCATCCTCGGCAGCCGCCACCTCCGCCGGACACCCCCGCCGGTTAGGCTTCCGCTCGTGACGCAGCAGCAGTGGGGTGCGCCGAGCGGCCAGCGCCCGTACGGCAACCAGCCCCCGCCCGGCTGGGGTGGTCAGGGTTTCGGGCAACCTGCGTACGGCTTCGGTGGCCAGTCCCCGCAGCGACAGAACCCGCCCGGCGGCTTCGGCGGACCGCAGCCCGGGGTGCCGCACTACGGTCCCCCGACCCAGCGGCCCCGGAAGCGCAGCCCGCTGATGTCCCTGCTGCTCGGTCTGGTGTCGCTGAGCCTGCTGGCCATTGTCGGGCTGGTGCTGGTCAACGCGCTGACCAGCTCGTCGGACACCGCGTACCAGAACGACAACTACCAGGTGCCGCCGCCGGACAGCACCCCGCCGGAGATCCCGCTGCCGAAGACGTACGGCGAGGCCGAGGACCTGCTGGTCAACAACAGGTTCTACGCCCAGACCGCACCCATCCCGGTGCGCTGCGACAACCCGCCGATCAACGTGGCGAACGCCTCCGACTCCGACCTCGAGACCCACTTCAACGGCCAGGTCGAGTGCCTGATGCGGGTCTGGGACCCGCCGGTCACGGCCGCGGAGTTCCTGCTGCCCCGCCCTTCGGTGACGATCTACGGCGAGAAGATCACCACCAAGTGCGGCGAGTCCGGCGTGAACGCCTTCTACTGCAGCGCCGACCAGCAGATCTACTTCTCCAACCTGCTGCCCCAGGCGGTGCCGATCGTGCGGACCAACAAGTGGGCGGCCGACGTGGTGATGGCGCACGAGTTCGGGCACGCCCTGCAGGGACGGACCGGTCTGCTGATCAGCGCCCACGCGTTGGCCCAGAACGCCGGGTCCGAGCGGGAGTCGAACCAGCTCATCCGCCGGCTGGAGACCCAGGCCGACTGCTTCGCGGGGGTCTACATGCGGTCGGTGTCCCGGTCGTTGGGTGTGCAGCAGTCCGATCTGCGCGGCATCCAGGACACGTTCGTGGCGGTGGGCGACGACACCATCACCGGCGAGCCCAACGTCGAAGGCAACCACGGTCTGGCGCGGACCCGGGAGTTCTGGGGCACCACCGGCCTCGGCACCAGCGACATCGGCCGGTGCAACACCTTCACCGCGCCGGCCAACCAGGTGCGCTAGCGCCTGGTTGGCCACAAGCGGCTGTCAGTAAGCCGCGACCCGGTGGAGGAGCGCGGTGGCCAGCGCGGCCACACCCTCGCCCCGACCGGTGAGCCCGAGCCCGTCCGTCGTGGTGGCCGACACCGACACCGGGGCGCCCAGCACGCCGGACAACAGGCTCTCAGCCTCCGCCCGACGCGGCGCGAAGCGCGGCCGGTTGCCTATCAGCTGGACGGCCACGTTCGCGATCTCGTAGCCGGCCGCCCGGACGCGCACGGAGGTCTCGCGGAGAAAGGCGACCCCGCTGGCCCCCCGCCACTCCGGGCGGTCGGTGCCGTAGTTGCTGCCCAGGTCACCGAGCCCGGCCGCCGACAGGAGCGCGTCGCAGGCGGCGTGGGCGACGACGTCACCGTCGGAGTGTCCCTCCAGGCCCGCGGGCTCGTCGGAGAACAACAACCCGGCCACCCACAAGGGGTGGCCGGGTGTCAGTCGATGCACGTCGACGCCGATCCCGGTGCGGAACGGTGCCGGCTGGAACTGGCTCAGGAGGCGAGAACCTCGTCGAGCAGCACCTCGGCCTTGTCCTCCGCCACGCGCTCAGCCAGAGCCAGCTCGGAGACGAGGATCTGTCGTGCCTTGGCCAGCATCCGCTTCTCTCCTGCGGACAGGCCTCGCTCACGCTCACGTCGCCACAGGTCACGGACGACCTCGGCGACCTTCATGACGTTCCCGGAGTGCAGCTTCTCCAGGTTGGCCTTGTAACGGCGCGACCAGTTGGTCGGCTCCTCGGTGTGCGGAGCCCGCAGCACGCTGAACACGCGCTCGAGGCCCTCCGCGTCGACGACGTCGCGCACGCCGACGAGGTCGAGGTTGCAGGCCGGGACCCGAACGATGAGATCGGTCTGGCCCACGATCCTCAAGACGAGATAGAGCTTGTCCTCGCCCTTGATCTGACGGGTTTCGATGTCCTCGATCACGGCGGCCCCATGATTCGGGTAGACCACTGTTTCGCCGACTGTGAAGGTCATATTTTCTTGTACCCCTTTCGCGGGATCCCAGTCTACCACGCTGAGAATCCACAGAATCCGGCGTTTGCGCTAGCCAGAGGGCACATCGAGACGCTGACGGGCCTTGACAAACATGGCCGCGCTATGCCTTTCGGGGCGTCTCGGCGCCGTCGCGGCGCAGCGTCCGACGACCGACGCGCCCCCTCGAGGGTACGCGGCTCCACGGTCAGGCGCCGGATCGCTAGAGTTGGCGCCACTTGCCCCCGCACGCCCCATCAGGAGTCGAGACCGTGACCCAGCCCTCGCGAGCCCGCGCGAACCGTACGCTCGTCGCGACCCTGCTCAGCGCCCTGCTGCTCCTGGTCTCCGCCTGCGGCATGGACGCGCAGACCACCCAGCCGTACACCCCTGCCGAGGGCGTGAACGCCGACGCCGGCCCGGCGGGCAAGGCGGTGCAGGTCCGCAACCTGATGATCCTCAGCCGGGAGGACGGCACGGGCTACCTGTCCGCCAGCATCGTGGCCCAGGATCGGGATGCCATGACCGCGGTCTCGGGGCACCCGTTCGCGCTGGACGGCACCGCGGGCACACCGTTCACCGTGACGCTGCCCGACCCGGTCGGGCTGAGCGAGGACGCCCTGGTGGTCCTCACCGACCGGTCCCTCATCGAGCTGAAGAGCCCCGAGCTCGTGGTGGGCACCGACGCCGAGCTGACCCTGACCTTCAGCACCGCCGGCGAGCTGACCATCCGGGTGCCGATCGTCGACGCCGACCAGCCGGACTACGCCAGCATCACCCCGTCACCGACCCCCAGCAGCTGATCCCGCCCCGTCGACCGGCCCTCAGCGATCCGGCCGGGCCGCCCGAGCTCTAACGGCCGTACGTCTCGCGGTCGCTGAACAGGCTCGAGACGGACTCGCCCAGATGGATCCGGCGGGCCGCCTCGGCGAACAGCGGCGCCACCGAACGCACCTCGATGTTCGGCAGCTGCTTCTCCGGCGGCAGCGGCAGGGTGCTGGTGATCACGATCTCGTCCACGTCGGTCTGCGCCCGCAGCCGCTCGATGGCGGAACCGGTGAAGAGCCCGTGGGTGCAGGCGATCCGGATCCGGCGGACGTGCTGCTGCCGCAGCTTGGCCAGCAGCTCCACGATGGACCCGGCGGTGGCGATCTCGTCGTCCAGCACGATCACGTCGCGGCCGGCCACGTCCCCGACGATCCGGTCGATCACCACGGTGTCGTCGGCCAGCCGCTGCTTCGAGCCGGCCGCCACCGGGACGTCCAGGATCCGGGCCAGCTGGCTGGCCACCTTGGCGTTGCCGAGGTCCGGGGAGACCACCACCGTGTTGCTGAGGTCGTCGCCGACGAAGTGCTCGGCCAGCACCGAGACGGCGTTCAGGTGGTCGACCGGGATGGAGAAGAACCCGTGCACCTGCGGGGAGTGCAGGTCCATGGTCAGCACCCTGGTGGCGCCTGCCTCCGCCAGCATGTCCGCCACCAGCCGGGCCCCGATCGAGATCCGCGGCGCGTCCTTCTTGTCCGAGCGCGCGTACGCGAAGTGCGGGATGACCGCCGTGACACTGGTGGCCGACGCCCCGCGGGCGGCGTCCAGCATCAGCAGCAGCTCGAACAGGTGGTCCTGCACCGGCGACGCCAGGGTCTGGACGATGTAGACGTCCCGCCGCCGGCAGTTGGCCCGCAGCTGCACCTGGAGGCAGTCGTTGCTGAACCGGGTGGTCCGCGAGGGCGACAGCTCGACCCCGAGGAGGTCGCACATCTCGGCCGCGAAAGCCGGATGGGCCGAGCCCGAGAAGACCGAGATCATCGCCGTCACGGCGTCACTGTAGTGGCGGTGAATTGCTACGCCGACCAGTCTCCGTCGCGAGCGGCCGAGAGCGGAGCGCCCGACTCTGTCTGGACCGACGAGAGAGCAAACACGCTCTTCCGTTTGCGAGCGATGAGGGAAGACAGAGTCAGTAGGCGCGCAGCGAACAGCGAGTGACGATCATCAGCCGTCGAACTTGTAGCCGAGGCCGCGCACGGTGAGCAGCACCTTGGGCCGGCCCGGGTCCGCCTCGATCTTGGTCCGGAGCCGCTTCACGTGCACGTCGAGGGTCTTGGTGTCCCCCACGTAGTCAGCACCCCAGATGCGGTCGATGAGCTGACCGCGGGTCATCACCCGGCCGGCGTTGCGGAGCAGCATCTCCAGCAGCTCGAACTCCTTGAGCGCGAGCCGCACCGTCCGTCCGTCGACGGAGACCTCGTGCCGTTCGATGTCCATCCGGACACCGTGCGACTCCACGACATCAGGCATCAGCTCGACGTCCTGGCCCCGGCGCAGCACCGCACGGATGCGGGCCACCAGCTCACGCTGGCTGAACGGCTTGGTCACGTAGTCGTCGGCGCCGAGCTCCAGCCCCACCACCTTGTCGATCTCGCTGTCCCGGGCGGTCACCATGATCACGGGCACGGGGCCCCGCTGCCGCAGCTGGCGGCAGACCTCGGTTCCGGGCACGCCGGGCATCATCAGGTCGAGGAGCACGATGTCGGCACCGACCTTGTCGTACGCCGCCAGCCCCTCCGTCCCGTCGGCGGCCTCGACCACGTCGAAGCCCTCCTTGCGCAGCATGTAGGCCAGCGCGTCGCGGTAGGACTCCTCGTCCTCGACGACAAGCACGCGGGTCATCTCAGTCAACTCCTGGTCTGGGTTCGGGTCAGCAGGGGCACGACGTCGCCGCCGGGGTCGTCGACGGCTGCGTCGTCGTCCAGCTCCTGCCGGGTCGGTAGGTGGATGGGGAGGCGCAGGGTGAACGTGGAGCCGCGGCCGGGCTGGCTCCACACGGTGACGTCACCGTTGTGGGCGGCGGCGATGTGCTTCACGATCGACAGCCCGAGCCCGCTGCCGCCGTTGGCCCGGCTGCGGGCGTAGTCGACGCGGTAGAAGCGCTCGAAGATGCGCTCCAGCTGGTCGCCGGGGATCCCCACGCCGTTGTCGGACACGGTGATGTCGACGTAGTCGTCGTCGCTGCGGACCCGCCGCCGGGCGGCGACCACGACCCGAGCCCCGGGATCGGAGTAGACGAGGGCGTTCTCCACCAGGTTGCCGATGGCGGTGCTCAGCTGCAGGTGGTTCCCCATCACCCGCAGCCCGCTCTCGCCGGCGATGGTGATGCTCACCTGGTGCTGCTCGGCGTCGACGCGGCAGCGGTCCACGGCCTCGATCAGGACGTCGTCGACCTCGATGCTCTCGGCCTGACCCATCAGGTCGTCACCCTGCAGCCGGGAGAGGTCGATGATCTGCGCGACCAGGTCGGCCAGGCGAGCCGACTCGATACCCATCCGCGCGGCGAACCGGCGCACCGCCACCGGGTCGTCCGCCGCTTCCTCCACGGCCTCGGCCAGCAGCGAGATGGCTCCGATCGGCGTCTTCAGCTCGTGGCTCACGTTGGCCACGAAGTCCCGGCGGGTGGCCTCGACCCGACGCGCGTGCGTGAGGTCGTCGGCCAGCACGAGCACCAGGCCCTCGGGCAGCGGGGCCACCCGGATCCCGAGCAGGAGGTCGGCGTCGCGGACGTCACGTGACCCTCGCCGGACCTCCACCTCCTCGGCCAGCAACCGGGCCTCGCGGCGGGACTCCCGAGCCAGCTCGAGCACGCGGGGCACCACCAACCGGCTGCCGCGGGACAGGCCGAGGTTCAACGCGTGCGGCGTGGACTCCAGGACCTCGTCGTGCGGTCCGACCACCACGCCGGCCGACCGGATCACCCCGAGCACGTCGCGGACGCCAGGAGGCACGGTCACCTCACGGACCTGCGGAACCGTCAGCCCGTCGACGTGGCGGCTGCGCCGCACCAGCGCGGCGATGGCGAGCCCGAGGCCCAGACCGACGAGCAGGCCGATCCCGCCGAGCAGCACACCCACCCAGTTCACACTCGGGATCCTAGGACGTCGACCTGCAGTCACCCGCCAGACGCCCGGCGGGCCACGCTCCGCGCGACGCGGATGTTCGAGCGGAGTTCACCCCCCGTTCACGCGGGTCACGTCTGATCGAAAGTGCCGGGCATAGGCTCGACCTGGCGAGGTGCGTACCGAGCGCGGCCCCGGCCCGCCACCACGCGACCCGATGCATCGCCCCTGACGAATCACAGCAAGGACACCTTCATGCGCGACTCCTACCACGAACAGCTCGACGACATCCTCGCCGACCTGGTGCAGATGTGCCAGAAGGTCGCCATCGCGGTGCGTTCCAGCACGACGGCCCTGCTGGAGGCCGAGATCCACCTCGCCGAGCAGGTGATCGGGGACGACGCCGATCTCGACCGGATGCAGGCCGACATCGAGGAGCGGGCGTTCCACCTGCTCGCGCGGCAGTCCCCCGTGGCCGGCGAGCTCCGTACGGTGGTCGCGTCGTTGCGGATGGTGAGCGAGCTGGAGCGGATGGGCGATCTCGCTGCTCACGTCGCCAAGATCGCCCGGCTGCGCTACCCCGAGGTGGCGGTCCCGGCACTGCTGCGGCCCAACTTCGTCCGGATGGGTGACGTCGCCGAGAAGATGGTCATCACCGCCGGACAGACGCTCAACAACCGCAGCATCGAGAGCGCCGAGGAGCTGCGCTCCCGCGACGAGGAGATGGACGACCTCCGGCTCAGCCAGTTCCGGGTCATGCTCAGCGACTCCTGGGAGTTCGGGGTCGAGGCCGCGATCGACGTGGCTCTGCTGGGCCGCTACTACGAGCGGATCGCCGACCACGCCGCCTCGATGGGCCGCCGCATCATCTACGTCGTGACCGGCGAGTTCCCCGAGACGGAGTTCTGGCCCCAGCCGTGACAGTGTTGTCGTCACTCGCTGTTCACTGCGCGCTGAGGGTTCTGTCTTCCCTCGTCGCGTGCCGACGGTAGAGCGTGTCCGCACGCTTCCTCAGTCCAGACAGAACCGGCGCTTCGTTCTCGGCCGCTCGCGACGGGAAGCCGGTCGAGCATCTGTTCGACCGGCTTTCGCCGTCTCCGCACTGATTACTTCTTCTTGCCCTGGTTCTTGACCGCTTCGATGGCGGCAGCGGCCGCAGCCGGATCGAGGTAGCGGCCGCCCGGCGTGACCGGGGTGTAGTCGTCGTTCAGCTGGTAGAGCAGCGGGATGCCGGTGGGGATGTTCAGCCCGACCACCTCGGCGTCGCCCATCTGGTCCAGGTGCTTGACGATGGCCCGCAACGAGTTGCCGTGCGCCGCCACGAGGACGGTCTTGCCGGCGCCGAGATCGGGCACGATCTCGTCGTACCAGTACGGCAGGGCGCGGTTCAGCACGTCCTTGAGGCACTCGGTCTGCGGCCGGAGCTCGGGCGGCAGCGCCGCGTAGCGCGGGTCGTGGAAGTTCGCGAACTCGTCGTCGTTGTCGATGGGCGGGGGCGGGGTGTCGTACGACCGTCGCCAGGTCATGAACTGCTCCTCGCCGTACTCGGCGAGCGTGGCCGCCTTGTCCTTGCCCTGCAGCGCGCCGTAGTGGCGCTCGTTCAGGCGCCAGTGGCGCTTGGTCGGGATCCAGTGCCGGTCGGCGACCTGGAGGGCGATCTGCGAGGTGCGGATCGCCCGCTTCAGCAGCGAGGTGTGCAGCACGTCGGGCAGCAGGTCGTTCTCGACCAGCAGCTCGCCACCACGCTGCGCCTCGGCTTCCCCCTTCGCGTTCAGATCGACGTCCACCCAGCCGGTGAACAGGTTCTTCGCGTTCCATTCGCTCTCGCCGTGGCGGAGCAGGATCAACGTCAAGGACATGGGCGGAACTCTAGTGATGCCGGGTTTCCGGCAGGTATCGGCCCGTCCACCCGGAGGCCCGACCGTCGGGGCCCCTCCCCTGGTCCAGCACCGGTCAAAGGCTTCACGAGCAGCCCAGGAACGCAGCGGCTCAGGCGGTGGGCCGGTTCAGGAGGTGGGGCCGGGGTCGAGGTGGGTGAAGGCGGCCAGGTTGGCCGTGGACTCCCCCCGCGACCGCCGCCAGGCCCACTCGCGCCGGATGCTGTCGGCGAAACCGAGCTCGAGGATCGTGTTGAAGCTGTCGTCGGCGGTCTGGGCGACGGCACCGAGCAGCCGGTCGACCTCAGCGGCCGACACCGCGGCCAGGGACACCCGCCCGCTCAGGTAGACATCACCCAGGGCGTCGACGGCGAACGCGACGCCGTAGAGAGTCAGGTTCTTCTGCAGCAGCCACCGGTAGACGCGCTCGTGGTCGTCGTCGGGGTTGCGCGCCACGAAGGCCCGGACGGACAGTCCGTGGTGCCCGACCTGCAGGGCGCACTCGGTGGTCAGCTTGCGGGTGCCCGGCAGGGTGACACCGAACAGACCCGGTGCCGTCTCCGTCCAGTCCAGGTCGAGCTCGGTGAGGGCGGCCCGGACGACGGCGGACGCCCGCACCGCTCCCTCCCCGCGCTCGTCGGCGGTCACACCGACTGGACCAGCCACCGGGTCTGGTAGGGCTCCAGCACGATCTCACCGTCGTCGAGGGGTGTCTCCTCGGTCAGCGCGTCCCGGCACCAGTTCCCCAGCGCGACCACCCACCGCGGCAGCTTCTGCACCTCGGGCGTCATGTTGTAGAGCCCGACCATGGTCTGGGTGGAGGCGCGTCGCTGGAGCACCAGCACCCCGGGGTTCACCGGGTCCATCACCTCCGACTCGACCGACGCGTCCATGCTCGGCAGACCGGACCGCACCGAGACCGCCTGGCGCAGACCGTGCCAGACCCGGTGCTCGAGGGTGCCGGCCACGTGCCGCCGCTCGGCCGCCTCCCAGTCCATCGGCGGTCGGTGCACCCAGCGGTTGTCGTCGGCGTGCGCCGGGTCGTCGACGAAGTCGTAGAAGTTGCGCTGGGCGATCTCGTCGCCCATGTAGAGCAGCGGCAGCCCGCCGAACCCCAGCACGATCTCGTAGGCGAGCAGCAGCCGCCGGATGGCCAGGTCGAGGTGCGCCTCGTCGCCGCTGGCCAGGGCGGCCTCGATGCCGACCAGCGAGGCCGCGCTGCCGCTGATCCGGCGGTCCCCGGTCTGCAGGTTCTCCTGGAACACCAGCCCGCGGGCGTCGCTCATCGGGTAGGTGCCGGCGTAGAAGTCGGCCAGGAAGCGCCGGTGCTCGAACCCGTTGAGCCCGACCGAGGCAGCGTCACCGTCGTCGATGGCCCACCCGATGTCGTCGTGGCAGCGCAGGTAGGTGCCCCACACCGTGCTCGGCGGCTTGGCCGGGAAGCGGTTCATCGCCGCGCAGAACAGGCGGGTGTCCTTCGCGGCCAGGGACGACCAGATCTGCACCATCAGCGAGTTCTGGTAGGCCAGGTCGCTGACCCGACCCGCGTGCTTGCCCACGCCGAGGTAGGGGGGCAGGTCGGTCGGGCCGACGATCGCCTCCGCCTTGAAGATCAGCGCCGGTGCGGCGATCCGGGCGACCGCCCGCAGGGCCTGGGTGATCGCGTGCACCTCCGGCTGGTTCTGGCAGTTGGTGCCGAGCCGCTTGAAGATGAAGGCGATGGCGTCGAGCCGTACGCACTCCACGCCCAGGTTGGCCAGCCAGCAGATGATGTCGGCGAACTCGAAGAAGACCTCCGGGTTGCGCCAGTTGAGGTCCCACTGCCAGGTGTTGAAGGTGGTCCAGACCCACGACTGCGACTCGTCGTCGAAGGTGAAGTTGCCCGGCGCGAAGTCCGGGAAGACCTCGGGCAGGGTGCGCTCGTACGCGTCCGGGATGTCCCGGTCGGCGAACATGAAGAAGTAGTCGCGGTAGAAGGAGTCGCCGCCGGCCGCGGCCCGCGCCCACGAGTGCTCGGTGGCCACGTGGTTGAGCACCAGGTCGACGGTCAAGGAGATGCCGGACCGGCGCAGGTCGGTGGCCAGGTCCCGCAGGTCGTCCACCGAGCCGAGGTCGTCCCGAACGGCGCGGTAGTCCATCACCGCGTAGCCGCCGTCGTTGGCCCCCGGCCGCGGCTTGAGCAGCGGCATCAGGTGGAGGTAGGTGACCCCCAGCTCGGCCAGGTAGTCGATCTTGTCCCGCATCCCACGGAGGTCACCGGCGAACATGTCGGTGTACGCGGCGTAGCCCAGCATCCGGGGGTGCTGGTGCCACTGCGGGTCGGCGTGCCGGCGCAGGTCCAGCAGGCGGAGGTCCTCCGGCCGCTGCCGGAAGTTGTGTGCCGCGATCTCGGCGGCACGACCCGCCATCTCCACCGCGTGCTCGGGGTAGGCACCGGCCAGCCCGGCGAGCAGATCGGGCCAGTACCGCTGGAGGCGGGTGGCGAACACGACTTGGTCGTGGGCCGGCTCGCCCTCGAGCAGACCGGCGACGTCAGGAGTACTCATCGCGGGTCAATCTAGTGGCTGTGACCGGACGGTCGTCCAGGGTCTGCGCGACGTCGGTCGCGACCGTCGCCCGGCCCCGGAGGTCAGCCGCCGGCCGCCTTGCGGACCGCACCGGTGTCCTTGCGGCCGAGGCGCTTCTTGAACTCGGTCAGGAACGCGTCGCGCAGCTGCTCGTTGTCCAGGGCACCGTCCAGACCGCCGAGCTTTCCGGCGTTGACCTGCTGGCAGACGCGCAGCCAGGCCTGGCCCATCGCGTACGTGAAGGTGCCGGCCACCCCTGCCCCGATGGCCCCACCGATCAGCGTGCCCGCGCCCGGGACGAGCTTGATCAGACCGGTGAAGGTGGCCCGACCGACCTGGGTGGCGGCGGTGGTCGAGACGATCGCCATCAACGCGGCCCGGTCGAACTTGATCTTGTAGAGGTGGGCGATCTTGGCCATCATGCCGAGCTGGATCGGCACCAGCAGGGTGGCGTCGGAGAACGGGATGGGGATCGCTGCGGCCCCGCCGGCGCTGGCGACCGCTGCGCCGATCACCTTCTGGGCTTCGGCTGCCTTGCGGGAAAGATCGATCTCCTGCGCGGCGGTGAGGGCTCCGTGGACGCCTTCCGGCGCGACGCGAAAGGTGGCATCGAGGACTTCCTGCAGACCGTACGACTCCTGGCCGGCGAACTCGTCCGCCTTGGCGTACGTCATGAACGGCCGCCCGCCCTCCATCGGCAGCCGCCGGGCGATGATCTGCTCCGCCAGCAGCACGGCGTCCGGATGGAACTGGCCGTTGCGGCGAGGCACCTGGGTGAGCACCATGATCACCGGCAGTCCCAGCTCGTCGAGCCGGCGGACGAAGTCAGCCTCGGTGTCCTCGAACCGGCGGTCCATGCCGCGGACGCAGTACCAGGCGACGTGGATCTGCTCCGAGAGCGGCAGCTTGCGGCTCTCCTTGACCACCTTCTCGAGGTCGCGGAGGATCTCCCGGTCGTCCTTGCCGATCTCGACACCCTGGGTGTCGACGATGCCGAGGTGACCGACCTTGTCCAGGTAGAGGTGGCTGCCCCGGGTGACCGGGGCCCCGATGCCGGTGCGCGCGACCTCCTCGCCGAAGATCGCGTTCAGCAGCGTCGACTTGCCCACCCCGGTCTTGCCGAACAGGGCCAGGTTGAACCGGCCGAGTGACTCGTTCTGCTGGTCGTACTCGCTGCGGAACGACTCGTTGAACCAGTCGTCGGGCTTGGCCACATCAACCTCGTCTCGTCAGCGGACAGAGTGGTCGTCGGACCGGGTGTCGTCGGCGGACGCCGCCCCGGCGGACGGCACCGGGGTCAGCCTACGGCCGGACCCCAGCGCCCCCGTTGATCAGTTGTCCTTCTCCTCCAGCTTGAGCGCGATGCCCAGCGCGAAGAAGGTCGGCGCCCAGTGACCGATGAAGATCCCCCAGCGGTCCGACTGCGCCTTGGAGTCGCCGCTCTTGCCGCGGCTGATGAAGTAGCTGGCGTAGCTGAGGCCGATCGAGGCCACGCCGGCGGCGTAGGCGTACTCGCTGCGGATGCCGAGGTTGTGCAGCGCGTTGACCACGCCGCTGCTCTGCTTCGCCAGGTCCTTGGCGGCACCCTTGGCCTGCTTCGCGGTGTCCTCGGCCTTGTCACTGAAACTCATGGTTCTCCTCCCGGGAGCGGCCGGTCGACCGCTCACCCCTGCGACTTTACGTCGTAAACATCTGGGAGCGCGGATGGGCTCCCGTGCACGCTCCCGACGGACGACCGACCCGCCGCCGTCGGGAGCTCGCTCGAGCGGTTCGAGTGAGGTCGCTCACGCGCACGCCCACGGGTACGGCGGTGGCGGCGGTCGACCACTAGACTCGACAAGTTGTCCCGATGTCCACAGAGAGCAACTCATGCCTATTCGTCAGGATCTGCGCAACGTCGCGATCGTCGCCCACGTCGACCACGGCAAGACCACGCTGGTCGACGCCATGCTCTGGCAGTCCGGTGCCTTCCGCGTCGGACAGGACGTCGAGAAGCGGGTGATGGACTCGATGGACCTGGAGCGGGAGAAGGGCATCACCATCCTGGCCAAGAACACGGCCGTGAAGCACACGATCCCCGGTGGCGAAGAGCTCACCATCAACATCATCGACACCCCCGGCCACGCCGACTTCGGTGGTGAGGTCGAGCGCGGGCTGGAGATGGTCGACGGCGTGCTGCTGCTGGTCGACGCGTCCGAGGGCCCACTCCCCCAGACCCGGTTCGTGCTGCGCAAGGCGCTGGCCAAGAACCTGCCGATCATCGTGGTGGTCAACAAGGTCGACCGCCCAGACGCCCGGATCGCGGAGGTCGTCGAGGAGACGTACGAGCTGTTCCTCGACCTGCTGGACGACGACGAGACCCACGTGCTGGACTTCCCGGTCATCTACGCCTCGGCCAAGGCCGGCCGGGCGTCGTTGACGCAGCCGGAGAACGGCTCCATGCCCGAGGCGGGCGACCTCGAGCCGCTGTTCCAGGCGATCCTGGAGCACATCCCGGCCCCCTCCTACACCGAGGGCGCGGTGCTGCAGGCGCACGTCACCAACCTCGACGCCTCGCCGTATCTCGGCCGGCTCGCCCTGTGCCGCATCATCGAGGGCACGCTGACCCGCAACCAGCTCGTGGCCTGGTGCCGCTCCGACGGCACCGTCAAGACGGTCAAGCTGTCCGAGATGCTGATGACCAACGCGCTGGAGCGGGAGCCCGCCGAGTCCGCGGGCCCGGGCGACATCGTGGCCATCGCCGGCATCCCCGACATCACCATCGGCGAGACGCTGTCCGATCCCGAGAACCCCAAGCCGCTGCCGTTGATCACCGTCGACGAGCCGTCGATCTCGATGACCATCGGCATCAACACCTCCCCGCTGGCCGGCAAGTCGGGCAAGAACCTGACCGCGCGCCTGGTCAAGGCCCGGCTGGACACCGAGCTGATCGGCAACGTGTCCATCCGGGTGCTGCCGACCGAGCGGCCGGACACCTGGGAGGTCCAGGGCCGGGGCGAGCTCCAGCTGGCCATCCTGGTCGAGATGATGCGCCGGGAGAGCTTCGAGCTGACCGTCGGCAAGCCCCAGGTGGTCACCCGGGAGATCGACGGCAAGGTGCACGAGCCGGTCGAGCGACTGACCATCGACATCCCCGAGGACTTCGTCGGCGTCGTCACCCAGCTGATGGGGCTGCGCCGCGGGCGGCTCGAGATGATGGTCAACCACGGCACCGGCTGGGTGCGGATCGAGTACCTGGTGCCGGCCCGCGGCCTGATCGGCTTCCGGACCGAGTTCTTGACCGAGACCCGCGGCACCGGTCTGATGCACCACGTGTTCGAGGCGTACGAGCCCTGGCACGGTGAGCTGCGGACCCGTCCGACCGGCTCGCTGGTCTCCGACCGGATGGGTGCGGTCACCTCGTACGCGCTGTTCAGCCTGCAGGAGCGCGGCACCCTGTTCGTCGGCCCGGGCACCGAGGTGTACGAGGGCATGATCGTCGGCGAGAACGCCCGGTCCGAGGACATGGACGTCAACGCCACCCGGGAGAAGAAGCTGACCAACGTGCGCTCCTCCACCGGTGACGAGCTGGAGCGGCTGATCCCGCCGAAGCTGATGCAGATGGAGCAGGCGCTGGAGTTCTGCCGGGGTGACGAGTGCATCGAGGTGACCCCGGGCGCCGTCCGGATCCGCAAGGTCACCCTGTCCGCCGGCGAGCGCAGCAGGACCAGATCCCGCGCGAAGAAGGCCTGAGCCCGACCCGCCGGCGACGCGGCGGCCCTCCGGGGCCGATGCCCGTCGTCCGCAGCGCTTTCGTTGAACTTCGCCGGAACGGCCCGCAGGGTGTCCGGGTGTATCAGGATGTGATGAGCAGCCTCTGAACATCGGGCCCTTCCCCGCCCGTCTCGTCGCGCACACCTCGTGCGTGACGTCACTCGGCAAGGGGGAAGACCGTGAGACGGCGCATCATCTCGATCCTGGTGTCGGTGGGGGTGGCGATCGCCCTGATCGGCACGGTCACCGTCGGTACGGCGCCGTCAGCGGCGGCCGCGACGTACGTGTCCAAGACCTACACCGCGCCGAAGAAGGGTCAGAGCTCCGGCGGGGTCACCGCTCTGCAGCGACGGCTGGTCAAGGCCGAGGTGCTGAGCAGCGCGTACGTCACGGGCTTCTTCGGCGACAAGACCGAGGCCGCGGTGAAGAAGTTCCAGCGTCGCCAGGGGCTCAGCGCCTCCGGGCGGGTCAACCGGACGACCTGGAACAGGCTGGTCAAGAAGACCGGCACCATCAAGATCACGTCGCGCGCGTCATCCAGCGGCAAGAAGATCGACAGGCGCTGCAAGGTCTCCGGGCGGGCACTGTGCATCGACAAGACCCGGGACAAGCTCTACTACATGAAGAACTCGAAGATCATCAGGACCTTCGACGCGCGCTTCGGCTGCTCGAGCACCCGGACCCGGGAGGGCCGGTTCACGGTGAACTGGAAGAGCCGGAACCACTACTCGACGATCTACCACACGCCGATGCCGTACGCGATGTTCTTCTCCGGCGGCCAGGCTGTGCACTACTCCGCCGACTTCGCCGCCCGCGGCTACAACGGCTGCAGCCACGGCTGCGTCAACATCCGGAAC
Source organism: Microlunatus aurantiacus (assembly GCF_039536605.1). Taxonomy (NCBI): domain Bacteria; kingdom Bacillati; phylum Actinomycetota; class Actinomycetes; order Propionibacteriales; family Propionibacteriaceae; genus Microlunatus; species Microlunatus aurantiacus. Next base: position 18,031 of record NZ_BAAAYX010000026.1, read on the forward strand.
AAGTCGGGCATCCGCTGGGTCTTCGACCGGGTGCGCGTCGGGGACCGGGTGGTCGTCTACCGCAGCTGAGCTCCTTTGTCGTCAGTCACTGCTCCGCTGCGCGCCGGTTGGCTCTGTCTTCCCTCCTGACAGAGCCGAGCGCTCCGCTGCGCGGCCGCTCGCGACGGGCAAAACACAGACCCCCGAGCTGATGGCTCGAGGGTCTGTGTTTCGTGAGTTCTACCGTCAGGCGTTGGCCTTCTCGGCGGCCTTCTTGGCGGCGTTGGCCTTGCGGGTCGCGGCCGCCTTCTGACCGGCGGCGGAGCGCTTGGCGCTGGACGCCTCGCGGGTGGCCGATGCCTTGGCGGCGCTGGCCTGGCGGGCGGCGGAGGCCTTGGCCGCGCTCTTCGGGGTGACGGTCTCGGTGGCCGTCTTGCCCGACACCGACTGGCGGGCCTTGGTGACACCCTCCTGCACGGCCTCGAACGCGGGATCGACGGTCTCGACGACGTCCTCGCGGACCTCCTCCAGCTTCACCTCGACGTCGGCCTTCACGTCGGCAGTGGTCTTGCGGGCCGCGATGAGGGAGTCGTCGACGACCTTCTTGCCCCGGCCGGCCAGGTCGGCGTACGTGGTGTTCGCCTCGGCCAGCAGCTCCTTGCTCTGCTTCTCCAGGTCAGCGATCCGGGCCTTGGTGGTCTCCGGCAGGGCCTTCAGCTGCTCGGGCAGGGTCCGGATCAGCTCGGTGGTCTGCTTGGCCTGCTCCGTGCTCCTGGTCTGCAGGTCGGCGATCCGCTGGGTGGCCCGCTCCTGCGTGGTGACCACGATGTTCTTGATCGACTCGGCGACCAGGTCGGTGAGACCGGCGGCGGCGTACAGGGGGGTGTAGTCGGACTCGACGGCGGCCTTGCGGGCCTGCGCGGGGGTCGGGCGACGGGTGGTGGTGGCCATGCTCATGCTCCTTGTTTCGTCTTCTTCTTCTGCTTGCTCGTGGACTCGGCGGCCTCGGAGGCCGACTCGGCGGCCTCGGGGGCCGGCTCGGCGACACCGTCCTTCTCGTTCTCCTTGACGAAGGACTGGTACACGTCGATGAGGACGCGCTTCTGCCGCTCGGTGATGGCGACGTCGGACAGCACAGCGGTCTCGACCGTCGTCGCCGGGTGATCGTCGGGGTCGAGGATCCCGGCCTTGACGTAAAGCGTCTCGGCCGAGACCCGCAGCGCCTTGGACAGCTGCTGCAGGACCTCTGCGGACGGCCGACGCAGCCCGCGCTCGATCTGGCTCAGGTAGGGGTTGGAGACACCGGTCTGCTCCGCCAGCTGGCGGAGTGAGAGCTCGGCGGCCCGGCGCTGCGAGGCGATGAACTCGCCCAGCGTCCCGAGCTGCTCCCCCAGGTTGGGGGTCTTCATCCTGGCCATGACTCCATGGTGCGCGCCAGTGCTTGCAATTGCAAGCAACTGCGAACTCCAGCTAGCGTGAGGTCGATCACAGTGTGTTCGTCACTCGCTGTTCACTGCGCTCCACCGCCTCCGACTTCACTCCTCGATCGCAAACGGAGAAGCGTGTTTGCTCCCTCGTCGCTCCAGACGGAGTCCGTCGCTCCGCTCTCGGCCGCTCGCGACGGGGTCGTGACCGGCACTCGCGACGGGGGTCACTCGCTGGTGGCGGGCCGCACGCGGCGGGCGTCAGTGGCTGTGGTCCATCGCGGTCCGGGCGCTCGTCGACACCCCGCCCTTGTGCCAGGGGGGCCGGTGGGCCAGAGTGACACCACGGTGAACACGCTCCCCGCGAGCCCCGACCCCCGCACGCAGCCTGACGACGGAGGCCTCCCATGACGGACACCAGCACGACCGGCACCGAGACCGGCGAGCACCAGCCCGAGCTCAAGCGGGTCCTCGGACCGAAGCTGCTGCTGTTGTTCATCGTCGGCGACATCCTGGGCACCGGCATCTACGCGATCACCGGCAGTGTCGCCAAGGAGGTCGGCGGAGCGGTCTGGCTGCCGTTCCTCGTGGCCTTCGTGGTGGCTACCCTGACCGCGTTCTCCTACCTCGAGCTGGTCACCAAGTACCCGCAGGCCGCCGGCGCCGCCCTCTACGTGCACAAGGCGTTCGGGGTGCACTTCTTCACCTTCCTGGTCTGCTTCACCGTGATGTGCTCCGGCATCACCTCGGCGGCCACCGCGTCCCGCGCCTTCGCCGCCAACCTCGAGGCGATGGTCAACGTGGTGCGCGCGGACTGGCTGGGGCTGACCGAGGTCGACGCGTCCGCCGGGCTGACCACGTTCCTCGCGATCTGCTTCATCGCCCTGGTCGCCCTGGTCAACCTCCGCGGAGTGGCCGAGAGCGTCTACGCCAACGTGGTGCTGACCTGCGTGGAGCTCTCGGGTCTGCTGCTGGTGATCATGATCGGCATCTTCGCCATCGGCCAGGGCAAGGCCGACCTCGGTCGGGTGGTCATGTTCGACACCGCCGAGGACAAGGGCATCTTCCTCGCCGTCACCGCCGGCACCACCCTGGCCTTCTTCGCCATGGTCGGCTTCGAGGACTCGGTCAACATGGCCGAGGAGGTGAAGAACCCGTCGGAGATCTTCCCCAAGATCATGCTCACCGGGCTGGGCATCACCGGCACGATCTACGTGCTGGTGTCGATCTCGGCGGTCGCCCTGGTGTCCCCCGGTGAGCTGGGTGAGGGCGAGGCCCCGTTGCTCAAGGTCGTCCAGGCCGGTGCCCCCAACCTGCCGGTCGACCAGATCTTCCCGCTGATCTCCATGTTCGCGGTGGCCAACTCGGCTCTGATCAACATGCTGATGGCCAGCCGGCTGCTCTACGGCATGGCCAAGCAGCGGGTACTGCCCCCGGTGCTGGGCAAGGTGCTCCCGGGTCGCCGCACCCCGTGGGTGGCGATCCTGTTCACCACCGTGCTGGCCACCGGGCTGTTGATCTTCGCCGGCGGGGTCAGCCAGCTGGGCGGCACCACCGCCCTGCTGCTGCTGGCGGTGTTCGCCGTCGTCAACATCACCTGCCTGGTGCTGCGCAAGGACAGCAAGTCGCACAAGCACTTCGTGGCACCCACGGTGATCCCGATCATCGGTGGCCTCTGCTGCGCGTTCCTGGTCGGCCCGTGGACCGGGCGGAACCCGGTCCAGTACCAGATCGCTGGCGTGCTGATCGCCGTCGGCATCGGTCTGTGGCTGATCACCTGGCTCGTCAACCGGGCCATCTACGCCCGCAAGACCTACCTGAAGGACCCCAGCGACCTGGACGGCGGCGGTCCGGACCGCTAGTCGGTGGTCTCGGATCACCGCTGGCATGCTCCGGCTACGCCGTTCGGGGGCAGGTTGTCTGGGTGCGCCCACCCGCCGGCGTGACGATCGCGTACGGATAACGGGCGGGCCGCCGCAGGCCGACCCCGGTCGGACATCGCGCGCGCGACGGTCCGTCTCCGGCACCGACCCCGCCCAACGGCCGGACAACGCAGCCAACCCGGTCACCAGGACCCCTGGCCGCCCACCCCGGCCCCCGGAACAGGCGTCAGCGGTGCTGGCGGCGGCTCACGGCCTGCGGCACGCTGGCGATGATCAGGGTCCCGTCCTGACGACGCTCACCGGAGTGCAGGGTGGGCTCTCCGTCGATCAGCGGTCCCTGACCATCCAGCGGCACGGTCACCGGCGCTCCGGCGCGGACGGTGACGTGCTCGCCGCGTACGGACATCTCGGCGTACTCCCCGTCCTCGACCTCGAACGAGATCGAGTCCCGCACCACCGAGACCTTGACCCGGGTGCCGCGGAGCATGAACCGGAAGCTCAGCCGATCCCAGTCGGCCGGCAGCCGTGGGTCGAAGGTGATCACGCCGTTGTAGTCGCGCATCCCGCCGAAGCCGAAGACCAACGCGTTCCAGACGCCCCCGGTGGAGGCGACGTGCACGCCGTCGCTGGTGTTGCCGTGCAGGTCGGCCAGGTCGACGAACAGCGAGCTGTAGAAGTAGCGCAGGGCCAGCGAGCGGTAGCCGACCTCGGCCGCGATGATCGACTGGACCACCCCGGACAGGGTCGAGTCGCCGGTGGTGATCGGGTCGTAGTAGTCGAAGTCGGCCCGCTTCTCCTCCAGCGTGAAGTGATCACCCTGGAGGAACAGGGCCAGCACGACGTCGGCCTGCTTGATCACCTGGAACCGGTAGATCACCAGCGGGTGGTAGTGCAGCAGCAGCGGACGCCGGTCCGCCGGGGTGGCCTTGAGGTCCCACACCTCACGGTCCAGGAAGCGCGAGTCCTGCGGGTGGATCCCGGTGCCCTTGTCGTACGGGATCGACATCGCCTCGGCCGCCGCGGCCCAGTCGTCGACCTCGCGCTGCTCCAGACCGAGCCGGTCCACCAGCTGGTCGAACAGCACGCCGTCGTGCTCGGCCAGCCGACGCACCACCTCCGCCGCCTTGGCCAGGTTGAAGCGGGCCATCACGTTGGTGAAGAGGTTGTCGTTCACCACGGTGGTGTACTCGTCGGGCCCGGTGACCCCGTGGATGTGGAACGAACTGGCCGCGCCGTCGTCGTCGCTCCGTTCCCGCCAGAAACCGAGATCGGCCCACAGCCGTGCGGTCTCGACCAGGATGTCGACACCCTCCCGACGCAGGAAGTCCTCGTCACCGGTAGCGGTCACGTACTTCATCAGCGCGTAGGAGATGTCGGCGTCGATGTGGTACTGCGCGGTGCCGGCGGCGTAGTAGGCGCTCGCCTCCTCGCCGTTGATGGTGCGCCAGGGGAAGAGCGCGCCCTGCTGGGCCAGGTCCTCCGCGCGCGAGTGCGCGGCCGGCAGCATGTTGTAGCGGAAGCGCAGCGCGCTGTGCGCCATCCACGGGGAGGTGTAGGTGAGGAAGGGCAGCACGTAGATCTCGGTGTCCCAGAAGTAGTGGCCGCCGTAGCCGGAGCCGGACACCCCCTTGGCCGGGACGCCGGACTGCTCCGCCCGGCCGGTGGCCTGGGCCAGCTGGAACAGGTTCCAGCGGATGGCCTGCTGGACCTCCGGCTGCCCGGCGACCTCCACGTCGGCGCGGGCCCAGAACTCGTCCAGCCACCGTCGCTGCTCGCTGTACTGCAGCTCGACGCCCTGCCGCTCGACCCGGTCCAGCGTCCGGCGGCAGCGGTCGACCAGCTCGCGGACCGGCACCCCCCGGGACGAGTGGTACGAGACGATCTTGGTCACCGTGATCGTCCGGCCGGGCTCGGCGTCCACCCGGTAGACCATCTTCCCGGTGTCCTCGTCAGCGCTGATGTGCTGCGTGTACGGGTTGTCGGTGACGATCGAGTGGTCGACACCGACCGCCAGGGTCATCTTGGAGTTGTGGCAGCGGTAGCCCAGGACGATCCGTTCGTCCTCGGCCTGGTGCAGCTGAGGATCCAGCACCCGGTCCTCGAACGACTCCGCCTTGCGCGGGTCGACACCGGCTCCCATCGCGGCGGCCTTGACGTGGTACTCGTCGCGGCCGTCCTGGCGGTTGAGGGTCTGGGACGAGATCACCACCGGGGCACCGAAGTCGAGCATGGTGACCTCGAAGGTCATGATCGCGAGGTGCCGCTGCGGGAACGAGACCATCCGGGTCGACTTCACGTGCACCGACTTGCCACCCGGCGTCCGCCAGGTGATCTCCCGGGTGAGCACCCCGCTGCGGAAGTCCAGGGCCCGCTCGTACGACCGCAGGTCGGCGACGGCGAGCAGCAGCGGCTCGTCGTCGACGTACAGCTTGATCGTCTTGTTGTCCGGGACGTTGACGATGGTCTGCCCGACCCGGGCGAAGCCGAACGCCTCCTCGGCGTGCCGGATCGGCCAGATCTCGTGGAAGCCGTTGATGAACGTGCCGTGCGCGTGGGTCTCGCGCCCCTCCTCCACGTTGCCGCGGAGCCCCAGGTAGCCGTTGCCGACCGCGAACAAGGTCTCGGTGACCCCGAGGTCCTTGCCCCCGTACGCCCGCTCGACGAAGCGCCAGTCCTCGACCGGGAACCGATGCCGGTCCAGGGGGTCCGCCGCATCGGGCGGGGTGTCCCCGCTCGAGCCCCTCATGCGGCGTCGTCCGATCCGGGCAGGAGCTCCGCGAGATCGGCGACCACCACGTCGGCGCCGGCCTGGAGCAGCCGGTCGGCCCCCACCCCGCGGTCGACGCCGATCACCAGACCGAAGGCACCGGAGTGCCCGGCCGCGACGCCGGAGAGAGCGTCCTCGACCACCACCGCCCGGTCGGCCGGCACCCCGAGCTTCTCGGCCGCGAACAGGAAGGTCTGTGGCGACGGCTTGCCCGCCAGGTGCGCGGCAGCAGCCACCACGCCGTCGACGACGACCTCGAACCGGTCGGCCAGACCGGCGGCGGCGAGCACGGCTGGGGCGTTGCGGGACGACGAGACCACCGCGACCTGGGTGTCGGTGGTCAGCAGGTGATCGAGGAAGGCGACCGATCCGGCGTACGGAGTGACCCCGTCGGTCTCCAGCACCGCGGCGAAGACGTCGTTCTTGCGGTTGCCCAGTCCGGACACGGTCTCGGCGTCGGCCGGGTCGTCGGAGGAACCCTCCGGCAGCGTGATCTCCCGCGAAGCCAGGAAGGACCGCACCCCGTCGTAGCGGGGCTTGCCGTCGATGTAGTCGAAGTAGTCGCTCTCGGTGTAGGGCTCGGCGATGCCGCGGCTGCCCAGGTACTCCGAGAACATCTTCTGCCAGGCCATCATGTGCACCTCGGCCGTCGGCGTCAGCACGCCGTCGAGGTCGAAGAGGACGGCGTCGAAGTCGTCGGTGTTCACGCGAGAACACTAGGGGAGAAGTGTTACGAGTCGCCGCGCGCGGTAGCCCGGGCGGGACCGGTGACCCTACAGCCGGGCGAACGCCCCGGCCACGGGCCTGATCTCCCCCACCCGGTCACCGTGCCCGAGCACCGGTGTGGCGACCTGCTCGTCCAGCGTCGGTGCGCTGAGGCCGAGGCGCTGCAGCGTGGCGGCCATCGCGGCCGCCCGGGCCCGGGGCGAGCCGTCGCTGATCTTGATCGCCACCCCGGTCCCGTCGGCCAGACCCACCGCGTAGACGGCCTCGGCGCCGGCCTTGCCCACCAGCCCGGGGATCGCGCGGTGGAGGGCGAGCTCGTCGCGGCGCGTGCCGGAGACGTTCTGCGGGTGGCTCCGGATCGCCTCGGCCACGCGGGCCTCGGGGCCCTCGGTGGCGCCCGCGATCCGGCCGAAGGAGCGGGCCAGGCCGTACAGGCTGACGGCGTAGAGCGGGGCCCCGCACCCGTCGACGGCCAGCAGACCCGCCTGTTCGCCGGCGAGGTCGTCGATGGTCTGCAGGATGGCCAGCTGCACCGGGTGGTCCGGATCGCGGTAGGTGGCCGTCGGCCAGCCGTTGAGCGCAGCCGTCGCGAGCATCCCGGCGTGCTTGCCGGAGCAGTTCATGGTGATCGCCGACTTCTCCCCGCCCGCCCGGATCAGGTCGTGGGTCGCCTGCTCGTCGGCCGGCCAGTCCGGCGGGGTCTGCAGGTCGGACTCGCCCAACCCGGCGTGCTCGAGGATGCGGCGGACCGCGTCGACGTGGAACGGCTCGCCGGAGTGCGAGGCGCAGACCAGGGCGAGCAGGTCGGGCGGCAGGTCCAGTCCGGCCCGGACCAGGCCGACCGCCTGCAGCGGCTTGCTCGAGCTCCGGGGGTACATCGGGGCCAGCGCGGCTCCCAGGGACCGCACCAGGCGACCGTCGGGGTCGGTCACGGCCACCCGGCCGTGGTGCACGCTCTCGACGGTGCCGTTGCGGACCACCTCCACCAGGATCGGGTCGCTCTCGAACGGTCCCGGCGGGGAGCTCGACTGGGGTGCGGCGGCGAGGTCGGTCACGGTGTCGGAGGGTACTCCCCCGTGGGGATGGCAGTCAGACGACGGGGTGGCAGGTCAGAGGCGGGCGCGGACGTGCAACCCGACCTCCGGATCGACCAGGACCTCCTGAGCCGCCGCGACGGCAGGCTCGCCGCTCTCTCCCGGACCGGCAGCCAGCAGGTCCCGGGCGGGGTCGGTGCTGCGCTTGATCAGTCCGAGGGCGATCGGGCCCAGCTCGTAGTGCCGCGCCGAGGTGCCGACGAAGCCGACCGGACGTCCCTCGAGGGTCAGCGGCGCTCCGACCGGCGGCAGGGTGTCGGTCGAGCCGTCCAGGTGCAGCCGGACCAGCCGCCGGGGAGGTCGCCCTAGGGTGTGCACCCGCGCGATCGTCTCCTGTCCCCGGTAGCAGCCCTTGTCCAGGTGGACGGCCGGACCGAGCAGACCGAGCTCGTTGGGGATGGTGCGGTGGTCGCTGTCCAGACCGATCCGGGGCACCCCCGCGGCGATCCGCCGCGCCTCGTACGCCCACAGCCCGGCGGGTGACCGCTCGGCCAGTGTCGCGGCCAACTCGGTGCGCGGCACCAGCAGCTCGTGACCGTCGAGGGAGTCCGGGCCGGATCGGCTCAGCCGGTCACCGTCGGAGCTCCCGGCCCGCCAGACGACCGCGTAGTCCGACGTCCGGTCGACGACCTCGACCCGCATCATGAACCGCATCCGGTCCAGCCAGGCCGCCGCCGCCGTGGCAGCCCCGGGCTCGGTGTGCGCCCAGAAGGTCTCGCCGTCGTCGACACCGTAGAGGGCGTGCTCGATGTGGCCCTGCGGGGAGAGCACCAGGGTGGTCACACCCACCCCGGGGGCCAGGTCGGTGAGGTGCTGGGTGGTGAGCGAGTGCAGCCAGCTCAGCCGGTCGGGGCCGGACACGGTCAGCACCCCACGGTGCGACAGGTCGACGGCGCCGTCCCCGGCCTCCAGCCGCCGCTGTTCACGCAGCGGGTCCCCGTAGTGCCAGGGCTGTCCGGCGTCGGGTCCCGACTCGGCGAGGACGGCGGAGGGCACGGTGCTGGACATGCCTCCCAGGTTAGTCCGGCATCTGCCGCGCCGGCCCGGCCTGCGTCGTCGCGGTCGTCTCCGTCCGGCCCTCGCGCCCCCGCAGGCGCCGACGGCCAACGCGTCGACAAGGAGGTTCGGGCACGATCCAGGTCTCGTCCGCGTGACCGAACCTCCTTGTCGCTCTGCCGGTGGGCTCGGCAGACTGGACCTGTGCCCGACGACCTGCTGATCGCGCGCAACCCGGAGCCGGACTCGAGCCTGCCCTACCTCATCCGGATCCCGCTCGGCGAGGACGGGATCGTGGTCAAGGCCCGGGAGACCTGGCCGCGGACCAACAAGATCTACTGCCACCGGGCCGAGGCGTGGCCGACCGATGCCGAGATCGTCGAGCGGCTCGCGGTCCGGTCCGTCGGGCGGCGGGGCGCGGCCATCGACCTCGTCCTCACCCGCGGTCGGGAGAGCCGGTCCCAGTTCGTGCTGACCCGGGCGCGTGGTCGCGAGGTGATCTTCTGGCAGTCAGCCCGGACGGCGAAGCAGGCGCGGCCGCGGGTGAACCTCCCCACCGCTCGCGCCCACGGCCAGGTGCTCGACATCGTGGTGGACGTGCACGAGCGGTACGCGTACGGCTTCCGCCACCAGCAGGCCTCGACCCGGAAGGCCCCGCTGCGCGCCGGTGACTACGCGGTCGCCGAGGGTGACGAGGTCATCGCTGCCGTCGAGCGCAAGTCGGTGGAGGACCTGTCCGGCACGCTGCTGTCGGGGAGGATGACGTACCTGCTGGCGGACCTGGCACACCTGCCGCGGGCCGCCGTGGTGGTCGAGGCCGGCTACAGCGCCGTGTTCAAGCTGACCCACGCCACGGGATCCAGCGTCGCGGAGGCGCTGGCCGAGGCGCAGGCGCGCTTCCCCACCGTGCCCATCGTGTTCTGCGACAACCGGTCACTGGCTCAGGAGTGGGTCTACCGCTGGCTGGGGGCCTGCCGGCGCGAGCACGAGCTCGCCGCCGCCACCGCCGGGGTGGAGGACACGTTCGCCCCAGGCGGTCCCCTACCGGAGCCCGCCCCGTCGATTCCCCGCCGCCGTTCGACGGGCGAGGAGGCGACGATCCGCGCCTGGGCCCGAGAACAGGGCCTCGAGGTGTCCGCTCGGGGCCGGGTGCCCGGCGCGATCCGCCGAGCGTGGGAGCAGCGGGAGCCCGGGGACGGCTGAGGTCCCGGCGCGCGGCGGCCTTGGTCAGGCCCGGGTGCGCTGCAACCGACCCCACTGGTGGTTCTGCAGCGGGTGGCCGCCGGCCGCCTTGTCGAAGGTCCACAGCAGGTCGCCCTCGACGTTGCCGTACAGGCGCTGACCGGCGGTGTACTCCTCGGCGGAGGCGCTCCGCAGGATGGCGTCGGTGGCCAGCTCGATCTTCGCTCCGGCGATCTGGCCGTACCAGACCTCGGCGTAGCCACCCGGCTGACAGAGCACGACCTCGAGGCCGCCGTCGGGCTGCGGGCGCCAGAACCCGGTCTCCATCGAGAGCGGCTTGCTCGCCTTGCCCTCGTCGTCCAGCGTGAAGGTCTGGGAGAGGTAGTGCAGGTACGCGCCGCCGTTGTCGGCGAAGTCGATCTGCTGGCCGAACTCGAGGTCGTCGGTGTCGGGATAGGAGGCACGACCCGTGCCCTCCCAACGGCCGAGCAGCCAGGCCAGCGGGGTGAGAGCGGGATTCAGGTCGGGCGAGATCTCGAAAGGCACCCGTTCAGGATTCCACGGAACGACCGCGAACCAGCAACAGCACCAGCGCGACGACCGCCGCGACTCCCACCGCAACGATGCCGGCGATCAGCAGGACGGCGAACACGGCGGCGAGCGACATGACCGCGAGTGTAGGTCGGCGTGCCGCCCGCCGGCGGGCGGCACGCAGGCCCGGTGTCCTTCTGCAGCACGTACGCCGCACGCGTGCGCCGCGCGGTCAGGGCCTCGTCGTCAGCGGTCTGCGCAGCACGGTGGTCACCGTCACGTAGCGCCGCCCGTCGGCCACCGGCCAGGACTCCACCGCCGACCCGTGCTCGCGGTAGCCCAGCCGCCGGTAGAGCCGGTGGGCCGCGGGGTTGTCGTGCTCGACGCTCAGTCGCGCCTCGGTCCGGCCCCGGCGACGGGCCCGGTCCTCCAGCTCGGCCACCAGGGCGGTGCCGATCCCCAGGCCCTGCAGCAGCGGGTGCACCGCGAGCTGCCAGAGCACCCCCGCCTCCGGCACCGGCCGCAGATCCGCGCCCCCCGCGGCCACCAGGTGCCCGTTGGGCAGCTCGCCGACCACGTACTCCGCCTCGTCGGCCACCATCAGCGGCAGCACCTCGGCGATCGCGGTCAGGTGCTCCGGACCTCCCGACCACTCCAGCTCGGCCAGGTCGGCCGGCTCCAGGGCCCGGAACGTCACGTCGATGGTCACGCCTCGATCCTCTCCGACACCGACCGGTCGCGCACATAGGGTCGGTGGATGCGCAGGTACGTGATCATCGGGGCCGGGGCGATCGGCGGCGGGCTGGGAGCCAGGTTGGTGCAGGCGGGGGTGCCGACGGTGCTGGTCGCCCGCGGCGACCACCTGACCGCCTTGCAGCGGCACGGCCTGCGGTTGCGGACCCCGGCCGAGGACATCACCCTGCCGGTCACCGCCGTGGCCTCGATCACCGATGTCGAGCTCACTGTCGACGACGTGATCGTGCTGTCGGTCAAGACGCAGCAGCTGCTGGACGTGCTACCCGAGGCCGCCGACGCCCCAGTGCGCGACCGCGACGGCGTGCTGCAGGGGACCGCCGGCGACCTGCTGCCCGTGTTCCTGGCCACCAACGGGGTGAGCGCGGAGCGGCTGGCCGCCCGCTACGCCCGCCGGGTGTTCGGGATCTGCCTGTGGATGCCCGCCGTGCACCTGGAACCGGGCGAGGTGGTCATCCGCGGCGTCCCCATCTCCGGTGTGCTGCACCTCGGCCGGGTGCCGACGGAGCGAACCGAAGCGGCCGACCGGGCGCTGCTCGAGGAGGTGGCCGCGGACTGGCGGCGGGCCACCTTCGGCGTCGAGCTGCCCGGCGACGTGATGGCCTGGAAGCACCGCAAGCTGATCAGCAACCTGGCCAACGTGCTGGACGCCCTGGTCGACGACCAGCAAGCGGTTCGCCCGGTCCGGGTGGCGGCCGACCAGGAGGCTCGGACGGTGCTCGCGGCCGCCGGCGTCGCCGTCATCGACGACGCCACCGAGGCCGCAGCGCGGGCCGAGGGGTTCACCGTCGAACCCGTACCGGGTCTGGAGGACACCCGGTTGGGCGGGTCGAGCTGGCAGTCGCTGACCCGCGGCACCGGGTCGATCGAGACCGACTACCTGAACGGCGAGATCGTCCGGATCGCCCATGAGAACGGGCTGGCGGCCCCAGTCAACGCGCGCCTCGCCCGACTGGCCCGCACGGCGATCCGGCGGGGGGAAGGGGCCGGCAGCGTGTCCGCGACGGACCTCGTGACCGCCGTGGGCGGGACGACCCCGAGTGTCCCTGGTGACCGGCAGGATGACCGGCCATGAGCATCGGACGCCTGCACGGCATCGTGATCGACTGTCGCGACCCTCAGTCCCTGGCGGAGTTCTACCAGGAGCTGCTCGGGATGGTCAGAGTGCAGGACGACCCGGACTGGGTGGTGATCGGCGACGCGGCCGACCGCCCCGGAGTGGCCTTCCAGCGTGTGCCGGACCTGCCATCGGCCACCTGGCCCGAGGGTGAGCGCCCGCAGTACCGCCACGTCGATGTCGCCGTGGCCGACCTCGACGCAGCCGAGACGGCAGTGGTGGCCGCCGGCGGGCGGCGGTTGGCGGGCGGTGGCGGAAACTTTCGCGTGTGCGCCGATCCCGCCGGCCATCCCTTCTGCCTGGTCGTGCTCGGCTGATGACCGGCTCCCGTGGTCAGGTGCGCTGATGCGCGCCGTCGTCCAGCGCGCCCGCTCGGCGTCGGTCACGGTCGGCGGCGAGATTGTCGGTGCCCTCCCGCGACCCGGGCTGCTGGTCCTGGTCGGCGCGACGCACACCGACACCCCCGCCCTGGCCGCGAAGCTGGCGGCCAAGATCTGGACGCTGCGGATCCTGGCTGATGAGCTGTCGGCCTTCGACACGCGCGCACCGCTGCTGGTCGTCAGCCAGTTCACCCTGTACGCCGACACGGTCAAGGGACGGCGGCCCTCCTGGAGCGCGGCCGCGCCGCGGCCGGTCAGCGAACCGCTGGTGAACGCGTTCGTCGCTGCGCTGCGCGAGCTCGGGGCCGAGGTGGCCACCGGCGTCTTCGGCGCCGACATGCAGGTGAGCCTGGTCAACGACGGACCGGTCACCCTGATCCTCGACGTCGACTGACGCGACAGAGGGCTCCACAGGCCGCTCGACGGCCGGTGTCCGGACGCGAACGAGGCGCCGTCCACCGCAGGGGGACAGCGCCTCGATCGGCGATCAGGACCCGCTCACCCGATGCCCGGGCGGGCGAGCGGAGTGGAGCGGCTCAGGCGGCGACGGCGTCGAGGAGGACGTCCACCTCGAGCACGTTGCCGCGCGCGGCCACCACCTGGCGGTCGGTCTGCGCGCCCGGAGCCAGCGTGCGCAGGGTCCACGACCCGTCGCCGGCGAAGAAGCGGAAGTGACCGGTGGCCGACGTGGGCACCTCGGCGGTGAACTCACCGGTCGAGTCGAGCAGCCGCACGTAGGCGTTGGAGACCGGCTCGCCGCTGCGCAGCACGCGGCCCTGGATCACCGCCTCCTTGGTGACGTCGATGCCCTGCACGCTGAGTCCGCCCTGGGTGGCTCCGCACATGTCCTGCTCCTTGCTGGTCGGGGGTCGAGGTGGTGCTGCCCGTCCCGGGCGGTCGCCCAAGACGGGATGGGACTCAGGCCTGGCCGGGCTCGTCGCCGACGGCGACGGGCACGCCCACGAGCGAGCCGTACTCCGTCCAGGAACCGTCGTAGTTCTTCACGTTCTCCTTGCCGAGCAGCTCGTGCAGGACGAACCAGGTGTGCGCGCTGCGCTCACCGATGCGGCAGTAGGCGATGATGTCGCGGTCGAAATCGAGACCGGCGCTGCCGTACAGCTCGGTCAGGGCCTCGTCGGACTTGAAGGTGCCGTCGTCGTTGGCCGCCTTGCTCCACGGGACGTTGATGGCCGTCGGGATGTGCCCACCGCGCTGCGCCTGCTCCTGCGGCAGGTGGGCCGGGGCGAGCAGCCGGCCGGCGAACTCGTCGGGGCTGCGGACGTCGACCAGGCTCTTCTCGCCGATCGCCGCGATGGCCTCGTCGCGGAAGGCGCGGATCTCCAGGTTGGGTTCGGCGGCCTTGTACTGCGTGGCCGGCCGGGTGACCGTCTCCGAGGTCAGCTCGCGCGCATCGAGCTCCCACTTCTTGCGGCCGCCGTCGAGCAGCCGCGCGTCGCTGTGACCGTAGAGCTTGAAGTACCAGTACGCGTAGGCGGCGAACCAGTTGTTGTTGCCGCCGTAGAGCACGACGGTGTCCTCGTTCTTGATCCCGCGCTCGGACAGGAGAGCCTCGAACTGCTCCTTGTTGACGAAGTCGCGGCGGACCGGGTCCTGCAGGTCGGTCTTCCAGTCGATCTTCACCGCGCCGGCGATGTGGCCACCGTCGTAGGCGGTGGTGTCCTCGTCGACCTCGACGAGCACCACGTTCGGGTCGCTGGCGTGCTCCGCGACCCAGTCGGCGTCGACGAGTACCTCTGGCCTGCTCATGTCCTGGCTCCTGTGGTGTGGGTGATGGTGATCGTGCGATCTTCGGGCGCGCCGACACGGCGAGACGCCGAGGGTGCGCAGGGTAGGACGGCCGCTGAGAAGGCGGCTGTCACATGGAACGACACAACGACGAGCGCATCCGACCGTGGTCCACGGCCAGACGGCGGGTGAGCGGAAGCGCCCACGCTGTCGTCGTGATCATGCAACCAGGCTAGGGGCGCCGGCTCGCACGGCCAAGGGTCTTCTCACCCAACGAGACGGGTATCCAGAATATGGACGCAGAGGCGCCTGAGCGGCAAATCCGCTGGTCGGGTCCGTCGCCATCCGTAGAGTGAGACCCGTGGTTGTGAGTTGGACCACCCGCAACCGGTTTTGGTAGGCCGTTCACGCGCCTGACATGACCGGTTCACCCGGGTGTCTCAGAACGCACCACCCGCGTACGGAGGCAGGATCTCGGCCCGCACGGACCCGGTCAGCGGGTCATCCCATCGCTCGGATCGGACCACCACCCCGTCCACCAGCACGGTGCAGACCGCAAGCAGGCGGTCGAAACGGGGGTCGGAGCCTCGGCTCGCGGAAGCCGCCCGGAAGGCCTCCCCCAGTGACCCCGCCGACCACCGCTCCGAGGCGGTGCCGGCCACCGCTCTGGCCCCGGCCCAGAAGACCAGGTCGACCGTCGTGCTTGGCGTATTCTCATGCTGCGACGAGGCCCCACGCGGAGTCCGCGATCGTCGGTCGTCACGTGGTTGCTGTGTTGACATCCTGCCTTACCAAACGGAGCCGGAGGAGACCTCGATGGCCACCTTGCTGCTGTTGACCAACGATATGCACGCCTCGTCGGAGATCCTGCCCGCCCTGGAGCTGCTTCCCCACCAGGTGAAGGTCGCCCAGGCCGAGGCGACAGCCCTGCTGGACGCACCGCAGGCCGATGTGATCCTGCTGGACGCGCGTCGCGACCTCGTCGGCGCCCGGTCGCTGTGTCGACTGATCGAGACCACCGGCAAGGAGTCGCCGCTGCTGGTCGTGGTCAGCGAGGGCGGCCTGGCCGCGTTGTCGGCGGACTGGGGCTTCGACGACATCCTGCTGAACACCGCCGGGCCGGCCGAGGTCGATGTCCGGATCCGACTCGCCACCTCGCCGTCGGCCAGCAACACGGGCGAGCCGCTGATCCAGACCGGCAACATCACCATCGACGAGGCCGGCTACTCCGCGAAGCTCAACGGGACCCAGCTCGACCTGACCTACACCGAGTTCGAGCTGCTGAAGTACCTGGCCCAGCACCCGGGCCGGGTGTTCAGCCGCCAGCAGCTGCTCAGCGACGTCTGGGGCTACGACTACTTCGGCGGCACCCGGACCGTCGACGTGCACGTGCGGCGGCTGCGGGCCAAGCTCGGTCCCGAGTACGAGTCGGTCATCGGCACCGTCCGCAACGTCGGTTACCGCTTCGTCGCCCAGTCGGAGGACAGCAGAGTCTGACGGTGAGGGCTGGGTCGTCGGCCCAGCCCCACGCTGCTCGGAAGTGTCCCCATCCGCGTGCGAGCGGGGCGAGCGCCATCAGAACTGCACGGTTCCCGGCGGGCCCTCGGCTCGCACGTACTGGACGCCGGCGAGGATCTGGGCGGCGAGCACGGCGAGCAGCGAGAGCACCAGGAAGACGGCGGTCGTGGCGAACCGTCCGACCTCGATCAAGGCGATGGCGCAGACCACCAGCGCGAGCACCGAGATCGCGTACGAGACCAGCTGCAGGATCCACGAGACGGCCACGACGGCAGCCAGGTCGCTGTTCCTCTCGCCGTGCCACACAGCGATCGCCCGTCGCCACGACAGGTGCTGCCACAGGCAGAGCACGAGCATCGCCGCGCTGACCGCCACCAGGGCCTGCGCCCAGCCGCGGCCCTGGAAGACGCCGTCGAGATCGGGGTAGCTCACCAGGCCCGCCACGGAGGAGGCGACACCGAGGGCCGCCACGACGGTGCCGAGCAGGGTCTTGCGCAGCTGACCGTGGGTGCGGGACACCAGAGCCGGCTGCTCGTGCGCCCCGTACGAGGGAAGGTCCTGGGCGGCGTACTGCTCGTCTCGCATGGCTGCGAGCATAAAGTGCTCAGGCCGGTCGACCGAGCGGAGCCGTCGCCCGACCGCCCCCGTCGCACCTCCCGGTCCGGGACGAGCGACCGTGAGCACTACATTGGCCGGATGGCTGCCCCCCTCCCGGCCACCCTCACCGTCACCGCCGATCCCTCCCCCACGCAGCAGCAGCAGGTGCTGACCCTGGTCGCCCGCGCCGCCGAACGGGACGGACACCCAGCGGTCAACGAAGCCGGGCTGCTCGCCCTCCGCCGGCCGCCGGAGCGCAGCGCGGTCGCTGCGGCCGCCCTCCCCCGCCACGTCCTCGCCCACGACCTCCAGTCCGGCGAGCTGATCGGCTACGCCCAGGCGATCGCGGAGGAGGCCGGACCGGTGGCCGCCGTGGTCGTCGACCCCGACCACCGTCGGCGCGGTGTCGGCGGGGACCTCTTGCGCCGACTCGCGTCCGAGACCCCGGGCCCGCTGCGGGTGTGGGCCACCGGGGACACCGCGGCGGCGCGCGCACTGGCGGACTCGGTGGGTCTGCGACCCGTGCGCACCCTGCAGGTGCTGGGCCGTTCCCTCAGCGGTGACCTGCCACCGGTGCAGCCGCCGGCGGGGACCAGCATCCGCACCTTCCGGCCGGGCCAGGACGAGGACGGCTGGCTGAGCGTCAACGCCCGCGCCTTCGCCCACCACCCGGAGCAGGGGTCGCTGACCCGCGCCGACCTGGAGCAGCGGATGGGTGAGCCGTGGTTCGATCCCGACGGCTTCTTCCTCGCGGTGCGCGACGCGTCGTCCGACACCGAGCCCGCCCCGGTGCCCGGTTCCGAGTCGACACCCTCGACACCGATCGTCGGGTTCCACTGGACCAAGCACGAGGCCGGCGCCACGACCGGTGAGGTGTACGTGATCGGGGTCGACCCGGCGGCGGGGGTCCGCGGTCTCGGCACCCCGCTGCTGGGGGCCGGGCTCCGGCACCTGCGGGAGGTCGGTGCCAGCGAGGTCGACCTCTACGTCGAGGCCGACAACGAGCGCGCTCTGGCGCTCTACCACCGCTACGGTTTCACCCTCGTCAGCGCCGACGTCATGTACGCCGCCCCGGCTCCGGCCGGTCCCGGCTGACTACGATGCACCTGATCCGGCGACCCACAGGAGCTACGACCATGAACGCACCCGACCTGGCCAACGACCTCCTCGAGAGCGGGGCGGCCGGGGACGCCGGCGTGGTGGACGGTGACGGTCTGCCCGACGACCGGTTCTACGACCGCGAGCTGTCCTGGTTGGCCTTCAACAACCGGGTCCTCGACCTGGCCAAGGACGCCCAGCGGGTGCCGCTGCTGGAGCGGGCCAAGTTCCTGGCCATCTTCGCCAACAACCTGGACGAGTTCTTCATGGTCCGGGTCGCCGGTCTGAAGCGGAGGATCGCGGCCGGCGTGGCCGTGCGCTCGGTCAGCGGGCTGATGCCGCGCGAGGTGCACCAGGCGATCCTGACCCGCACCCGGGAGCTGGTGGAGGAGCACTCGCGGCTGTTCGAGGAGGACATCCGACCCGCGCTGGCGGCCGAGGGGATCGAGATCCTGCGCTGGCACGAGCTGGCCACCTCGGAGAAGGAGCGGATGCGCGAGCTGTTCGCCGAGCGCATCTTCCCCGTGCTCACCCCGCTCGCCGTGGACCCGTCGCACCCGTTCCCGTACATCTCCGGCCTGTCGATCAACCTGGCCGTGCTGGTGAAGAACCCGGTCACCGGGATCCGGCAGTTCGCCCGGGTCAAGGTGCCCAGCGTGCTGCCGCGGTTCGTCAAGCTGGACGAGGGCCGGTTCGTCGCCCTGGAGGACGTGATCGCCCGCCACCTGGACCAGCTCTTCACCGGCATGCAGGTGGTCCAGCACCACGTGTTCCGGGTGACCCGCAACGAGGACGTCGAGGTCGAGGAGGACGACGCGGAGAACCTGCTCGTCGCCCTGGAGCGGGAGCTGTTGCGGCGCAAGGTCGGCCGCCCACCGGTCCGGCTGGAGGTCGAGGACGACATCGACCCCAAGATGCTCGAGCTGCTGACCACCGAGCTCGACATCAGCGAGAAGGAGGTCTTCGCGCTGCCGGGTCCGTTGGACCTGCGCGGGCTGTTCTCGCTGACCGACCTGGACCGGGCGGAGCTGAAGTACCCGGCCTTCCTGCCCGCCACCCACCCGCACCTGGCCGAGGTGGAGACCGCGCAGCCGGCCGACATGTTCGCCGCGCTCAAGCAGCGCGACGTGCTGCTGCACCACCCGTACGACTCGTTCGCGACCAGCGTCACGCGGTTCATCGAGCAGGCGGCCGACGACCCGCAGGTGCTGGCCATCAAGCAGACCCTCTACCGCACGTCGGGCGACTCCCCCATCATCGACGCCCTGATCGAGGCGGCCGAGCAGGGCAAGCAGGTGCTGGCCCTGGTGGAGATCAAGGCCCGCTTCGACGAGCAGGCCAACATCGCCTGGGCCCGCCGGCTGGAGCAGCACGGCTGCCACGTGGTCTACGGGCTGCTCGGCCTGAAGACCCACTGCAAGCTGTCCATGGTGGTCCGCGACGAGCCGGACGGGCTGCGCCGCTACGCCCACATCGGCACGGGCAACTACAACCCGAAGACGGCCCGGCTCTACGAGGACATGGGCCTGCTGACCGCCAACCCGATCATCACCGACGACATCGGACGGTTGTTCAACCACATGTCGGGGATGAGCCAGGAGACCCAGTACCGCCGGCTGCTGGTGGCCCCGCACGGGATCCGCACGGGTCTGCTGGACCGGATCAACAACGAGATCGCCAACCACGAGGACGGCCGGCCGGCGGGGATCCGGATCAAGGTCAACTCCCTGGTCGACGAGACGATCTCCGACGCCCTCTACCGCGCGTCCCGCGCCGGGGTCTCGGTCGATCTGTGGGTCCGGGGCATCTGCACGATCCGACCGGGTGTCCCCGGGCTGAGCGACAACATCCGCGTCCGCAGCATCCTCGGCCGGTTCCTGGAGCACAGCCGGCTGTTCTGGTTCGCCAACGACGGCCATCCCTCGGTGGGCATCGGCTCGGCCGACCTGATGCACCGCAACCTGGACCGGCGGGTCGAGGTCCTGGCCTCGATCACCAACCCGGCCCACGTGGCCGAGATCGAGGGGCTGTTCGACCTGGCCTTCGATGCCGGCACCGCGGCCTGGTGGCTCAACGCCGACGGCACCTGGACCCAGCGCACGACCGACGCCGAGGGTGAACCCCTGGTCGACATGCAGGAGCACCTGATCAGCGTGAAGAGCCGACGTCGAGCGGCGAAGTGAGCGTTCGACGGTGATCCTCGTCAGCCCACGGCGCCGGAGGGCGACATGAGCCGCAAGGACAAGAAGACGGTGCTCGCCGGCGGGGCGGTCGTGCGGCGGGTGCGGCCGGGCAGGGACCCGGAGGTCCTGGTCATCCACCGCGAGCGGTACCGGGACTGGACGCTGCCCAAGGGCAAGGTCGAGGCCGGGGAGTCGGTCGTGGCGGCAGCGGCCCGCGAGGTCCGGGAGGAGACGGGGGTGACCATCCGGCTCGGGTCACCCCTCGACACGGTGCTCTACCCGCTCAGCTCGGGCGCCACCAAGGAGGTCCGTTACTGGGCGGGCTCTCCCCTGGAGGTGACCAAGCGCGCCCCCGACGACGAGGTCGACGTGGTGTCCTGGCTGCCGGTGAAGGCGGCGCTGCACCGGCTGAGCTTCGACCACGACAAGGAGCTGGTCCGACAGCACCTGGAGCAGCCGGCGACCACGACGTTGATCCTGGTCCGGCACGGCAAGGCGATGGAACGCAAGGACTGGTCGAAGAAGGACACCCTCCGCCCCCTCGGTGCGCGCGGCCGCAAGCAGGCCCGTCAGCTGGTCCCGTTCCTGACCGCGTACGGGGTCGAGAACCTGATCAGCTCGACCGCCAGCCGGTGCCTGAGCACCCTGGAGCCGTACGCCTCCGCCGCCAAGATCGGGATCGAGACGCACGACACCCTGACCGAGGAGATCGGCACCGCCGACCCCGACGGCGTCGTCCGGCTGGTCGGCAAGATCCGGGAAGGGGTGGTCGCCGCGGGGCTGCCGACAGCGATCTGCGTCCACCGACCGGTGCTCCCCTCGATCCTGGAGGCCCTCGATCTCGCCCCGGCCACCCTGGCCACTGGTGAGATGTTGATCACCCACCTGACCGCCGACGACGTGCACGCGATCGAGCGCTACCGCCCGCAGGCCTGATCGCCCAGGCCGGCGCGGCCCTCCGGCGTGCTGAGGAGGAGCGAGGAGAGGCGTTCTTCTCCTCTTCGAGAGATGACGAAGGAGCCTGGCCTGGGGGCGGTCCAGCGAGTGCGGGAGACACCGTTTGTCTGTTGTTCATTCAACCGTCCCCGACCGGTCACTGGACCTGCTTAGCGTCCGCGACGGAGCCACCGTGGCTCCCATGCTCACCAGACTGAGTCAGAGTCTGACAAGGGGAACGAGTGAAGATCTCTCGCAAGGGCGCCGCGTTGGCGCTCGCCACCGCCACCGTGCTGGCCATGTCCTCCTGCGCGGCCAACGAGGGCGGCGCAGCCCCGGGCGGCTCGACCGAGTCGGGAGCGAGTCTGTCCGGCACGCTCACCGGCATCGGAGCCTCCTCCGCCGCCACCGCCCAGGAGACCTGGGCCGCCAGCTTCCAGACCAAGAACCCCGACGTCACGGTCAACTACTCCCCGGACGGCTCGGGGGCCGGCCGGGAGGCGTTCGCCGGGGGCGGCGCCGACTTCGCCGGCTCCGACCGGGCCATGAAGCCCGAGGAGATCACCGCCGAGGCGTTGACCGCGTCGCGCTGCGACGCCAGCCAGACCGCCATCAACCTGCCGATCTACATCAGCCCGATCGCGGTCATCTACAACGTCGACGGCGTCAGCGACCTGAAGCTGGACGCCACCACGCTGGCCAGCGTCTTCGCGGGCAAGATCACCAAGTGGAACGACCCGGCGATCGCCGCGCTGAACGACGGCACCACGCTGCCGGACCTGACCATCACCGCCGTGCACCGCGCGGACGACTCGGGCACCACCGAGAACTTCACCGAGTACCTGCACGAGGCCGCACCGAAGGTGTGGACCTCGGAGCCGGACGGCGAGTGGCCGCTGCCGGGTGGCGAGGCCGCCCCGCAGACCTCCGGTGTGGTCGACACCGTGACCAACGGCAAGGGGACCATCGGCTACGCCGACGCCTCCAAGGCCGGCGAGCTCGGGGTCGCCTCGGTCAAGGTGGGCGACAAGTTCCAGAAGCCGACCGCCGAGGCCGCGGCCGCGATCGTCGACGCCTCCGAGCGGGTCACCGGTGACGGCCGCTCGGCGAACGACTGGACGATCGAGCTCAACCGCACCGCGGAGGGCGAGGTCTACCCGATCGTGCTGCTGTCCTACGCGATCGCCTGCCAGAAGTACAAGGACCCGGCCACCGCCGAGCTCGTCAAGTCCTACCTGAGCTACGTCGCCTCGGCGACCGGCCAGCAGGACGCGGTCAAGACCGCCAAGATGGCGCCGCTGTCGTCGAAGCTGTCGGCCGACGTCGAAGCCGCCGCCGCGACGATCTCCTGATCTCGTTCGCACCGTCGGTCGCGGCCCGTCGCCGCGGGACGTGACCGACGGTGCGCACGATCCACCATCTGGACCCGGAGAGACCATGACGCAGCTCAAGCCCGACCAGGCCACCAACTCCGCCGTCGACCGCAGCCCCGTACCCTCTGAGCAGAGGAACGGCCGCGGAGGGGGCACCATCAAGAAGGGCACGGTCCGGCGACTCGGGGATCGGGTCTTCCAGGGCCTCTCCACCGGGTCCGGCGCACTGATCCTGATCATCCTGGCGCTGGTGGCGGCCTTCCTGCTCTGGCAGGGTCTGCCCGCCCTCACCGCACCGGCCGCCGACCTGCCGTACGGTCCGTTCCCGCAGTTCGTGGCGCCGCTGATCTTCGGCACCGTCTGGGCCGCCACCCTGGCGCTGATCATGGGCGTGCCGGTGGCCATCGCCATCGCGCTGTTCATCTCCCACTTCGCGCCCCGTCGGCTGGCCGCGGGTCTCGGCTACGTGATCGACCTCCTGGCCGCCGTGCCGTCCGTGGTCTACGGCCTGTGGGGCATCGGTGTGCTGGCCCCGGCCCTGCAGCCGGTGTTCGTCTGGCTGACCGAGAACCTCGGCTTCATCCCCTTGTTCGCCGGCACGGCCTCGGGCACGGGCCGCACCATCCTCACCGTGGCCGTGGTGCTGGCGGTGATGATCCTGCCGATCGTCACCGCGCTGAGCCGGGAGGTCTTCCTCCAGGTCCCGCGGCTGCACGAGGAGGCTGCCCTCGCCCTGGGAGCCACCCGCTGGGAGATGATCCGGATGGCGGTGCTGCCGTTCGCCCGACCCGGCATCGTGTCCGCGTCCATGCTCGGCCTCGGCCGCGCCCTGGGCGAGACGATGGCCGTCGCGATGGTGCTGTCGCCGTCGGCGATCGTCTCCTTCGCCCTGCTGACCTCGCAGAACCCCAGCACGATCGCCGCCAACATCGCGCTCAGCTTCCCGGAGTCGTACGGCCTCGGGGTCAACCAGCTGATCGCCACCGGTCTGGTGCTGTTCGTGATCACCCTCGGGGTGAACATGATCGCCCGGGCGATCGTCAACCGGCGCAAAGAGTTCTCGGGAGCCAACTGATGACCACCACCACCCCCACCCTCACACCGGTCCGGCTGACCGCCGGCCGGCTGCCGTCCTGGACGACGGGGATCGTGCTCACGCTCGCCCTGCTGGCCTCGGCGACGCTGTTCTTCACGACCGGCTCGCCCGGTCTGGTCCGCATCCTGCTGGTCGGCGCCCTGATCTTCACCGCGGTGATGGTGGTGGCCTCGCTCGCCGTGGAGGGCAGCCGCAAGGCCAAGGACCGGCTGGCCACCATCACGGTGACCAACGCGTTCGGGCTGGCCCTGCTGCCGCTGGTCTCGCTCGTGATCTCGGTGATCCAGAAGGGGTCGACCCGGTTCGACCCCCAGTTCTTCACCTACTCCATGCGCAGCGTGGTGGGCGAGGGCGGTGGCGCCGTCCACGCCATCACCGGCACCTTGTGGGTGACCGGCATCGCGACGCTGATCTCGGTGCCGATCGGCATCCTGGCCGCCATCTACCTGGTCGAGTACGGGACCGGCACCCTGGCCCGCTCGATCACGTTCTTCGTCGACGTCATGACGGGCATCCCCTCGATCGTGGCCGGCCTGTTCGCGTACGCGCTGTTCGTGCTGTTCTTCGGTCCCGGCACCAAGTCGGGTCTGGCCGGCGCGGTCGCCCTGACCGTGCTGATGATCCCGGTCGTGGTGCGCTCCATCGAGGAGCTGCTCAAGATCGTGCCCAACGAGCTGCGCGAGGCCTCGTACGCCCTCGGCGTGCCGAAGTGGCTGACCATCGTCAAGGTGGTGCTGCCGACCGCGCTGGCCGGGATCGTGACCGGCGTGATGCTGGCGGTGGCCCGGGTGATCGGCGAGACCGCGCCCCTGCTGATCGCGGCCGGCTTCACCCAGAGCCTCAACAACAACCCCGTCAGCGGGCCGATGATGACGCTGCCGGTGTTCGTCTACCGGTCCTACATCGACCAGGGCAACCCGGCCTCGGCCTACCTCGACCGCGCCTGGGCCGGCGCACTGACCCTGATCCTGATCGTGATGGTCCTGAACCTTGCGGGGCGGCTGGTTGCGGCCAGGTTCGCCCCCAAGGCCGGGCGCTGAGCGACGAACGAAAGGCAACGCACAGATCATGTCGAAGCGCATCGAGGTCAACGACCTCAACGTCTACTACGGCAACTTCAAGGCGGTCGAGGACGTCTCCCTGACCGTCGAGCCGCGCACCGTGATGGCCTTCATCGGCCCGTCCGGTTGCGGCAAGTCGACCTTCCTGCGGACACTGAACCGGATGCACGAGGTGATCCCCAAGGCGTACGTGGAGGGCTCGGTGAAGCTCGACGGCGACGACCTCTACGGCCCCGGCGTCGACCCGGTCCGGGTCCGGCGCCAGGTGGGCATGGTGTTCCAGCGGCCCAACCCGTTCCCCACCATGTCGATCGGCGACAACGTGCTGGCCGGGGTGAAGCTGAACAACCAGCGGATGTCGACCTCCAAGAGCAAGGAGCTGCTGGAGGGCTCGCTGCGCAGCGCCAACCTCTGGAACGAGGTCAAGGACCGGCTGGACAAGCCGGGCTCCGGTCTGTCCGGCGGTCAGCAGCAGCGCCTCTGCATCGCCCGGGCGATCGCGGTGCAGCCCGAGGTGATCTTGATGGACGAGCCGTGCTCGGCCCTCGACCCCATCTCCACGCTGGCCATCGAGGACCTGATCGGTGAGCTCAAGGAGAACTACACGGTGGTCATCGTGACCCACAACATGCAGCAGGCCGCCCGGGTCAGCGACATGACGGCGTTCTTCAACCTGTCGGCGCAGGGCAAGCCGGGTCGCCTGATCGAGATGGGCACCACGGACAAGATCTTCTCCAACCCCGACCAGAAGGCCACCGAGGACTACATCAGCGGCCGCTTCGGCTGAGCGACCGGGCCCGGGTCGGACGCGGACGGTCGGGCTGCGCGCGCAGGCTCTGCGTGTGCCGGCCCGGACCTCGCCTCGTCCTCGAGGTGCGCCCCTCCTGGTTCGTCGGCGGATAGCGTGCCCGGGTGCCGTCGTTGCCGCGTGCGTCCAGCCGGTCGGGCCGGGTCGGGGTCCGCTGGTTCGTGCCGTTCACCCTGGCCTGGGTGGCGCTCTGGACGGTGCAGCTGACGCCGTTGCAGCTCCTGATCCCCCTGCAGCTCAACACCCCGGGTGACGCCGACGGCTGGATCCGCGGAGTGGTGCAGTCCGGTCTCGTGCTCGGTGTCGGCGGACTGGCGGGGATCGTCGCCGGACCCCTCGCGGGTGCGCTGTCCGACCGTACGCGTTCGCGCCTGGGCCGCCGCCGACCGTGGGCCCTGGCCGGCACCGCGCTCGCCACCGGGTCCCTCGCCGCTCTGGCCCTCGCCGCCGGCCCGCTGGCGGTGGGCGGCGCCTGGGTAGGGGTGATGGTCGGCTGCGCCGTCGCGTCGTCGGCGTTCACCGCCCTGATCGCCGACCAGCTCACGGGTCAGCGCGGGGCCGCCTCAGCCGCGGTCGGGTCGGCGCAGGCCGTCGGCATCGTGCTGGGGGTCGGGGTGGTCGTGGTGTCCGGGGTGGGTCTGCTCGGCGGCTACCTGCTGCTCGCCGGGCTGATGGCCGTCGGCGGCACGCTCGGCGCCCTGGTGCTGCCCGACCCCAAGCCCGACGAGCCCGCCCGGCGCTCCGCACCCGCCGCCCTCAGCGTGACCTCGGACGTGCTGGGTGACCGCAACTTCGTCCAGATGCTGCTCGGCCGGCTCGCCGGCAACCTCGGCAACGCGCTGGGCACCGGACTGCTGCTGTTCTTCCTGATGTTCGGGATCGGTCAGCCACCGGCGGACGCGGAGGACAACCTGCTGCTGCTGATCGTGGTGTACACGGTGTTCGTGGTGGCCGCGTCCGTGATCGGCGGCCTCGTCTCGGATCGCACGGGCCGACGGAAGTCGATGGTGGTCGTCTCCGCCCTGGTCCAGGCGGTGGCCGCCATGATCATCGCGGTAGCGCCGACCCTGCCGGTGACGCTGGTCGCCGCCGCGCTGATCGGTGTCGGCTACGGGATCTTCAACGCGGGCGGCCTGGCCCTGGCCACCGATCTGCTGCCCGGTGACGACGCCAACGCCCAGGACCTCGGCCTCGTGAACGTGTCGGCCAACCTCGGTCAGCTGCTGGGTCCGGTGGTGGGCGCCGGTCTGATCGCGGCCGTCGGGGGCTTCTGGCTGCTGTTCGCCGCCGCCGCGGTGTTCTCGGCACTGGGAGCGGCGCTGACCGCGACCGTCCGGGTGCCGGCGCCCCTCGCACCCCCGCGCTGACGCACTCCTCCGGTCGCTCGCGCACCCCCTGCACCGCCCGCCTGAGTGCACGGACGCGTGCGTCAGCCGACGAGGTGGCCGGGGGGCCCACCTAAACTGCCTGCGTGAGTACGCAGGCAGGCTGGTATCCCGATCCGGGCGGTGTCGCGCACCTGTACCGCTACTGGGACGGTCAGGCGTGGTCGGCGGCCACCTCCCCGAACCCGCAGGCCCCGCCCCCCGCCCAGGGGCTGGTCCAGGGCATGCAGGGCGGCAGCCCGGCGGGCGGGCAGACCGGGGGCGGCCCGTCGTCCGGTCCAGGTCCGTACGGCCAGCAGGGTTCCTACGGCCAGCAGGGTTCCTACGGTCAGCAGGGTTCCTACGGTCAGCAGGGCACACCGGGTCAGCAGCCGTACGGGCAGAGCGCGTACGGCCAGGGCCAACCCGGCGCGTACGCGAGCTTCCAGGCCGCCCAGCGGCGCCGGTCGCCGGTCGGGTGGTGGATCGCCGCCGCCGCCCTGCTGGTGGTGATCGTGGTCGTCGGGGTGATCGCCGTCCGGGCGATCGGCGGCGCCGGCGGAGGCACGACCGGCGGACCCGGCCAGTCGTCCCAGGACGTCTGCCCGACCAGCTCGGCCGAGCCGAGCACCGACCAGCCCAGCGCCGACCCCGCCGACGGACGGGTGCACGGCGGCCCGATCTCCTACCCGCGGCTCGGCTCGCCGTGGTCGGCCCCCCTCGACGACAACCGGGTGCCGTTCGGGCGCGATGTGCAGAAGCAGCAGGTCAACGACCAGAGCAACTACGACGGCAAGGGAAGCGGCTGGGTCGCGTCCATCCTGGTGGCCGAGCTGATGGCCGGCGACGGCTTCTACACCCCCGAGCAGGGGGCGCAGATCGTGGTGCGCTGCATCCTCGGGAAGTTCTACGGCAACAACCCGGTGACCAGCGACGTCCAGGTCAGCAAGGCCCTCACCGTGGACGGCCGCGAGGGCTGGCTGGTGGAGTCGCAGCTGTCCTTCGACATCCCCGGGCTGACTGCCAAGGGGGAGCTGCTGATCGTCGCCGTGGTCAACGCCGGCGCGACGTCCGGTCTGTACTACGCCTCGATCCCCGACACCAAGCCCGAGCTGGTCAAGCCGGCCCGGGACACGCTGGCCGCGCTCAGCGTGGACATCTGAACAGGGTCGTGCCCACCCGGGCTGATCCCCGCCACCCACCCCTGATCCTGCGCACCTGAGCGGATCGAGCCCGCTGAGCTGGTCACCTGAGCTGGTCCAGGGGCAGCGACGGTCGCCGGCGGCAGCTCAGCAGTCGGCCAGGCCGCGCCGGTCCTTGAGCTGCAGGACGCGCCGGGTCGACGCCTCGACGGCGGCGGCCAGCTCGGGGTCGTCTCCCGCCTCGTCGACGAGGGCGTCGGCCATCCTCGCGGCCAGGGCCGGATCACCCACGATCGCCAGGTCGCCGCCCGCCCGGACGAACCGCAGCATCCGCTGGCCCGGACTCACGTCCTGCATGGCCACCGCGGCCAGGTCGTCGGAGATCACCACCCCGGTGAAGCCGAGGTCGCCCCGCAGCATGCCCGTGATCACAGCCGGTGAGAACGCGGCCCGCCGCGAGCGGTCGATCCTGGGGTAGAAGGCCGAGGACACCATCACCATGTCAGTCCCGGCGTCGATCCCGGCCGCGAACGGCTTCAGAGAGGGGTCGCGACGGGTGGTGGTGTCGTCGACCACCTGGCTGGTGACATCGGTGTTGCCGAGCACCCGGCCCAGACCGGGGAAGTGCTTCAGTGACGTGGCCATCCCGGCGTCGTCCATCCCGCGGACGAACGCGCTCACGTGAGACGCCACCGCTGACGGATCCGACCCGTACCCCCGACGCAGCACCCCGACCGGCTGGTTGCGGTTCTGCAGGTTCTTCGGCACCACGTCGGCGACCGGGGCCAGGTCGGCGTCGACGCCGGCCCGCTTCAGCTGCCGACCCCAGCGGGCCGCGTCGCTCTCGAGCTCGGCGGGCGGGTCCTGCGCCTGCCGCTGCGCGGACGGGATGCGGTCGAAGCCCTTCCCCTGCAGTCGCTGCACCTGACCGCCCTCCTGATCGGCGGCCACCAGGGTCTCGATGTCCCCCGGCGTGCGCGCCGCCCGCCGGGCCCGATCGATCACCGACGCCACCCGGTCGACCCCGGCCGTGGTGTTGCCCAGCAGCAGCACCGAGCCGGCCCGGCTGTCGTCGATCGCGTTCGCGGCACCGGAGCTCACGCCGCCGGACGAGACGGCCACCATCAGCAGCTGGCCGACCTGGTTCCGCAGGCTCAGCGACCGCGCCAGGTCGGCGCAACGGACCGTCGCCGGTGTGGGGGTGGCGGTCGGCCTCGGGGTGCCGGGCTCCGGGGTCGAGGGGCGGGCCGGCGTCGGGGAGGCGAGGGCGGACGGCGAGACCGGAGCCGCGCTCGCGCTGACCGCCGACGAGGGCGGGCGGGGCTCGGCGGGCGTGGTCGGGGTCGGTCCTGCGCCGGGTACGGTGCCGCAGGCGGCCGCGGTCAGACAGGCGGCGAGAGCCAGGACCAGCGGTCCGGTGCGCTCGGGACGACCGGGACGAAGGACGCCGGTGGGGCGGGTGCCCGAGTGCGGCGTCCGCCGACCGGTCCTCACTCGGCGGACCGGCCGTCCAGCGGCAGGGCCAGCAGCGCGTTCTCCACCACCTCGGCCATCGCCGGGTGGATCCAGTACTGGCCGCGGGCCACGTCGGGGGCCGCCTGCCCGAAGCTCATCGCCTGGATCAGCGGCTGGATCAGGGACGACGCGTCCGGGCCGATCAGGTGCGCCCCGAGCAGCAGACCGGTGGCCGGGTCGGCCAGCAGCTTGACCACATGCTCACCGGTCTCCCCCAGCGCCCAGCCGTAGGCGGTCGACGCGTACGCGGTCTGGCCGACCACGTAGCCGATCCCCTGCTCGAACGCCTGCTCCTCGGTGAGCCCGACGGAGGCCACCTGCGGGGAGGAGAAGACGGCGTGCGGCACGTAGCGGTGGTCGGAGGCGATCATCGCGTCGGGGTGCAGCAGGTTGTGCTGGACCACCCGGGCCTCGTGGTTGGCCACGTGCTTGAGCTGGTGGTGGGAGCTGACGTCGCCCAGGGCGAAGATGCCGGGGTGCCCCGTCTGCTGGTGCTCGTCGACGACCACGTAGCCGTCGTCGTCCAGCGTGACACCGGTCCGGTCGAGGTCCAGCCGGTCCCCGTTGGGGATCCGACCGGTGGCCAGCAGCAGCACGTCGGCGGTCAGCGTGGCGGGTCCGTCCGGACCGTCGACGTCGACCTCGACACCCCGCTCGGCGCGACGGGTCGCACGCAGGGTGTGCTGCAGCCGGAGGTCGACCCGCCGGCCCATGGCCTCGGTGAACCGGGACGAGATCTCCGCGTCCTCCTGGCGGAGCAACGCCTTGCCCCGCGCCACCAGGGTGACCTCGGTGCCGTACGCGGAGAAGACGTGGGCGAACTCCGCAGCCACGTAGCCGCCGCCGACGATGATCATCGACCGCGGCAGCTCGGGCAGCCGCATCACCGTGTCAGAGGTCTCGTAGGGGGTGTCGGCCAGCCCGTCCGCCGAGGCGATCCGCACCCGCGAACCGGCGGCGATCACGAACCGGTCGGCGGTGATCTCGGTGCCGTCGTCGAGCCGCAGCCGCGCGTCGCCGACGAAGCGGGCCTGCTGGCGGAACAGGCGGATGTTGCGGCTCTCCGCCCGGTAGCGCTCGCCGGCCGCGGAGATCGGGTCGATCCGGCCGAACACGCGGTCCCGGACGTCCGCCCAGCGCACCCGGTCGAGGGTCAGATCGACCCCGAGCGGGCCGGCGTGCTCGGGTGTGCGGGCCAGGTCGGCTGGGTGGACGTACATCTTGGTGGGGATGCAGCCGACGTTGAGGCAGGTGCCGCCGAACGTCCCGCCCTCGACCAGCGCGATGCTCCAGTCGTCGAAGCGGTCGTCGGGGATGGAGTTGGCCGAGCCGCTGCCGATCAGGCAGAGGTCGACGTGGGAGGACTCGGGCACGCCCCCATCGTGCCAGCCGCGGCGACGGCGTCGTTATCCCTGTATTTCCTATGGTGAGAAAGGGGATTGTGCGTTGTGGACGAACCGGCTACCTTCTGAGTCAGGTCATGAGTGCCAGCGTCAAGCCCCGGCTCGCTGGCCGGCAACCCTCCTGCACGGTGGGGTGCCCCGGGTGAGGACCGGGCCGATCGGACGTCGATCGGCAAGCGTCGCACGAGGAGAACCACGATGATCCCGACCCTGCACTCTCGACGGCACGTCGATCTGCTCCGGGTGTCGAGCGCGGCCTGTCGCTGCGTCCGCGCAGCCTGACAGCCCGTACGACCGTCCGCGGCCCGCGTGCCGCACACCGAGAGAGAACGCATCGTCATGACCCGTCATCCCCTGTCCCCGAGCCCGTCGACCCGCAAGAACCGCCCCCGCCGCAACCTGGTCGAGATCGCCACCCGGCTGTCCGGTCAGCGCGAGCTGTGGGAGCCGCTGGTCCGCTACGACCCCATCTCGCGCTACTACGCCCGGCTGGCCAAGGAGCCCGACTTCGAGGCCTGGCTGTTGACCTGGGTGCCCGGCCAGGGCACCGAGTGGCACGACCACGGCGGCAGCGCCGGCGCGTTCGTCGTGGTCCGCGGCGAGCTCACCGAGCGATCAGCCACCGTGGCCCAGGACGGGCCGCCGTCGGTCGTCGACGAGCCTCGGGTGCTGAGCGACGGATCCCTCCGGGCCTTCGGCACCAAGCACATCCACCGGGTGACGAACAACGGGCTGGAGCCGGCGGTCAGCGTGCACGTCTACGCCCCCGCCCTGGTGGAGATGACCAGCTACGCCGAGGACGGCCCGCGCCTGTGGCAGACCGGGTCGCAGCTCATCGGGGTGAACTGGTGAGCGTGGCTGCGCCCGCGGATCACCATGGGGTGCCGGTCCGACCGGCCTGGCCGATCTGGTCGGACCCGCCCGCGTCCCGGCGGCCCGCCCGGTCGATCGACGACGTGCTGGCGGAGGCCCGATCCCGCCTGGTCCGGTTGACGGTCGGCCAGGCCCGCCGGGCGTCCACCGAGCACGGGGCGGTCCTGGTCGACATCCGGCCCGCGGCCCAGCGCGTGGCCGAGGGCGAGCTGGCGGAGGCGGTGGTGATCGAGCGCAACGTGCTGGAGTGGCGGTTCGACCCGGCCAGCGACGCGCGGCTGCCGTACGCGGCGTACGACCTCGAGGTCATCGTGGTCTGCCAGGAGGGCTACACCTCGAGCCTGGCGGCGGCTGCCCTGCAGGAGCTCGGGATCTGGCGGGCGACCGACCTGATCGGCGGCTACGCGGCCTGGCGCGCCGCCACCGAGGACCGGGCCTGATCAGAGCGCGGGCTCGGCCCGTCGCCACAGCAGCCAGGCCGACATCCCGATCACGGCGAACAGCGCCGCGAGCAGGTAGCCCGCGTACTGGGTGTTCGCCTCGGCGATCGAGGTGAGGAAGCCGACGTCGAGCCCACTCTGCTCGGTGAGCAGAGTGGCCACGGCGATGGCCCCCACGATCAAACCGGAGGCGATACCGATACCGGTGATCAACAGGTTGTAGTTGATCTTGCGTCGCGGGTCCTCCTGAGCAGTGGTGTACATCCGCAGCATCATCAACCCGTTGAGGGTGTCCCCGAGCGTCATGGCGGCGGTGAACAGGATCGGCAGGCAGAGCAGCGAGATCGTCGGGGCGCCGGCCAGGGCGGCGCCGGCGGTCAGGATCATCAGACCGATCTGGCTGCTGGTGTCGAACCCCAGGGAGAAGAGGAACCCGATCACGTAGACGTGGCGGGGGTGCCGGATCCGGCGCAGCGGCGCCGTCAGCACCCGCGCCGCGGGCCCGCGCGGCGTGAGCGCAGCCGGGTCGATCTCGAGGTCGGGGTCGGCGGCCAGCGCGCGCTTCAGACGGAGGGCTTGACCGAAGGTGGCCAGGTTGGCGACGGCCACCAGGATCAGGTAGAGGCCCGAGATGCTGAGTCCGATGATGCCGAGGGTCCGGGCCAGGCCGGAGCTCTCGTCCAGGGCGGTGCGGACGATGCCCGCCCCGGCGATCACCAGGACCCCACTCAGGACCACGACGGTCGAGTGGCCGGCCGAGAACGCCAGCCCGACCGAGGCCGGGTCCCGACCCTCGGAGACGAACTTGCGGGTCGAGTTGTCGATCATGGACACGTGGTCGAAGTCGTAGGAGTGCACCAGGCCGCGGAAGTAGGCGATGGCGGCCACACCGACCGTCACCGCGCCCGCAGCGCCCGAAGCGACGCCCAGACTGAGCAGCCCGAGACCGAGCACGTGCAACGCGATGATCACCGCGAAGGCGGCACCGACCCGGAACCGGAAGGAGCGCGAAGCGCGACCCTGCGTGGTGAGCAGCGAGCGCCAGCCGGTGGACGGCGCGGATGGCGCCGGTTGCTGAGTCGTGGCAGCCTTGCTCATGAGTCGCGCCGGGTGGCCGAGATGCTCATGCTGGGACCCTACGGACAATCCGTGTCCGAGTAAACACACGTTCTGTGGCGGTGGCCGGTCCACATTCGGTGGGCACCAGGGCGAGGAGGAGGTCAGCGGTGGTGGAGTCGGAGGCCGAGCAGGTCGCCCGAGAGGCGGTCGCCTTCGCCGGTGACGACCTGCCGGACGTGATCGACCGGTTGGCCGCGTTCTCCGACCCGACCCGGCTCGAGCTGCTGATCGCCATCCACGCCGCCCCCGGCGCCCCGGTCAAGTCGCTGGCGGCGGCTACCGGGCTCGCCCCCAACACCGTCACGCAGTCCCTGGTGTCCCTGCGCGGTGCGGGCCTGGTCACCAACACCCGCGATGGCCGGCTCAGCCGCTGGCAGCTGTCGGACTCCGCCGCGCATGCTCTCCTGCACCACCTGGGCGCTCCCCACAGCGCCCTGCACCCGCCGCACTGACCCCCGGGAGGGGCGGGCGGGCTGAAGCTGGCGGGCTGAGGCTGGCGGGCTGAGCGGGCTGAGCGGGCCGAGGCTGGCGGGCTGAGGCGGGCGGGCTGAGGCGGGGCTGGGTTCGAGCGCGTACGGGCTCCGAGGGGTGCGGGGCCTGACCGTTCCTGACTCCGCGGCGACATCCGGGCACGGCGGCGGCGTACGAGGCGACCGTTCGTGACTTAGCGGCGACATCCAGGCACGGCGCCGAGGTCCGAGGCAGCCGTCAGTGACTCGCCGGCCACACCCGGGTGCGTCGGAGGCGTACGAGGCGACCGTTCGCGACTCCCCGGCGACACCCGGGCACGACGCAGACGTCCGAAGCAGCCGTCAGTGACTCCCCGGCGACATCCGGCTCGTCCGTGACGACGGCACCCACCCGTTCCCACCGCCGAGTCACCAACGGTCGAACCCACGGCCGTACGGGTCGCACGTTCCTCACCGCCGAGTCACCAACGGTCGAACCCGCAGCCGTACGGGGTCACCGTTCCTCACCGCCGAGTCACCGACGGTCAATCCGGCGACGTACACGCGCGCAGCCGCAGGAGTGCAGGGGCAGGAGCCCTGCCCGAGGATCTCAGACGCCCGCGTACGAGTGCAGACCCGAGACCAGCAGGTTGATGCCGACGAAGTTGAACCAGAAGGACGCGACGCCGATCAGGGCGATCACGGCCGCCCGGGTGCCACGCCACCCGGCCGTCGAGCGGGCGTGCAGGTAGCAGGCGTAGACGACCCAGGTCACCAGGGCCCAGGTCTCCTTCGGGTCCCAGCCCCAGTAACGGCCCCAGGCGTACTCGGCCCAGATGGCACCGGCGGCCACGGTGAACGTCCAGAGGGGGAAGGCGAAGGCCATGAACCGGTACGCGTAGAGGTCGAGCTTGCGGGCGGTCGGGATCCGGCTGAGGTAGCCGCCCACCGTGCCGCGCTTCTCCACCCGCTGCCGGATCAGGAACAGCACGGTCAGCAACCCGCCCACGTTGAACGCGGCCCCGGAGACGGCCGCCGCGCAGATGTGGATGACGAACCAGACCGAGTGCAGCGCCGGCACCAGCGGCGCCACGGCCACGTAGAACACGGTCACGGCCAGACCGTTGCCGACGGCGGCGAGCAGGGTGACCGGCAGACCGAGCCAACGGGCTCCGGTCCGCCACACCATCACCAGGTAGACCGCGACGATCAGCACCATCGCGGTGATGGTGAACTCGAACATGTTGCCCCAGGGCGGCCGTCCGGCGCCGATGCCGCGGAGCGCGGTGCCGAGGATGCTGCAGAGGAAGCCGACGACGGTCAGGGCGACCCCGATCCGGCCCCACAGCTCGACCTTCATCTCGGCCATCCGCTGCTCGACGGCGGCCTCGGCCGAGGTCTCGACCCCGTCCGCCCCAGCCCCCTTCGCCCCAGCACCGCTCGCTCCGGCACCGCGGGAGGACGACCGGGACCCGGCTCCGACCAGCTCGCGCGCCTCGACCTGCTCCTCGGCCGGCGCCTTGCGGGCCGCAGCCCACTCGGCGGCGTGCGCCGTCATGGCCAGCAGGTAGACCACCACGGAGGTGACCAGGGCTGCACTGGAGTAGTACTCGAGGTTCACGTGTTCTCCTTCGACCCACCCGTGGACGACCCGTCCACGGCATCCAGCTCCGCCGTCGGCGGGCCGAGCTCGTCGGCCAGCTCGGCGACGTCCTCGGTGAGCCCGGCTCGGGCGTCGGCCCGGTCGAGTCCACCCACCTCGATCAGCCTAGGTCCACCTTCAGCAGCGCGCACCCGCACCCAGACCCGCCGGGGGCGGACGAACAGCGACAGGCAGAGCCCGAGCACAGCCGTCGCGATCGACCCGAGCACGATCGCGACGCCCGGGGTGTCGCTCAGCTGCAGCTTCACCCAGCGAGCGACACCGGTCATCTCGATCGTGCCCTGCCCGTCGGGCAGCGTGTAGCTGGTCCCGGGCTTCAGCAGCACCCGGAGCGGATCGCCCTTGGCGTCCTTCAGCTGGGTCAGCCCGGCGGTGTCCAGGGAGTAGACGTTCTCGGGCAGCCCGGTCTCGGTCTTCGGTGGACCCGTCCAGACGTTGACGTAGAGCGCCGGGTCCAGGGCGTCGGGGAAGATCGACCGCGGTCCCTGTTCGTCGACCTTCGCGGTCGGTGCGAAGATGCCCTCGAAGGCGAGCCGCCGGGGCCGCCCGTCGGGGGCCTTGATGACGCCGGCCGAGGTGAAGTTGCCGTCCTGGGGCAGGAACACCACCGGACCCGAAAAGGCGACGTCGCCTGCTGCGTCCTTGACGGTCACCACGGGGGCGTACCCGTGCCCGATCAGGTGGACGGTGGTGCCGTCCACGTTGAGCGGGTGGTTCACCTCGATGGTCTTGCGGTACGGCGTCGCTCCGGGCCGGTCCGTCACGAGGGTGTCGAGCTCGAACAGGCGGGCGGCGCCGGTCTGCACCGGGCCGGTCTCGAAGGCCACCCGGAACTGCTCCACCCCGATCGTGAACGGCTGCAGCTGGTCGTCGGAGAACCAGGCCCCGGTCGTCAGGTCGTCGTACTGGGTGATGTTGTTGGCGAACCCCTGGCCCACGATGACCACGCTCGTCCCCCGGAAGCCGTAGAGACCGCCGACCGCCACCCCCACCAGCAGGGTCAGCAGGCTGAGGTGGAAGACCAGGTTGCCGGCCTCCCGCAGGTAGCCCCGCTCCGCCGAGACCGACCCGTCGTGCCGAGCCACCCGGTAGCGGGCGCCGCGCAGCTTGAGCGCGGCGAGCTCCAGCAGCTCCTCGTCGGTCTCGTCGACCGGTGCCGGCGCCGTCGCGTACGCGGGCAGCCGGGACAGGTTCCGCGGCGTCCGCGGCGGCGGCGACCGGAGGGCCTTGGCGTAGACCATCACCCGGGGGACGATGCAGCCGACCAGGGAGACGAACAGCAGCAAATAGATCGCGGAGAACCAGGCCGACGTGAAGACGTTGAAGAGCCCGACCTTGTCGTAGATCGGCCCGAGGGTCGGGTGCTGGGTGATGAAGTCGCTGACCCGGATGGGGCTGACGTCACGCTGCGGGATCAGCGAGCCGGGCACCGCGGCGACCGCCAGCGCGAACAGCAGCACCAGCGCCGTGCGCATCGAGGTGAGCTGGGTCCAGAGCCAGCGGAGCCCGCCGAGCGGGCCCAACGTCGGCGCCAGGTCACGACCGCCCCGGTCGTCCCCGCGGACACCCCCGCCGATCACGCCGTCGCGGCCCCCGCCGCCATCGGCTCCGGCCTGGGTCGGCGGCGCCCCGCCGGCTACCGTCCCCGACGCCTCACCGGCCGCCACCACGTCGTCCTCGGACCGCGTCCGCGGCCGGTCGTCGGTCTCCGACTGCGTGTCGGTCTGCGTCACGTCCACCACTCAGATCACCGTCTCGAAGCTGCCGACCCAGACGGTCAGGCGGGCCATCAGCTGGTCCCACAGCCCGGTCACCAGCATCAGACCCACCGCCACCATCATCAGTCCACCGACCCGCATCACGGCGACCTGGTGCCGCCGCAGAACACCGACCGTACGTGTCATCGCCCCGAAGGCCAGGCCCGCGACCACGAACGGGATCCCCAGCCCGAGCGCGTACGCGAAGCCGAGGGTCCCTCCCCGCAGGGCCGTCCCCTCGTTGAGGCCGAGGTTGAGGACCACCGCCAGCGCCGGACCGATGCAGGGCGTCCAGCCGAAGGCGAACACCGCACCGAGGACCGGGGCCGCGGCGAGACCGGCCGCCGGCAGCCGCTGGATCCGCAGGTCGGCACTGCCCAGGCTGACCACACCGGCGAAGGCGAGGCCGAGCACGATGATCACCACTCCGAGCACGCGGGTGATCACGGTCTGGTACGCCAGCAGCAGGCTGCCCAGGGAACCCACAGCGACACCGGTGATCACGAACACCAGCGCGAGGCCCAGCACGAACAGGCCCGTGCCCAGCAGCATCCGGCCGCGCCGGTGGCCGGCGGCCACGTCCGCGGCCCCCACCCCGGTCATGTAGGACAGGTAGCCCGGCAGCAGCGGCACCACGCACGGCGAGAAGAACGAGACCAGGCCGGCGAGCAGCGCGACGGGGACGGCCAGCGCCATCGACCCGCCCAGCGCCTCGGACACCCATCCGGCCAGGTCCACGGTCACACCCGTCCCAGGGTCGGGTCCGGGTCAACGGTGGAGTCCGGCTCCATGATCGATCGGGGACCGGTCACGTGCCGGCAGCCACGTCGGTGATCATGTCCACCAGCGTGGTCTCCGTCACCGTCCCGACGACCCGGGCGGCCACCCTCCCCTGCTCGTCGATGATCAGGGTGGACGGGATGGCCTTGGGCGGGAGCGTGCCCGAGAGCGAGACCAGCACCGACCCGCTCGGGTCCCAGATGCTCGGGTAGGTGATCTTGTTCGCGCGGTTGAACGCCACGGGGGGACCCTGGTCGAAGTCGCGGGTGTTCAACCCGACGAACTGCGCCGTCTTCGCGGTCTGCTCGGACGCCTTCTGCAGCTCGGGAGCCTCGGCCCGGCACGGTCCGCACCACGAGCCCCAGACGTTGAGGACGACGACCTTGCCCTTCAGGCTCGCGGTCGAGATCTCCTTGCCCTCCTGGCCGAGCACCGCGCCCGCGATGTCCGGGGCCGGCTTGCGCTCGTCCGGCGGGATGATCGTCACCGAGCTCTCGGCGCCCACGTAACCGGCCTGGTTGGCGGCCCGGGTCGGCTCGTCGGCCCCGGTCGCCGAGCAGCCGGCCAGCAGCACGACCGCCAGCATGATCAGCGGGGCCAGCACCGACGTCCAGCGCGGACGGGTCGCGTCGCCCCGACCACCGGCACGGCGCACGGTCGGCTCAGGCACCGGCGACGAACTTCTTGCTGCCCTTGGCCGCGATCAGCGCAGCGGCGGGCTCGGAGTAGACGACCGAGGTCACCCGGCCGTCGATCAGGGTGAGGCTCGTGACACTGGCCAGAGCACACTCCCGGCGGCGCGGGTCGTGCACCAGTCGCCGACCCTCGACGTCACAGCGGGCCATCCAGATCGGCAGCTGGTGGGACACGATCACGGCCTCGTGACCGGCGGCCGTGGCGGCGGCGTCGGCGATCGCCAGCCGCATCCGGGCGACGATCTCGGTGTAGGCCTCGCCCCAGCTCGGCCGGAGCGGGTTGCGGAGCAGCCAGACGTTGTGCGGGTTGCGCAGGGTCCGGGGGAACCGGATCTGCTGCCCCTCCAGACGGTTCTCGGCCTCGATCACCCGGCCGTCGATGACGGTCTTGACGTCGTGCTCGGCCGCGATGGGCGCCATCGTCTGCTGGGCCCGCTCCAGCGGGGAGCAGCGCAGGTGCACGATGTCGTGGTCGGCCAGGGCGTTGGCCACCAGGACGGCCATCTCCCGGCCGTTGGTGGACAGGTCGTAGGCCGGCAGCCGACCGTAGAGGATGCCGTCGGGGTTGTGCACCTCACCGTGGCGGACCAGGTGCACGACGGTGCGGTCCGGCGCTCCGTACGGCGGTGCGGTGGCCGACGGACGCCCCTGCTCGGGGTTGTCGTTGTCCGGGGCGGGCGGGTCGGGTCTCATCGGGTCTCCTCCGCCGGGGCCAGCAGCGCGGCAGCGGCGGCCCGGGCGGCGGCCGGCAGCGCGGTGACGATCCGATCCATGGCTCCATCATCGTGGGCGGACGACAAAAACCAACCCTCGTACGCGCTGGGCGGCAGGTAGACGCCCTGGTCGAGCATGGCGTGGAAGAAGGCCGAGTAGGCGGTGGTGGACTGCCCGGAGGCGGTGGCGTAGTCCGGAACGGAGTCCACGCCCGAGACGAAGAACACACTGAACAAGTTGCCCGCGGCCTGGATGACGTGCGGCACGCCGGCTGCCGACAGGGCTGCGTGGACCTCCGTCTGCAGCGCCGCCGACACCCGGTCGACGTGGGCGTACACCTCGTCGGTGGCGAGCCGCAGGGTGGCCAGCCCGGCGGAGGTGGCCACCGGGTTCCCGGACAGGGTGCCGGCCTGGTAGACCCCGCCGACCGGGGCGAGGTGCTGCATCAGGTCGGCGCGACCGCCGAACGCCGCGGCCGGGAACCCGCCGCCCATCACCTTGCCGAAGGTCATCAGGTCCGGCTCGACACCGTCGATGCCGTACTGGCCGGAGCGGGTGACCCGGAAGCCCGTCATCACCTCGTCGGAGATGAACAACGCGCCGTTGGCGTGGCAGAGGTCGGCGAGGAAGGTGTTGAAGCCGACCCCGTCCTCGACGCCGGGGGGGACCACGCCCATGTTGCCGGCGGCGGCCTCGGTGATCACCGCGGCGATCCGGTCGCCGTACGTGGTGAACGCCTCGCGCACCCCCACGCGGTCGTTGTAGGACAGCACGACGGTGTCGGCGGTGGTGGCCGCGGTCACGCCCGGAGAGCCGGGCAGGGCGGGTCCGGCACCCGCTCGGTGCGCGAGGGTGGCGACCCCGGAGCCGGCGGCGGCGAGCAGGGCGTCCACGTGGCCGTGGTAGCAGCCGGCGAACTTGATGATCATGTCCCGCCCGGTGATGCCGCGGGCCAGCCGGAGCACCGACATGGTGGCCTCGGTGCCGCTGCTGACCAGCCGGACCTCCTCGACCGGGGTGCGCTCGATGATCGCCTCGGCCAGCTCGACCTCAGCCAGGGTGGGCGCGCCGTAGGAGGTGCCGTGCGCGGCGGCCGCACCCACGGCGGCGAGCACCTCGGGATGGGCGTGGCCGAGCAGCATCGGACCCCACGAGCAGATCAGGTCGACCAGCTCGTTGCCGTCCAGGTCGTAGAGGTAGGGCCCGGCGGCGCGGGCGATGAAGCGGGGCGTCCCGCCGACGGCCAGGAACGCCCGGACCGGTGAGTTGACCCCGCCCGGGATGACCTTCCGGGCCCGCTCGAAGGCGGCCCGGGATGCGCTGTCGTTCACGAGTGCAGTCTCCCGGCGTACTCCAAAGCCCAGTAGGTCAGCACCACGTCCGCCCCGGCCCGGCGCAGGCTGGTGAGGGTCTCCACGATGGCGGCGTCCCGGTTGATCCACCCCTGGGCGGCGGCGGCCTCGACCATCGCGTACTCCCCGGACACGTTGTAGGCGGCCACCGGGACGTCGACGCTGTCGCGCACCGTGCGGAGGATGTCGAGATAGGCCAGGGCGGGCTTGACCATCACGAGGTCGGCGCCCTGGGCCACGTCCAGCAGCACCTCGCGGAGCGCCTCGCGGGCGTTGGCCGGGTCCTGCTGGTAGGTCCGCCGGTCTCCGACCAGCGAGCTCCCCACCGCTTCACGGAACGGACCGTAGAACGCAGACGCGTACTTGGCGCCGTAGGCCATGACAGCCACGTCGGCGGCGCCGGCGGAGTCCAAGGCGGCACGGATGGCACCGACCTGGCCGTCCATCATCCCGCTGGGGGCGACCACGTGCGCCCCGGCGGCGGCGTGTGCCTGCGCCATGGCCGCGTAGATCTCCACGGTGGCGTCGTTGTCGACCACCCCGGCGGGGGTCAGCACACCGCAGTGCCCGTGGTCGGTGAACTCGTCGAGGCACACGTCGGACATCACCAGGGTGGCGTCGCCCACCTCGTCCCGGACCGTCCGCAGGGCGACGTTGAGGATCCCGTCCTCGGTCAGGGCCGCGGAGCCGACGGCGTCCTTGTGCTCGTCGGTCGGCACCCCGAACAGCATGATCCCCGCCAGGCCGGCCTCGGCCACCTCGACCGCTACCTTGCGGACCGACTCCACCGTGTGCTGGACGACACCGGGCATGGAGGAGATCGGCCGTGGCTCGGTCAGCCCCTCGGCCACGAAGACCGGCAGGATCAGCTGTCGGGGCGCCACCGAGGTCTCGGCCACCATCGCCCGGATGACCGGGTTGACCCGGAGCCGCCGGGGACGGACGGCGGGACCCGTGGACCCGACCCCAGCCGACCCGACCGCAGCCGGGCGGACAGGGGACGGCTGGGTCGCGGTCGGCCGGGTCGCGGTCGGCTCAGCCCTCGGAGCGAGGTCGGACACAGCCCGTCAGACCCGGCGGCGCGGACTCGTCTTGCGCAGCGACGGCTTCACCACCGGCTCTCCGGCCGCGACCAGACCGTCCCGACGCTCCGCGGCGAAGGCGGCCAGCGCGTCGGCCAGGTCGACCGCTGACGGGTTGCCCGCCACGACGTCGACCCGCAGGCCGTGCTCCTCGCAGGTCTTCGCCGTCTGCGGACCGATGGCGGCCAGGATGGTCGCCGGGTGCGGCTTGCCGGCGATGCCGACGAGGTTGCGCACCGTGGACGACGAGGTGAACACCACCGCGTCGAACTTGCCGGTCTTGATCGCGTCCCGCACCGCGGCGGCCGGCGGGGCGGCCCGGACCGTCCGGTAGGCCGTCACGTCCTCGACCTCCCAGCCCAGCTTGACCAGACCGGCGGCGAGGGTCTCGGTGGCGATGTCGGCGCGGGGCAGGAACACCCGGTTGATCGGGTCGAGCACGTCGTCGTACGGGGGGAACTCCGCGGCCAGGCCGGCGGCCGACTGCTCGTGCTCGGGCACCAGGTCGGGTTCGATACCCCAGTCCCGCAGCGCCCGGGCGGTGACGTCGCCGACGGTGGCGACCTTGAGACCGGAGAACGCGCGGGCATCGAGCCCGTACTCCTCGAACTTCTCCCGGACCGCCTTGACCGCGTTGACCGACGTGAAGGCGACCCACTCGTAGCGGCCCTCGACCAGGCCGCGGATGGCCTTGTCCATCTGCAGCGGGCTGCGCGGCGGCTCGACGGAAATGGTCGGCACCTCGTCGCTGTGCGCTCCGTAGGTCCGCAGCCGGGCGATCAACGGTGCCGCCTGGTCCTTCGTGCGCGGCACCAGCACCCGCCAGCCGAACAGCGGCTTCGTCTCGTACCAGGTGAGCTCGGCCCGCTGCTCGGCCGCCGCTCCCAAGATCACGTGCACCGGGTCGGCGCCGGGAACAGCGCTCCGCTTCACCTCGGCCGCCAGGTCCGCCAGCGTGGTGGTGAGGGTGACCTGCTCGGTGCTCCCACCGTGGAGCGTGGCCAGCACGTGATCATCGTCGGCGCGACCGGCGGACCGGACCGCGTCGACCAGGGAACCGACGTGCTCGACCAGGGTGGAGACCACCAGGGTCTGGGCGGTGCCCCACTGGGCGGTCACGGTCCGGGTGAACCGACCGTCGCAGACGGACGCGAAGTGCACGCCGCCGCCGTGGGTCAGGTCGATGCCGGCGTACTCCGGCACCGCGGTCAGGCTGGACACCCCGGGGACGACCTCGAAGTCGGCCCCGCCGCGGACGCAGGCCGCTGCCTCGTCGGCGACCGCGTTGTCCAGGAAGGGATCCCCGGAGACGAGACGCACGACCCGGACCCCGGACTCGGTGTGCTTGAGGATGATCCGGGCTCGGGCCGACGGGCTGAGCGGTCTGCCGGCCTCGGACATCCCGAGGGTGGCGACCTCCGCGTCTGCGCCGAGCGTGATCGCCGGGTGGGCCAGGATGTCGCGCTGCCGCTCGTCGTCCAAGATCACGACGGAGGCGTCGGCCAGCGCCGCGATGGCGCCGAGGGTGAGCAGGTCGGGGTCACCCGGTCCGGTGCCCACGTAGATGACCCGACCCTTGCTCCGGGCGGGTTGCGGCGTCTGCGGCGGTTCGGTGGTGCTGACTGCTGAGGACTGAAGTCGGGACTTGCTACGGGCCGATGTTGGGGACACAGGTCTCTCGCGTTCTGTTCAGCCTCGACACTAGGCGTGGCGAGCGCGTTGTGGCGTACGCAGCTCCTCGAGTACCGATACAGCCGCATCCACCCCGAACTGACGGGGATCCGTGAGGGTCCCTGACAGTTTCCGCCGCAAGGGAGAAGCTGTGGTGATCGGTTCTGACGAGTTGCTCAGGACCGTTCTCCCAATTACGACGCGAAGAGTCAAATCGAGATCTGTACCACGCACGCCCCGGATCTCGGCACGGGCCCCGACCGGCGCGGTGCACCCCGCTTCGAGGGTGGCCAGGAAAGCCCGTTCCGCAAGGGTTTCCGCGCGCGTCACAAGATCATCCAGAGCCCGTACGGCCGTCGCCGCGGCCTCGCTGAGAGATTCGTGAATCTCCAGTCCGAGGGCCGCCTGTCCGGGTGCTGGGACCATGTCGTCGACGCTCAGGATCTGTGCGTCCAGACCCTGCACGACCGTTACCGAATCGTCACTCTCGCCGACCGGACCGGGGGGCAGGTGACCGAGCCGCCGCAGACCCGCCGCGGCCAGGACGACCGCCGCCACCCGACCCTCGGCGGCGTGCCCGATGCGGGTGCCGACGTTGCCCCGGATCTCGACGACCTCCAGCCCGATCCCCAGCCGGTCGGCCAGCTCGACCAGCTGGAGCGCCCGTCGGGGCGACCCGGTGCCGACCCGGTCGCCGTCCCGCAGGGTCTCCAGCCGGCGGCCCACGAGCACGTCCCGGCTGTCCTCGCGGACGGGGATCGCGGCCACCTCGAGCCCCTCGGCGGGTGCGGTGGGCAGGTCCTTGAGCGAGTGGACGGCGACGTCGATCCGACCGTCGTAGAGAGCCTCCCGGACCGCCCCGACGAAGACCCCGGTGCCGCCGATCTGGGTCAGCGCCCGCTGGTCGACGTCACC
Source organism: Microlunatus aurantiacus (assembly GCF_039536605.1). Taxonomy (NCBI): domain Bacteria; kingdom Bacillati; phylum Actinomycetota; class Actinomycetes; order Propionibacteriales; family Propionibacteriaceae; genus Microlunatus; species Microlunatus aurantiacus. Next base: position 62,213 of record NZ_BAAAYX010000026.1, read on the forward strand.
GGTGGTGGTGATGCCGACGAACTGCGTGCCCAGTCCCCGGGCCTGCAGCAGCCCGGCGACCTGGTCGGCCTGGGCCCGGGCGAGCGGGGAGGTGCGGGCCCCGATGCGGATGACCGGCGTCATCCGCGGACCTCGGCGGTCGCCGTCACGACAGCGGCGACGGGGTCGGCGCCCCGTTCACGGTCGGCGACATGACGGCCGCGACCGTCCGCGGGTGCAGGGCGAACAGCTCGCGCAGGGCCGCCGCGTAGTCGAGCGACTCGGGGTCCGACGACAGCTCCTGGACGCGGACGGTCGGCTGGTGGAGCAGCTTGTCCACCACCCGGCGCACCGTGCGGTGCACCTCGTCGCGCTCTCTGTCGCTCAGCTCCGGCGCTCGGCCGTCGAGTCGGGCCAGCTCGGCGCTGACCACCTCGGACGCCATGGTGCGCAGGGCGACGACGGTGGGCGCCACCTGAGCGGCCCGGCGCAGGCCGAGGAAGTCGTTGACCTCACCGCCCACCAGGGCGCGGGCGGCCTCGATCTCACCCCGGCTGGCGTGGTCGGGCTGGTCGCCCACCAGCCGGGCCAGGTTGACCAGCACCAGCCCGAGGTCGGTGACGTCGTCGGACACGTCGGCGGGCAGCGCGAGGTCGACGATGCCGACCACCGGCGAGTGGGCCAGCTGGGCGGCGTCCAGGAACACGTCGCGGGCACCTGTGCAGGTGACCACCAGCTCCGCCTCGGTCAGGGCCTCGGGCAGCTCGGCGAGCGGCCGGGCGTGGCCGCCGATCGTGGTGGCGAGCCGCTGGGCCCGCTCGTAGGTCCGGTTCACGCAGGTGACCTGCGCGCCGGCGGCCGCGGCGGTGCGGGCCGCCAGACCGGCCATCGAGCCGGCGCCGAGGACGAGCAGCCGGCGTCCGGCGAGCGGGCCCAGGTCGGACTCGAGCAGCTCGTACGCGGCCGTGACCAGGGACCGACCCGCCGACCCGATCTCGGTCTCGGTCTGCACCCGCTTGCCGACCCGGAGCGCCTGCTGGAACAGCGCGTTGAGCACCGTGCCGACGGTTCCGTGGGTCTGGCAGGAGGTCAGCGCGGCCTTGACCTGTCCGAGGATCTGGTTCTCCCCGACCACCATCGAGTCCAGACCGGCGGCCACGGAGAACGTATGGGCGACGGCGCCCTCGTCGAAGTAGACCGCGCACATCTGGCGCAGCTCGGCGACCTCGACCCCGGACAGGGCGGCCAGCGCCTGGGTGACGTCGTCCAGTCCGCCGTGGAAGCGGGAGACCGACGCGTACATCTCCGTCCGGTTGCAGGTGGAGAGGACGACCGCCTCGTCGACGTGGTCGCCGGCCAACAGGGTCTGCGCCAGCTTGGTCGCCGTCGCCTGGTCCATCGCCACCCGGGCGAGGACGTCGACGCTCGTGGTCTTGTGCGAGACGCTGACGGCCAGGATGCTCATGAGGGGAACCTCTCGGGGGTGAGAACCGGTTCCGGGTGGCCCGTGCCGGAGGCCGGCGGACCGGCCAGGACGGGCTCATCGGACTTGCGCTGTTCGTGGTAGGCCAGGATCTGCAGCTCCTGACCGAGATCGACCTTCCGTACGGTGACCCGCTCGGGCACGGTGAGCACGCTCGCGGCGAAGTTGAGGATGCTGGTGACGCCCAGATGCACCAGCCGGTCGGCCACCGCCTGAGCCGCCTCGGCGGGGGTGGCGAGCACCGCGATGGCGGCCCCGGTGCGGGGCACTACGTCCTCGAGATCGGCCAGGTCGTTGATCTCGATGCCGTTGACCCGCTGACCGATCAGCTCGGGGTCGGGGTCGACCAGCGCGACGATCCGGAAGCCCCGGCTGGAGAAGCCGGAGTAGCCGGCCAGCGCCCGGCCCAGGTTGCCGAGGCCGACGATGACCACGGGCCACTCCCGGGCGGAGCCCATCTCGCGACCCAGCTGGGCCTGCAGCACGGCCACGTCGTAACCGACCCCGCGGGTCCCGTACGAGCCGAGGTGGGAGAGGTCCTTGCGCAGCTGCGCGGGGCTCACCCCGACGGCTTCGGCCAGCTCGCCGGAGCTGACCACCTCGACCCCGGTACGGGACAGCAGGTTGAGCTCGCGCAGGTAGACCGGGAGGCGGGCGAGGGTGGCGGGAGGCAGATCCACGGGGGTGGACAGACCGACCGAGGCCGCCGTCGAGCCGTCCGTGGTGGACGACGCGCGCGTCTGGATCGGTGGCACTGGACTCCTGCGGAACCGGCGTCCGGCGGGGGGTCGCCGAACGGACCCACACTATCTCGCCGACCCGGCGACGCCAGATCGGTCGGACGTGGCCTGCGCCACCCCTCAGCCCCGTACGCCGTCCGCACCGTGACCGGCGGCCTCGCCGGCGGCCCCGTCGGCGGCGGCCCCGTCGGCGGCGGCCCCGTCGGCGGCGGCCCCGTCGGCGGCGGCCTCCTCGGCGGCCAGGAACGCCGCGCCCCGGGGCGACAGCCGGTAGCCGACCTGCAGGCTCTCGGTCAGGCCCAGCGCCTTCAACCGGCGCACCCGGGTCTTGAAGGCGAACCTCTCCTGCCCCAGGGCCTCGGCGAGCACCGTCGACACCTCTCCCGGCCGCGCGGAGATCTGCCGGAGGGCGGCTCTGGTCCAGGGCGCGTCGGCGGCCCGGTCCATCCGGTCCAGGCGGCGCGCCAGGTCGACCACGGTGCCGGCCTCCAGCCGGTCGTCGGCGCGCAGCGCGACCCGGGGGTCGGGACCGGCCAGGGCGAGGTCGATCCGGTAGAGCGCGCCCTCCCCTGACCGCCGGGTGTCCCGGGCACCCCTGGCCGACCTCTGCAGCCAGCGCAGCAGGGCGGCCCGATCGACGAACCCGGCCGCGCTCGCGTCACCGTCGCTCAGCGCCTCGGCGTCGACCGGGGTGATCCCGGTGACCTCCACCACCCCGGCGCGGGTGGTGAACCGCGAGCCGACCTTTGGCCGTACGGTCGTCCACCGTCGGTAGGTGGCCGTCACCGCACCGTCCGCCAGCCCGTCCAGGGTGGCTGCGGTGAACAGCATCAGCGCGGGGAGGAACCGGTCAGAGCGGCCCGCAGCCGCGCGGGATCGACGCGCCAGTAGTCGTGCTGGGCCCCGTCGACGAAGGTCACCGGCACCTCGTCGGTGTAGCGGCGACGCAGCTCGGGATCGGCGTCCACGTCGCGGGTCGCCCAGCGGTCACCGGTCTCGGCGCAGACGGCCTCGACGACCGCGATCGCCTCGTCGCACAGGTGGCAGCCGACGCGGGTCAGCACCACGACCCGGGGCCCGCCCGCCACGTCAGCCATCCTGTCCCTCCTGTTCGAGCCGGCGACGGAGCTCGGCCCGCCGCACCGCCCCGGTGACGCCGCGGGGCAGGTCGTCGACCACGCGCACCTCGGTGGGGCGCTTGAACACCGGCAGCCGGCGGCAGAAGTCGCCCACCAGCTCCGCTGTCACACCCGGACCGGCGACGAACGCGACCAGGCCGCCACCGGCGTCGGCGCCGCGCCCGATCACCGCCACCGCCTCGACCTCGGAGAGCTGCCGGATCGACTGCTCGATCTCGCTCGGGTAGACGGTGAAACCGCTGACCGAGACGATCTCGCGGGTCCGGTCGACCAGGAACAGCTCCTCTCCGGTCTGGAAGCCGACGTCGCCGGTGGCGAACCAGCCGTCCTCGTCGACGGCTCCACGGCCGTCCGGCCAGTAGCCGCTGAACAGGTTCGCCCCACGGACGGAGATCTCGCCCGGCTCACTCGGGTCCAGCCCGGCCCCGACCCGGACCTCGACCCCCGGCAGCGGCCGACCCACGTGGAACGGGCCGAGGATCTCCCCGCCGACGGTGGTGGTCACCCCCGGGGACGCCTCGGTCAGTCCGTAGCCCCGTTCCACCCGGAGCCCGGTGCGCTCGGTGAAGCGCCGGGCGAGCCGCCACGGCAGTGGAGCACCACCGACCACGACCGTCCGGACCCCGGCCAGGCGCACCGCGGCGTCCTCGTCGTGGACCAGCCGGTAGAGCATCCCGGGGGTGATGGGCAGGTTGTCCACCCGCTCCGCCTCGATCACCGTCAGCAGGTCCCAGGTGGACGTCGCGGGCAGCACCAACCGGGCACCGGCGGCCAGACAGACGCCGAGCACGGCGTTCAGCCCGTACGTGTGGAAGAAGGGCAACGCCCCGAGCACGACGCTGTCGCCGTCCACGATCCCGTAGCCGCTGACCTGGTCCAGGTGCGCCAGCAGCGCGCGGTGACTGAGCATCACCGTCTTGCGGTCGGCGCTGGTGCCGAGCGTGGTGGCCAGCACGGCCAGCGCCTCGCGGTCCGGCGGTGTCGCCACGGCGGCCGTGGTGGTGGCCAGGTCGGCGAGACCGGCTTCGCTCAGCTCCCACGACGGGATCCGCTCCCCGTCGGCGCCGGCGCGGGTGGTCAGCACCGCCCGGGCCCCGCACGCGGCGAGCAGGCCGTCCCGGTCCGGGAGCGACTCCTCGGGATCGGTGGGTACGACCACGAGCCCGGCCCGCAGCGCGGCGAGGTACGCCACCACCCAGGCGATCGCGTTCGGGCCGTCCAGACCGATCCGCTGGCCGGCGAGCAGACCCTCGGCCACCAGGCCCGCGGCGACGCCGTCGACCTGGCGCTCCAGCTGCGCCCAGGTGACGGCCCGGACCCCGGGTTCGACGACGGCCAGCCGGTCCGGCCGACGCTGGGCCTGGACGGTGACGAGCTGGGAGAGGTTGCTGAGCCGCGAGACCTGCTCGGACCGTGGTGGTCCGACAGCTCCGCGGCCCGCCCCGTCCGCACCCAGATCCGCCGTGTTCTCGGGCTCGGTGGCGACCACGGGTCGAGTCTGTCACAGCCGGCCCCTGCCCCGCCGGGCTCGGAGCGGCCGTCGCACCGGCTCCTCGGACCCGGTCCCGACCGGCGTACGGCTTAGGGTGGGTGAGGTGGAGACGACGGGTGACGGAGCCGCCGAGGAGGCCGCCCGCACCCTGGGCAGGCCGGACCCGGTGACCGACGGCGGACCCGATCCGACTCCCGAGCCCGGCTCCCGGGCGGCCGAGGTGGTGGTCGAGCCGCTGATCGGACCCGATCCCCAGGCGGCCGCGTTCTTCGACCTGGACAACACGATGATCCAGGGCGCGTCGCTGTTCTACCTGGCCAAGGGCCTCTACCAACGTGACTTCTTCCCCACCCGGCTGATCTTCCGCGGGCTGTGGTTGCAGGCGTACTTCCGGTTCATCGGCAAGGAGAACCCCGAGCACATCGCCGAGGCGCAGGCGGCCAGCCTGGGCTTCATCACCGGGCACACGGTCGAGGAGATCAAGCAGGCCGGCGAGGAGATCTACGAAGAGTCGATCGCCCCGAGGATCTGGCCGGGCACACGGGCGATCGCGCAGATGCACCTGGACGCGGGCCACCAGGTGTGGTTGGTCACCGCCGCACCGGCGGAGATGGCCGGGATCATCGCGGCGCGGCTGGGGATCACCGGGGCTCTCGGCACCCAGGCCGACGTGGCGGACGGCGTCTACACCGGCCGGCTGGACGGCGGGCTGCTGCACGGCCCGGCCAAGGCGACGGCCGTCCGCGACCTCGCCGAGCGGCACGGCTTCGACCTGGCTCGCTGCTTCGCCTACTCCGACTCGCACAACGACCTGCCGCTGCTGTCGCTGGTGGGGCACCCGTGCGCGGTCAACCCGGACGCCAAGCTGCTGGCCCACGCCGAGGAGCAGGACTGGCAGGTCCGGGACTACCGCTCCGGCCGCCGGGCCGTGAAAGTGGGCGCTCTGGGGGCCGGCACGGTCGGCGCCACCGCCGGCGCGGTGCTGGCCGGGCTGGCCATCCGCCGACACCTCAAGGGGTGACCGGCACCTCAGGGAGTGGTCGGCGGGTCCGGCGGAGGTAGGCGGTCAGCGGTCGGGCCCGCGGGTCCGTGGTCGGCCGGGCGCCGTTCCAGCCAGGTCGTCATCACCCAGGCCGCCAGGAGGTAGACGACGAAGGCGCCCAGCCCGAGCAGGGCCAGACCCTCCGCCCGACCCGGCACCGTCGACAGGGCACCGAGGACCAGCACGGCCAGAGCCACCAGCGCGAGACCGGCGGCGCCGACGACGACGAAGCCGAGTGCCTCCTCCGACACCGCAGCACCCCGACGCCGGACCACCCACACGGTGCACCCGGCCAGGGCGAGCAGCAGGACGGCCAGCACGGCGGACAGGGCCCCGCCTCAGAAGAAGGCGCTGCGACGCTGCATGAGCAGCGCGTACAGGCTGTGCTGGATCGTCTCCCGGACCTGGTCGGTCACGTTGAACACGACCATCGGGTCCTCAGCCGCGCCGGGGGGCAGCTCGTCGGTGGTGATCGCCTCGCCGAACTGGATGATCCACTTGCTGGGCAGCGGGATCATCCCGAAGACGCCGAACCAGGGGAACAACGGGGTGATCGGGAAGTACGGCGCACCCAGCGCGCGGGCCAGGGCGGGTGCGCTGGCGATCAACGGGTAGATCTCCTCCGAGCCGACGATGGAGATCGGGATCAGCGGCACCTGGGCCCGGACGGCGGCGGAGACGAACCCGCCCCGACCGAACCGCTGCAGCTTGTAGCGGTCCGCGTACGGCTTCCCGAGGCCCTTGAAGCCCTCGGGGAAGACCGCGACCAGCTGGTCGGAGGCCAGCAGCCGCTCGGCGTCCTCCTGGCAGGCGAGCGTGGTGCCGGTCCGGCGGGCGAAGTCGTGGGAGTACGGGGTCTTGAAGATCAGGTCCGCGCCGAGCATCCGGACGTGCCGGCCGATCTCGTCGTAGACCACCGACTGGAGCACCATGCCGTCCAACGGCATGGTGCCGGCGTGGTTGGAGACCAGCAGGGCCGAACCGGTGGTGGGCAGGTTCTCGATCCCCCGCACCTCCACCCGGAACCAGCTCTGCGCGAGCGGCCGCAGGATGGGCAGGAACACCTTGGTGGTGAACTCCGGGTCGAAGCCGAACTCGTCGATCGCGTAGCGCCCGCTCATCCGGGAGCGGGTGAAGTCGACGATCTCCTCCACCGACTCCTGCCAGTCGACCCCGAGGGTCTCCGCCAGCAGGAAGGCCGCCTTGAGCGGGTCGCGACTGAGCTCCTTGAGCTGCTCCACCGGCAGACTCCGCAGCCCGCCGAGCGCGGCCGTGACGGCGCCGGCCAGCTCGGTGACCATCGCGGTCAGGTTCACCGAGGGCGGCACCTGACCGGAGTGACCTCCGGTCGGCCGCCGGGGCGGAGCACCGGTGTCGTCGGCGGCGGCGCCCGCGCGTTCGCCGGCCGCGGCCCGGGTCGCGTCGTCGATGTCGGGGGTGCCGAAGTCGTCAGCGATCGCGTCCTCGGTGCCGGCCGGATCGACCCGGTCGTCGGCCGGTTCGTGACCGGGTGGCCCCGGCTCGGGCTGCCCGGTCTCGGGCTGCCCGGTCTCGGGCTGCACCGTCTCGGGCTGCACCGTCTCGGGCTGCACCGTCTCGGGCTGCACCGTCTCGGCGGGCGCGGTGTCGACGTCCTCGGTCTCGACCGCTACGGGATCGACGAGCGGTGCGGTGAGGTCGTCGGGTGCGCTCTCGGCCGCGGCGGTGGCCGTACGGGTCCGGGCCCGCGGCGGGCGGCTCTTGCCGGGCGCGAGTCCTCGGGCGGCGGCGGACGGGGCCTTGCCGGACCCGCGTCCGGCCTTGCCCCGGCTGCCGAGCTGGATGATCTCCGCCTCAGCCACGGCGCGCTCCCGCGCGCTGGCCCGCCGACTCGAGGAGGCCGGTGACGCCCGTCAGCACCTGGTCGACCCGTTCGGGGCTGAGCAGACCGGGGGTGGACACGCCGACGAACTCCTCGAGGGCGGCTCGGCTGGTGAACCGCGGCTTGAGTCCGGTGGCCGCCACGAACCGGGTGGTGTCCATGGCCCGACCGTACGTGAGCGCCGCGATCTGGTCCGCTGACCAGTCCCCCAGCCGGGCCTGACGCAGCAGGCCGGCGACCACCGGGCCGAGCTGGATCGGGAGGCCCAGGGTGGGCCGACCCATCAGCCGGAGCGCCTGGCTCAGCGACACGATGTCGGGCGCGCCGACGTTGTAGGTCCCGGGATGGTCCTCCCGGGTGACGGCGAGCAGAGCACCGACCGCGTCGGTCGGGTGCAGGAACTGCAGCCGCGCGTCGAACCCCATCACCCGCGGCACCACCGGCAGCGAGAGGTAGCGGGTCATCTGACTGTCGACCCCGGCCCCCATCAGGTTGCCCAGGCGCAGCGTGGTCACCGCGACGTCCGGCCGCCGCCGCCCGAGCCCACGCACGTACGACTCGATCTCCAGCGAGTCCTTGCCGAAGCCGGTGCGCGGCTGAACCCGCGGTGACATGTCCTCGGTGAACTTGACCGGGTCCCGGGGGGACGCCCCGTAGACCGACACCGAGCTCTGCACCACCAGCTTGCGGAACGAGTCCGCCTTCTGGCAGGCCGCCAGCAGCTGCATCGTGCCGATGACGTTGATCTCCTTCATGGAGGAACGTCCGCCGCTGCCGGGGTTGGCCACGATGGCCATGTGCACCACGGTCTCGACCCCTCGGCTGTTGATCACCTTGCCGATGACGGGGTTGCGGATGTCGGCCCGGACGAAGGACACCTTGCCCAGGTCGTGCCGGGGCGGGCTCACATCGACGCCGATGACGTCCAGGGTCTCGTCGGTCGCCAGGGCGCGGGCGAACCGTGCGCCGAGGTCCCGCGAGACCCCGGTCACCAGAACGACCCGCGACATGGAGCCGACCCCCTGGAGGCGCGCGCCTACTTACCTGCGCGGCGGCGCTGGATGCGCGTTTTCTTGAGCAGCTTGCGGTGCTTCTTCTTCGCCATCCGCTTGCGACGCTTCTTGATGACCGAACCCACAGTGAAAAACCTCTCGATGTGCCCTCGGGGCGGCCGGGAACCCGTGCCGCTGGGCGCTGTTGACTGACAAGAACCGAGCCCGGTGACCCGAGCAACACCGCATGTTACCGCCTGAGCGAAGCCCGCCGCTCCACCGAGACGGGCCGCCCGGCCCACCTCACGGCGACGTCGTCGTGCGGGTGGGCCGACGGACGGCCTAGCCCGCTCGACTCGCGTTGAGCGCGCCGAAGGCACCGACGACGCGGTCCCGGGCGTCCTGGGGAACGCGCTCGAACAGCTCCTTGACCTGTCGGCCCGGCAGCCAGGCGGTGTGTCGGCGGAGGTCGTCCGCCGTGGCCGGGTCGATCTCGGCGATGGCCCCGATGGTCGCGGCGAACGCCTCGGGATCGTCGACCAGCTCGGCCAACGTCATGTCCACCGAGACCGCCGGGCGCCCGGTGTCGGCCACCGCGACGGTCGAGGTCCAGGTGTGCCGACCCGAGCGCACTGTGAGCTCCTGCCCGTCGGGCAGCGACACCTCGGCCGAGGAGTTCGGTGGCACCTCGGCGACGACCCGGATCTGGTCCCCGTCCCGGTCCCAGCGCACCGACGCCGGACCGTACGGCGTGAGGTGCCGGGCCTCGGCGAAGTCGAAGCCGGTCAGGGGCTGCGGAGCGATCCTGATCACGCCGTAGCCCGGGGTCGCCGGGGCCAGTCCGGCGACGACGCGGTGCAGCCAGTCGGCCACGGCACCGAGGGCGTAGTGGTTGAAGCTGGTCATCTCGCCGGGGTTGATCGTCCCGTCCGCCAGCATCGAGTCCCAGCGCTCCCAGATCGTGGTGGCGCCCATGGTGACGGGATACAGCCAGGACGGGCACGCCGTCTGGGTCAGCAACCGGGTAGCGGTCTCCAGATGGCCGGTGCGGGTCAGCGCGTCGGCCACGATCGGCGTGCCGACGAAGCCGGTGCCGATGGTGTAGCCGCCGGAACGCACCAGCTCGGCGAGCCGGTCACCCAGCGCCTGCTGCTGCTCGGCCGGCGCCAGATCGAACATGATCGCCAGCGCGTAGCCGGTCTGGGCGTCCGAGACCAGCCGGCCGGCCGGCGTCACGTACTCGGCCAGGAACGCCTGCCGGACCCGTTCGGCGATGGCGGCGTAGGTCTCGGCGACCGCCGCCTCCCCCAGCAGGGTCGCGGCCCGGGCGGTCAGGTCGGCGGACCGGAACACGTACGCGGTGGCCACGATGTCGGGATGGGTCTTGGCTTCGGCCGGCCGCTCGGGTGGGGCCGACGGGTCCAGCCAGTCCGCGAACTGGAACTGCCCCTCCCACAGGTGCCGCTCGCCGGAGCGCCCGACGATCACGTCGGTCCAGGCGCGCATGCTGGCCAGCTGGTCGGCCAGCACCCGCTCGTCACCGAAGCGCTCGTGCAGCACCGTCGGCACCACGGTGGCCGCGTCGCCCCACGCCGCCGCCGGCCGGACCCGGCCCGCCAGCACGCTGGGCACCACGAACGGGACGATCCCGGCGGCGTGCCGCTGCTCCAGCTCGAGGTCGGTCAGCCAGGAAGAGAGGAAGGAGTGGACGTCGTACAGGAAGGAGGCCGTCGGGGCGAACACCTGGATGTCGCCGGTCCAGCCCAGCCGCTCGTCGCGCTGCGGGCAGTCGGTGGGCACGTAGAGGAAGTTGCCGCGCAGACCCCAGACCACGTTCTCGTGCAGCCGGTCCACCAGGTCGTGGGAGCTGGCGAACCAGCCCGTGCGCTCCATGTCGCTGTGGATCACCTGCGCCGTCACGGCGGTGGGGTCGAAGGTCCCCGGCCAGCCGTCGACCTCGGCGTAGCGGAAGCCGTGGAAGGTGAACTCCGGCTCCCAGGTGACCGGGCCGGCGCCGGCCAGGGTCAGGGTGTCGGTGGCCTTGGCCTGCCGGAGGGGTCGGGTGCCGAGCTCGTCGTGCTCGAGCACCTCCGCGTGCCTGAGGGTGATCACCGTCCCGGCCGGTCCGTCCACCGTCAGCCGCAGTCGCCCGACCAGGTTCTGGCCGAAGTCCAGCACGGTGCGGCCGGACGGGGTGGTGATCACCTCACGCACCGCCACCTCCTCGATCCGCCGCACCACTGGTGAGTTCCGTGCGGTCGGGGTGACCAGGGCCTCTCGGACGGTGACCGCGGGCCAGTCGCCGTCGTCGTAGCCGGGCCGGTCCCAGCCGGACCGCTCGAGCTGCTGATCATGGTCGTCACCGGCGTAGATCCCGCTGGCGGTCACCGGACCGGGGACGGCCCGCCAACCGGAGTCCGTGGCCACGACCTCCCGGGTGCCGTCGGTGTAGGTGATCACCAGCTGGCCGGCGACGCTGGGCTGCTCGGTGTAGAAGGGCGCGGCCTGGCCACGGAAGCCGTACCGTTCTGTGGCCCAACCGCCGGCGAACCGGATCCCCAGGACGTTCGCACCGGGGACGAGCAGCCCGGTCACGTCGGTGGTCTCGTGAACGAGCCGCCACTGGTAGGGAGTCCAGCCGGGCTTGAGGACCTGGTCGTCGACGTCGGTGCCGTTGACGCTGGCCTGGTAGACCCCGAGAGCCGTGGCGTAGAGGACCGCCGAGGCGACGTCGCCGGAGACCTCGAACACGGTCCGGGCCAGGCCCGGCTGCGCCCCGGTGGCCGGGTGGGCCAGACCGACCGGCGTGGCGACCCACTCCCCCTCGGCCAGGAAGCCCGCCCGGATGCGCAGCGGCCGACTCCACTGGGAGGTCGACCCGTCGCTGCCCGTGACCCGGACCCGGAGCACGACGTCGTCCCGGGGTGCCAACGGGGTGAACGGCCACTCGACCAGCACCGAGTCGCTTCCCGACACGCTCGCGGTCGATGTGCCGGACGAGGTGGTCAGCTCGAGCTCGGCGCTCTGCTGGGTCCAGTCGGGCACGTCGGTCACGGTTCGCCAGGTCAGCCTGGGGGCTGCCTCCGCGACGACGTCGAGACCGCGCGGCGCCTGCGCACTCACCCCCTCGACGACGAGACTGTTCCGAATGGCCACGGGGGTGCTGGCGGATGACACGTACGGGCTCCTTCGCTCGTTGGGCGGGGTGGTGCCTGAGAGATGAGTTATGAACTCTTGCTTGACGGGCCCTGCCTCGCTCCCTACTCTAAACGCAGACGCTGAATCGTTTCAACACCCACTGGAGATTCAGAGCACGTCACTTACAAGGAGGTAAGGAGTGTCCACATCCCGTCGACGCATCGCCACCCTCGCGGTGAGCTCGATCGCCGCACTCTCTCTCGGACTCACCGGCTGCGCCGTCGGCGAGATCGGCGGGGACACCGACGCAGGCGAGGGCCAGACCGAGATCACGTACCTGATCGGTGACAGCGGCGGCACCGCGCTGCCCTTCGCCGAGGCGCTGACCAAGAAGTTCAACGAGATGAACCCCGACATTAAGGCCGGCGTCGAGACGCAGCCGGCCGGCACCGAGGGTGACAACCTGATCAAGACCAAGCTCGCGACCGGAGAGATGCCGGACGTCTTCGGCTACAACTCGGGCTCGCTGTTCCAGGCCATCAACCCCGACCAGAACCTGGTCCCGCTCACCGACGAGGCCTGGGCCAAGGACCTGCCCGAGGAGTTCAAGGTCGTCGTCAGCACGAGCAAGGGGCTGTACGGTGCGCCGACCGGCACCACCCAGGCCGGCGGTGTGGTCTACAACAAGAAGGTCTACGCCGACCTCGGGCTGAAGGTGCCGACGTCGTGGGCGGAGTTCAAGGCCAACAACGACAAGATCAAGGCCGACGGCAAGGTCACGCCGATCGAGCAGACCTACGGCGACACGTGGACCGCGCAGCTGTTCGTGCTGGGCGACTTCGCCAACGTGGCCAAGAAGGACCCGAAGTGGGCCGACGAGTACACCGCCAACAAGCGCAAGTACGTCGACCAGCCGGCTCTGCAGAGCTTCGACAACCAGCAGGACGCCTTCGAGTCCGGCTACTTCAACAAGAACTTCGCGTCGGCGAAGTACGACGACGGGATCGAGGCCGTGGCCACCGGGACGGCGGCGCACTACCCGATGCTCAGCAGCGCGATCGCGGCGATCAACCAGAACTTCAAGGACAACGTCAACGACATCGGCTTCTTCGCCCTGCCGGCGCCGGACGCCGCGGACACCCAGATGACCATCTGGTTGCCCAACGCGGTCTACATCCCCAAGACCACCGAGGGGGCGAAGCTCGACGCGGCCAAGAAGTTCGTGGCCTTCATCAACTCTCCTGAGGGTTGCGCGATCCAGAACGAGATCAACACCGTGACCGGTCCGTACGTCTCGACCTGCGAGCTGCCGGCCGACGTCCCGGACATGGTCAAGGACGTGCAGAAGTACCTCGACGACGGTCAGTCGTCGCCGGCCCTGGAGTTCGTCTCCCCCATCAAGGGACCGAACCTGTCGCAGATCACCGTCGAGGTGGGCTCCGGCATCAAGTCCGGCAAGGAAGGTGCCGCCCTCTACGACGAGGACGTCAAGAAGCAGGCCCAGCAGCTGGGTCTCGACGGCTGGTGATGAGCTCCCGGTGACGGGGTGTCCTCGTCGCCGGGTCGTGCTCG
>NZ_BAAAYX010000026.1:75714-149231 GCF_039536605.1 Microlunatus aurantiacus
TTCCTCACCCCTGATCAACGGAGACCAGATGGTGTCAACGATCTCCGCACCCGCCACCTCGAGGGGCGTCTCCAAGCCCCGCCCCGGGCGGAAGCGGAAAAGCCCCTACCCGCTGTGGTTCTACCTGCCGGCCGCCATCATCTTCGGCGTGCTGTTCGCCGTGCCGACGTTCGCGTCGTTCTACTTCTCCCTCACCCGTTGGACGCTGTTCGACACCGAGTTCATCGGTCTGGACAACTTCCGCCAGTTCTTCAACGAGCCCTTCCTCGTCCGGGGGTTCATCAACACGTTCATCTACGGCTTCCTCACCTCGGCCGCCAAGGTGGTCCTGGGTCTGCTGCTGGGGGTGTTGCTCACCTCCCAGATCGTGGCTCGCGGCTACCTCCGGTCGGTGGTGTTCTTCCCGGTGCTGGTCTCCACGATCGGCATCGGCCTCACGTTCAAGATCTTGATGGATCCCTTCGACGGGGTGATCAACCAGGCTCTCGCGGTCTTCGGCATCGCCGGTCCGGCCTGGCTCACCGATCCTGCGCTGGCGCTCTACAGCGTCGCGCTGATCGACATCTGGAAAGGCGTCGGGATTGCCACCCTGATCTACATCGCGGGGCTCGTCGGGATCCCGCAGGAGTACTACGAGGCGGCCCGCGTCGACGGCGCCTCTGGTTGGCAGAACTTCTGGCACATCACCCTGCCGCTCGTGATGCCGGCGACCGCGACGGTGATCCTGCTGTCGCTCATCGGCGGGCTGCGGTCCTTCGAGCTCATCTGGGCCACGACCGGGGGCGGACCCGGCTTCAGCAGCGACGTGATCGGCTCGTTGATCTACAAGAACTACCAGGCCGGCTACTACGGTCTGTCCACCGCCGGCAACGTCATCTTGTTCGTGGTGGTGACGGCGATCGTGATCCCGGTTCAGTGGTTCCTGAGCCGGCGGGAGGTGCGGCGCTGATGAAGAGGAAGAAGCTCATCGGTTGGATCGTGGGCGTCGTGGCGGTGGTCGCGTCGGTGATCGTGTTCCTGGTCCCGTTCGCCTTCATCGTGCTCACCGCGGCCAAGACCGGTCCGGAGGCCGCCAAGTTCGACTTCAGCTGGCCCACCAGCTGGCACTTGTGGGAGAACATCCAGACGGTCCTGACCGTCCGCCAGTTCGTCGTGCTGCGGGCCTTCATCAACAGCACCACCCTGACCGTGGCCAGCGTGACGATCATGGTCGTGCTGGCCGCCATGGTCGGCTACGTGCTGCAGCGACGCCGCTCGCGGATCAACCCGCTGGTCAACCTGCTCGTGATGGCCGGCCTCATCGTGCCGCCGGCCATCGTGCCCACCATCTGGGTGCTGCAGGAGCTGGGCCTGTTCAAGCAGATGATCGGGATGATCCTGGTGAACGTGGCCTTCGGTCTGTCGTTCTGCATCCTGCTGTTCCGTGCCTTCGTCGCCTCGATCCCGAGGGAGCTGGACGAAGCGGCGACCGTGGACGGCGCGGGTCCGATCCGGCTGTTCTTCTCGGTCATCCTGCCGCTGCTCAAGCCGGTGGTGATCACCGTGATCGTGGTGCAGGCGGTGGCCATCTTCAACGACTTCACCGGACCGCTCTACTTCCTGCCCGGCAACGAGAACGTGACCGTGCAGCTCACCCTGTACAACTTCCAGGGCCAGATGCTGAGTCAGTGGCACCTGCTGTTCACCAACATCTTGTTGATCACGGTCCCGCCGCTGGTGATGTACATCTTCTTCAACCGCCAGATCGTGGCCGGCATGACGTCGGGAGCCGTCAAGGGCTGAGAAGCGCACCAACCCGCTTCCCGTTGCGAGCGGCCGTGCAGCGAAGCGCCCGGCCCGCCCGAACTCACCGACGCCCCCCTTCGCTCGTCCACGCACCCTCTGCACGGGTTGCGTGAGATAGCGAAAGGGGGCGTCACCGGTTACTGAGGGAAGCGGGGGAACTCGTCGTCGGGGAGCACCTGGCCGACGGTGAGGTCGAGGTCGTCGGTGCAGACGTGGCGGGCACCGCTGAAGCGGGTCTCGGCGTCGACGTAGATGTTCACCATCGCGTAGCGGAACTCGTCGGTGTCGTTGGGGTTCGCCGTGTGCGCGAGGTAGCCGTTGTGGAAGGTGCAGTCCCCCGCCCGCAGCGGCACGGTCACCCGCTGCTCGTAGGCCAGGTCCGGCGCCGCGGCGAACATGTCGTGGGCGTCGGTCAGGTCGATGGCCCGCAAGTCGTTGCGCTGGTGGCTGCCCGGGATGAACGTCATGCAGCCTCGCTCGACCGGCACGTCGACCAGCGCCACCCAGGCCGACAGCTGGTGCCGCCCGCCGGTGTGCGGCCAGTACGGCGAGTCCTGGTGGAACTCGGTGGCTGTGTGGTTGTGCGGCTTCTTGATCAACAGCTGGTCGTGCCACAGCCGGACGTCGGTCCCGGCCAGCTGGGCGGCGTAGTCGGCCAGACCCGGGTGCAGGGTCAGCTCGCGCAGGGTGACGTCGGACTTCCACACCTGGACGATCTGTCGGAACATCTGGTTGTCGGCGTCCAGCGAGCTGATCTCGTCGTACGCCCGGGCGGCCGCGGAGCGGTAGCGCTCGACCTCCTCGGGGCTGAGCACGCCCCTCAGGTGGATGAAGCCGTTGTCGCGGTAACCGGCGACCTCGTTTTCGGTGAGGGTGCGGGGGGCGACGCGGGTGGACTCGCCGATGAGCTGGGCCTGCATGCTGGGGTCTCCTTCGGGTCGAAGCGTGGACCGGCCGGGACCGGACAGGCCTTCATGCTCGCCCGCACCGGTCTCCGGCGACTAGGCTCAGGCCTCTCCACTCCTAGCACGATCCTGCTGAGGCCCTCATGGACCGTCTACGCCGCCGCCAGGTGTTCGGGCCGGACGGCTATCCGGTCGCCGCGGCTGTCATCGCCCTCGACGGACCCGTCGCCACCCACACCCACGACTTCCTGGAGCTGGCCGTGCTGCTGGAGGGTCGGGTCACGTACGCCACCCCGGACGGTGACCGGCCGCTGGAAGCCGGAGCGGTGATGGCGGTCCGCCCCGGCGACTGGCACGGCTACGCCGATCAGCACGACCCGGCGGTGATCGCCAACCTCTATCTCGGGCCGGAGCTGCTGCACGGCGAGCTGCGCTGGCTGCTCGAGGTCGGCGACCTCGGGCGGTTCCTGCTGCGCGGCGGGGTGGCTGTCGACGGCCTGGACGATCCCGGTCGCCACCGCGTACGGGAGCGCGTCGACGAGCTGAGCCGGGTGCGGGCGCAGCCGAGCCGAGCGAGCGCGGTGCTGGCAGTCGGTCTGACCTGCGCGGTCCTCGGCGAGCTCGGGGAGATCCGGTTGGACGAGGACCACCGGCCGGCACTCAGCCCGATAGTGCGTTCGGTGCTGCTGCTGATCGGACGCCGGCCTGCGCACCCGTGGACGATGGCGGAGCTCGCGACCGAGGTCGGTGCCTCGGTGTCCCACCTGCACCGCGAGTTCCGCGGTCAGCTCGGACTGACCCCGATGGCCTGGCTGGCCCGGAACCGGGCCGAGCTCGCCGCCTCGCTGCTGCTGCAGACCGACCGCCCGGTGGGGTGGGTGGGCGCCCAGGTGGGTTGGCCCGACCCCAACTACTTCAGCCGCTGCTTCCGCCGCGCGTACGGGATCAGTCCGTCGACGTACCGCCGGTGGAACACCATCAGCCCGGCCGCTCCCGGTGCCCTGACGCCCCCTTTCACTCACTGACGCACCCACTGCAGAGGGGGCGCGGGCACGCGAAGGGGGCGTCAGCGGGTGGGTGGGACGTGGCTGGTCACCAGAACTCGGGCGGGACCGTGCCGTTCAACCAGGCCAGCTCGTTGTCGGAGATGAACCGGGACAGCTGCAGGTCGAACTGCTCCGGGGGGCCGAGCCAGGCGTCGATGGCCTCCAGCAGGTGCTGACCGACTGCGGCGCTCGGCGCGTTCACCACGTGCCGCCAGGTCGTCTCGAAGCGGGGCGGGAGCTCCAGCTCCGCCAGCGCGGCCGTCAGGTACTTCTGACCGCTGAAGAACCGCCGGTGCTGGGCCAGGGCGATGCGGCCGGCGGCCAGGGCCAGGTGCACCCCCGCATGCTGCACCAGGAACCGGTCACCCAGCTGGTCGCCCTGCTTGAGGAAGTAGCCGCCGTACAGCCGCGCCTGCGCGCGGTAGGCGGTCACCCGACGGGACCAGACCTCGTCGGGCAGGGTGACCACGGCCGCCACCTGGTCGGCGATGCCGCCGATCTTGTCCAACATGACCCGGGCCCCGACGAAGGACGCCCGGGTCGGGTCATCGCCGTCCGCGACCGCGGCGGTCAGGTAGCCGGGGCTGGCCAGCTTGATGTCGACGTAGCCACCCGGGTAGGTGACCCCGTCCTGGCTGACGGCCGCGATCCTGCCGGCCGAGCGGGCCTGGGCGTACGCCTCGTCGGTGACGACCAGATAGAGGTCGACGTCGGAGTCCTCCCGCTCGGTGCCGCGCGCCACCGAACCGACGACCACCACCCCGAGCACCTCGGGACGGTCCCGAACCGTCTCCACGTAACCCTCGGCCGTCGCCTCGTGGTGCTGCACCGATCGCCTCCTCGTCCGCACGCTGAAACGTTCTACCCGGGGTCAAACTAGCGGCCCGTCCGGCAGCGTCAAAGGCCCCGCCGCCCGGCGACAGCGACGGACGGGTCCACTACCGTGGCCGGGTGACCAGCTACGTCGACGACTACTCCCCGGGCTCCGGCCGCCGCACTCCCGCCCGCGCCTGGCTGCACAGCGACGCTCCCGAGCTGAACCTGGACGGGGACTGGCGTTTCCGGCTGCTGCCGTCCCACCTGGGCCTGGACGACGCCGTCGCCGATCCACAGCTGGACGACGCCGACTGGTCCGAGCTGGCGGTGCCGTCGCACTGGGTGCTGGCCGGTGACGGGGCGTACGGCAAGCCGATCTACACCAACGTGATCTACCCGTTCCCGGTCGATCCTCCGCACATCCCCGACGAGAACCCGACGGGTGAGTACCGACGCCGGTTCGACCGGCCGGACTGGGCGCCGCGCGGCGACGGCGCTGCGCAGGTCCTGCTGCGGTTCGACGGCGTCGAGTCGGTCTACCGGGTCTGGCTGAACGGCACCGAGGTCGGGGTCGGCAAGGGCAGCCGGCTGGTCCAGGAGTTCGACGTCACCGAGCTGCTCGTCGACGGCGAGAACGTGCTGGTGGTGCGGGTGCACCAGTGGTCCTCGATGAGCTACATCGAGGACCAGGACCAGTGGTGGCTGCCCGGCATCTTCCGCTCGGTCACCCTGCTCTCTCGCCCGGTCGGCAGCCTGGACGACGTCTGGTTGCAGACCGCGTACGCCGACGGCACCGGCACCATCCGGCTGAGCGGACGCGCCACCGACGCCGCTTTCCCTGTGGTGGTGAGGATCCCCGAGCTGTCGTACGAGCAGTCGTTCGACTCACCCGACGCGCTCGGCGAGGTGATCACGATCGGCGGGGTCGAGCCGTGGAGCGCTGAGGTGCCGCGGTTGTACGACGTCGAGATCGCTGCCGCGGGCGAGACGATCCGGCTGCGGACCGGCTTCCGCACGGTGGAGATCGTCGGTGACCGGTTCCTGGTCAACGGCCGCCAGGTGATCTTCCGCGGGATGAACCGGCACGAGACCCACCCCGTACGCGGCCGGGTGTTCGACGCCGAGCACGCCCGGGCGGACATGATCATGATGAAGCAGCACAACGTGAACGCCATCCGGACCAGCCACTACCCACCGCACCCGGAGGTGCTGACCCTGGCCGACGAGCTCGGCTTCTGGGTGATCGACGAGTGCGACCTGGAGACCCACGGGTTCGTGTTCTCCGGCTGGGCGAAGAACCCGAGCGACGACGTGGCCTGGCGGGACGCGTACCTTGACCGGATCGAGCGGACCGTCGAGCGGGACAAGAACCACCCGAGCATCGTGATCTGGTCGCTGGGCAACGAGGCCGGCACCGGCGTCAACCTGGCGGCCATGGCGCAGTGGGTGCGAGGACGCGACCCGGAGCGTCCGGTGCACTACGAGGGCGACTACACCGGCGCCTACACCGACATCTACTCCCGCATGTACCCGAATCTGATGGAGACCGAGGCGATCGGTGGCGAGCACGGGGCGCTGCTGGAGTGCGGTCCGGCCGAGGCGCGCCGGGTGCGCAGCAAGCCGTTCCTGATGTGCGAGTACGTCCACGCGATGGGCAACGGCCCCGGCGCCATCGCCGAGTACGACGACCTCACCGAACGGTACGGCCGGCTGCACGGCGGTTTCGTCTGGGAGTGGCGTGATCATGGTCTGCTGACCCGCGCCGCCGACGGCACCCCGTACTACGGCTACGGCGGCGACTTCGGCGAGGTGGTGCACGACGGGAACTTCGTGATGGACGGCATGGTGCTGCCCGACGACTCCCCCACTCCCGGTCTCGCCGAGTTCGCCGCGGTCAGCCAGCCGGTGATCTTGACCCTGGACGGGTCGACCCTGGTGGTCCGCAGCCGGTTCCACTCCGCCGACACCCGTCACCTGCAGTTCGTGGCCCGGCGCGAGCTCGACGGCCGGATGGTCGAGGAGAGCGTGCTGGTGGTGCCGACGGTCCCGGCGGGTGGAGAGTCGTCGCTGGTGCTGCCGGACGAGCTGCTGGTCCCGGCCGGAGCGGGCGAGACCTGGCTGACGGTCGCCGCCGAGCTGGTGGCCGACACCGCCTGGGGACCCGCCGGGCACGTGGTGGCCTGCGCGCAGTTCGACCGCAGCCGACCGCCCTCGACCTCCACCCCCGTCGCGGCGACCGGCCGGGTCACCCGGACCGCGGACGAGCTGACGGTGGGTCCGAGTGTCTTCGCCGCCGCGACGGGGCGGCTCCGGCGGCTGCACGGGCTGCCGGTGGAGGGACCCCAGCTGGAGCTGTGGCGCGGTCCGACCGACAACGACCGGTCCGACCAGCGCGGGTCGTTCGAGCTCGGTGACCCGGACGCCACCGCCGGCGAGGGCGCTCCGGGTCCGTCGTCGGAGCAGCGGTGGCGGGACCGCGGACTGGACCGGCTGAGCCACCGGCTGCTGTCACTCAGCGACGACGACAGCTGTCTGGTCGTTCGGGTGCGGAGCGCCGCGGCCGCCGGCACGTTGTTCGTCGACACCACCTGCACCTGGACCGCCCTGACCGACGGCGGGCTCGCGCTCCGGGTCGAGATCAACCCGTCACCGGCCTGGGACTGCACCTGGCCCCGGGTAGGGGTCCGCTTCGACCTGCCGACCGACGTCGACCGGGCCGCCTGGTTCGGGACGGGACCGCACGAGTCCTATCCCGACACCGACCACGCCGCCCGGGTCAGCCGCTTCGCGGCCGGCATCGACGAGCTGAACGTGGCGTACTCCCGGCCGCAGGAGACCGGTCACCGGGCCGCGGTCCGCGAGCTCGAGCTGTTCGACGGCTCGGGCCCTCGACTCCGGCTGCGCTCGCTGGCCGGTCCGCACGGTCACCGGCCGGGCTTCACGCTCGCGCACCACACGCCGCAGGACCTCGACCGGAGCCCGCACCCGTACGAGCTGCCGACGCCGACGCACAGCCACCTGTTCCTGGACGCCGCCGTGCACGGTGTGGGTTCACGGGCCTGCGGCATCGACGTCCTGCCCGAGCACGCGCTCTGGCCGGGCGCCTTCCGCTTCGACGTCGTCTTCTCCGACCCGACCACCTGACTCACCTCGGTGGGTGGGGACCGCACCGCCGAGGCCGGGCTGGGTGGCCCGGGACGACCTGCCGCGCGAGCCGAGCGGGCAGACCGGAGACGGTGTGGTGAGGCAGAAGAGGCCGACTACCCGGTCTCGAAGTAGGAGGTGTCCAGGAACGCCTTGACCGCCGACTCCGGCACTCGGAAGCTGCGTCCGAAGCGGACGGCCTCCAGCTCGCCGGAGTGGATCAGGCGGTAGACCGACATCTTGGAGACGCGCATGACGGCCGCCACCTCGGCCACGGTGTAGAACCGCACACCGGTCAGTCGCCCCTGCAGCGAGGCCACTTCTTCTGGCTTGCCCTTGTCGACCATGGCCGGCCCCCATCCCCCTACGGTCGGCGCCGACGAGGGTCGGTGCACGTGATGGTGTGAGAGTAGTGGCAGTTGGTACTCGTGGGAAGATCTCACAGGAAATTCATCGCGACACGCCCCGCGCGTCTCGTTGACGAACCTCGATTCGCGACGCACACTACGCCGGCGGCGGGTCGCGAAGGACCGATTCGGACCGCCCTCCCCACCCGTCGTGCTAGAGACCCGGGTCGAGTCCGAGCTCGGGGAAGACCGCTCGACGGGTGGCCAGGATCGCCTGGTCGAGCCGGCTGGTGGGGCTGAAGCCGAGGTCGAAATCGGTGTAGTCGATCTCCACCCCGTCGGTCATGGCGACGGGCGCGTACGGCCCCAGGGGCTCGCGCCACGCCGGCGGTGTCTCCGTCTCCGGGGCGAGCGGCTGGCCCGCGACGATCGCGAGCAGGTGGGTCCAGGCGCGCGGCACCACGTTGGTGATCGCGTACCCGCCGCCACCGGTCGACACCCACCGACCCTCACAGAACCGGTCGGCCAGATCGGCCAGGGCGAGGTAGGAGGCCCTCTGCCCGTCCACGGTGAGCTCGAGATCGGCCAGCGGGTCGTGCTGGTGGGAGTCGCAGCCGTGCTGGGTGACCAGGATCTGCGGAGCGAAGGCCTCCAGCACCTGCGGGACCACCGCGTGGAAGGCCCGCAGCCAACCCGAGTCGCCCGTCCCGGCGGGGAGCGCGACGTTGACCGCCGAGCCGATCGCGTCCGGCCCGCCCGTCTCCGACGGGTAGCCGGTGCCGGGGAAGAGCACCGCCGGTGTCTCGTGCAGGCTCACCGTGAGCACCCGGGGGTCGTGGTAGAAGATCTGCTGCACCCCGTCGCCGTGGTGCACGTCCACGTCCACGTACGCGATCCGCTCGGCGCCGTTGGCCAGCAGCCAGCTGATGGCCACCGCGACGTCGTTGTAGACGCAGAACCCGCTGGTGGCCCGCGGCATGGCGTGGTGCAGCCCGCCGCTGATGTTGCAGGCCCGTCGCACCTCGCCCTGCCACACCCCGCGTGCGGCCTCGGTGGTCGCCATGGCGATCGTGCCCGACACCTCGTGCATCCGCGGGAAGATCGGGTTGTCGGTGGTGCCCAGCCCGTAGGCCAGGTTCTCCACGTTGGCCTTGACCGCGTCCACGTAGTCCCGGTCGTGGACCGCGAGGATGACGTCGTCGTCGACGGCCGGCGGCGGCACGACCTCGAGCAGGTCGAGCACACCCAGCTGCCGAGCCAGATCGATGGTGTGCCGGACCCGGCCCGGACCCATCGCGTGGTCGACGCCGAAGTCGTACCTGGTCAGCTCCTCGGAGTGGACCAGCCGCCCGCTCATCGCGGGGCCGCCGGGGTCCCGGCGGTCGATCGCGCCGCTTCGGCCAGCGACCGGCTGCGATCGCGCGCCGCCTCCATGGCACCGAGGAAGGCCGCCCGCACCTTGTGGTCCTCCAGCACCCTGATGGCGGCGGCGGTGGTCCCACCCGGAGAGGTGACGCGTTCGCGCAGCACGGTGGGGTGCTCGCCCGTCTCCCGCAGCATGGTGGCCGAACCGAGCATCGTCTGCACCACCAGCTCGGTGGAGATGTCCCGCGGCAGGCCCAGGTGCACGCCGGCCTCGATCATCGCCTCCACCACGAAGAAGAGATACGCCGGACCGGAGCCCGAGATGGCCGTGACCGCGTCCTGGTAGCGCTCGGGCACGGTGACGACACGACCTGTGGCCGAGAGGATCTCGGTCACGTGATCGAGGTGATGGGGTTGCGCGTAGGTGCCCGGGGAGATGGCCGCCATCCCCTGGTCGACCAGCGCGGGGGTGTTCGGCATCACGCGCACCACGGGGGTCTCTCCCCCCAGACCTGCTTCGATCGAGGCGGTGTCCACACCGGCGGCGAGCGAGACGACGAGGGTGCCGGCCCGCAGCGAGCCGCGGATCTCGCCCAGCAGCTCGCTCATGTCCTGGGGCTTGACCACCAGGATCACGGTGTCGGCCGACGCCGCCGCCTCGTCGTTCTCCAGCATGGTGATGCCGTAGCGCTCCGTCAGATCCGCCTGCCGCTCCGGTCGGCGGTCGGTGGCGACGATGCGCGCGACGTCCCAGCCGGCGCGAACGAGCCCGGAGAGCACGGTCTCCCCCATCACCCCGGCGCCGAGGATGGCCAGCACCGGTGCCCCGGTTGCGGCCGGGGACTGCTGCCGGTCGTCGCTGACCTGCTCGCCCATCGCGGTCAGGCCTGCCGGTCGCTGACCAGCTGCGAGATGACGAGCTCCGCGATCTGGACCGCGTTGAGGGCGGCGCCCTTGCGCAGGTTGTCGTTGCTGATGAACAGCACCAGCCCCCGACCGTCGGGCACGGACTGGTCGGTGCGGATCCGTCCGACGAAGCTGGGGTCCTGCCCGGCCGCGTCCAGCGGTGTGGGGACGTCGAGCAGCGCGACCCCGGGAGCCTCGGCGAGCAGCGCCGTGGCCTGCTCGGGGCTGATCGGCTCGGCGAACTCCGCGTGGATGGCCAGCGAGTGACCGGTGAAGACCGGCACCCGCACGCAGGTGCCGGCGACCAGCAGGTCGGGCAGGTGCAGGATCTTGCGCGACTCGTTGCGCAGCTTCTGCTCCTCGTCGGTTTCACCGCTGCCGTCGTCGACGACGGAGCCGGCGAGCGGCAGCACGTTGTAGGCGATGTTCTTGACGTACGTCACCGGCTCGGGGAACGCCACCGAACCACCGTCGAAGGCGAGCCCGGCAGCCTCGTCGACGACCGCCTTCACCTGGCTGTCGAGCTCCTCGACCCCGGCGCCGCCGGAGCCGGAGACGGCCTGGTAGGTGGCCACGGTGAGCCGGGTCAGTCGGGCCCGGTCGTGCAACGGCTTCAGCACCGGCATGGCCGCCATGGTCGTGCAGTTGGGGTTGGCGATGATGCCCTTGGGCGGCCGCAGCGCGTCGTCGGGGTTGACCTCGCTGACCACCAGCGGGACCTCGGGGTCCATCCGCCAGGCCGAGGAGTTGTCGATCACGATCGCCCCAGCGGCCGCCACCTGGGGCGCCGTGGCCAGCGAAGCGGTCTTGCCGTTGGAGAACAGGGCGAGGTCGAGTCCGGTGAAGTCCGCCGTGGCGGTGTCCTCGACCACGACCTCGGTGCCGGCGAACTCGATCGTCCGGCCGGCGGACCGGGCGGAGGCGAAGAACCTGATCTCGGTGAAGGGGAACGCACGCTCCGCCAGCAACGTCCGCATGACGCCGCCGACCTGACCGGTCGCTCCGAAAACTCCTACGCGCATGGGGTCAGACTACGGCCCCGCCGCCCGGCGCGGTTCCGACTTCCGCGCCCTGGGCCGGGCCCGGAAGGCGGTCGGCCAGAAGTGCGGAGAACTCGTCGGCCCAGGTGAGCTTGCGCACCAGCTCGGCCCGACCCTCGGCCGTGCGCCGTCGACAGTGCTCGACGAAGGCCAGCGCCGACGCGTCGCCGGGCTCCTCGGCGAGCACGCGGAACGCGTCGAGCAGCTGCCGCATCTCCTCCAGGCTGAAGTCCAGCGGCTTCATCCGCCGGATCAGCAGCAGCCGCTCGAGGTCGGTCTCCGTGTAGAGGCGGAAGCCGCCGCTGGAGCGGTGCGACGGGGTCACCAGACCCTTCTCCTCCCAGTGGTGCAGGGTGCGGACCGACAGCCCGAGCCGGTCGGCGACCACCCCGACCTGCATCCCCTCCGACGTCACTGCCCGGCTCCCAGCCGACCCGAGAGCCGATCGTGCCAGTCCTGGCTCGGCCCGTTCAGCCCGACGATGCTCACGCTCTTCCCGTGCTGCCGGTACTTCTGCTCGATGGCGTCCAGCGCGGCGACCGTCGACGAGTCGTAGATCTGCGACTGCGACAGGTCGATGATCACCTCGGCCGGGTCGCCGACGTAGTCGAACTGGTAGACGAGGTCGTTGCTGGAGGCGAAGAAGAGGGGGCCGCGGACCGCGTACACCCGGGTGTTCTCGTCGGGGTGCGCGATGTCGACCACCTCGGTGAAGTGGGCCACCCGACGGGCGAAGAACAGGGTCGCCACCAGGACGCCGACGATCACCCCGTACGCGAGGTTGTGGGTGACCACGGTGACCGCCACGGTGCACAGCATGATCATCGTGGCACTGAGCGGCATCCGCCGCAGGGTACGGGGATCGACGCTGTGCCAGTCGAACGTGCCCACCGACACCATGATCATCACCGCGACCAGGGCGGCCATCGGGATCAGCGCCACCACGTCACCCAGCCCGACGACCAGGATGAGCAGGAACAACCCGGCCAGGAAGGTGGAGATCCGGGTGCGGGCGCCGGAGACCTTCACGTTGATCATGGTCTGGCCGATCATGGCGCAGCCGCCCATGCCGCCGAACAGACCCGTGACCAGGTTCGCCACTCCCTGGCCCCAGCCCTCCCGGGTCTTGTCGGAGTGGGTGTCGGTGATGTCGTCGACCAGCTTGGCCGTCATCAGCGACTCCAGCAGCCCGACCAGGGCCATCGCGATCGCGTACGGTCCGACGATCCGCAGCGTCTCCACGGTCAGCGGCACCTGCGGCCAGAACAGGGTCGGGAGGCTGTCGGGCAGCGCACCCTGGTCGCCCACGGTCGGGACCGTCACCCCGACGACCAGGGCGAAGCCGGTGAGCAGCACGATCGCCACCAGCGGGGCGGGCACCACCGAGGTCAGCCGGGGCAGCAGCACGATCACCGCGAGGCCGACGGCCACCATCGGGTAGACCAACCAGGGCACGCCGATCAGGTGCGGGACCTGGCTGGTGAAGATCAGGATGGCCAGCGCGTTGACGAAGCCGACCATCACGCTGCGCGGGATGAACCGCATCAGCTTGGCCACCCCGAGCAGGCCGAGGGCGATCTGCACCAGTCCCGCCAGCAGCACCGCCGCCACCAGGTAGTCCACGCCGTGCGCGCGGGTGAGCGGCGCCACCACCAGCGCGATCGCCCCGGTGGCGGCGGAGATCATGGCCGGCCGGCCGCCGGTGAAGGCGATGGTGACCGCCATGGTGAAGGACGCGAACAGCCCCACCCGCGGGTCGACGCCCGCGATGATCGAGAAGGAGATGGCCTCCGGGATGAGGGCCAGGGCGACCACGAGTCCGGCGAGCACCTCGGTCCGCAGCCGACGCGGTGAGCGGAGGGCTGCCAGCACCGACGTGACCGGGGTGGCAGTCAGCGCAGCGGGACGGGTTTCGGACACGGGCATGAGCACCTGGCTTCGTGGTGGGGAAGGTAGCGGTCTGGCGGGTCAGCCGGGGCCGGTGAGCGAGACGTCGGCAGTGGCCCCTCCGCGCCGGTTGCAACTCTACCCTCACGTAAGGGTTGGGTTGAGACAGCGGTCGGTCGGCGAAGATGGGCCGGTGAACAGCTCCGACCCGGTCTCGCCGGTACGCCCTCGGCTGGGGCTCGAGGTGCTCGTGGTGCTGGCCATCTCGCTCGGCCAGTCCGGGGTCTACTCGGTGCTCCGGATCATCGAGCGGATGACCCGGGGGGTCCAGCTCAACCAGCAGACCTCGACGCTGAACGCCTCGGTCACCCCTGACCGCCCGTGGCTCGACCTGATCTACCAGGTCGTCGGCATCGGCTTCGCGGTGGTGCCCGCGCTGCTGGCCCTCTACCTGCTCGGACTGACCGATCGGCCGGCCGGCCGCCGGATCGGCTTCGACCTGACCCGACCGCGCTTCGACGCCTGGTTCGGCACGATGATCGCCGCCTGCATCGGCATCCCGGGGCTGGGGCTCTACCTGGTGGCCAAGGCGCTCGGGGTCAACACCCAGGTGCAGGCGTCGGGGCTGACCGACCACTGGTGGACCATCCCGGTGCTCGTCGTGGCCGCGGCCCAGAACGCGGTGCTCGAGGAGGTCGTGATGATCGGCTACCTGTTCACCCGACTCGACCGGCTGGGCTGGCGGCTGCCAGCTGTCGTGCTGGTCAGCGCGGTGGTGCGCGGTTCCTACCACCTCTACCAGGGCTGGGGCGGGTTCGCCGGGAACCTGATCATGGGCGTGATGTTCGGGCTGATCTACCTGCGCTGGAAGCGGGTGATGCCGCTGGTCGTGGCCCACACGCTGCTCGACGTCGCGGCCTTCGTGGGCTACGCGCTGCTGGCGCCCCACGTCTCGTGGCTGTGAGGCACGGATCGTGTGAGTTCAGGGTCTGAGACGAGCCCTGATCTCACACGTTGACGACCGGAGGGCGATCACTTTCTCGATATCAGGCTGTGGGCGAAGAACCGCATGTTCGAGGGCTTCTCGGCCAGCCGACGCACCAGGTAGCCGTACCAGTCGGTGCCGTAGGGGACGTAGACGCGGACCCGGTGCCCGAGCCAGGCCAGCCGGGCCTGCTCGCTGGGTCTGATCCCGTAGAGCATCTGCAGCTCGAAGCTGTCCTTGGCCCGGTGCTCCCGCTCGGCCAGGGCCACCGCGATCTCCACCAGCCGGGGATCGTGGGTGGCCACCATCGGGTAGCCGTCGCCGGACATCAGGATCTTCAGGCAGCGGACGTAGGCCCGGTCGATCTCGGCTGGATCGGTGTGCGCCACCGACTCCGGCTCGGCGTAGGCGCCCTTGCACAGCCGGACCCGGGAGCCCGCGCCGGCGAGCGCCTCGCAGTCGGCCTCGGTCCGGAAGAGGTAGGCCTGCAGGACCGCACCGACCCAGGGGTAGTCGCGCCGCAGCTCGGCGACGATGCCCAGAGTGGAGTCGGTGGTGGTGTGGTCCTCCATGTCGACGGTGACAGTGGTGCCGACCTCGAGAGCCGCCTCGCAGATCAGCTGCGCGTTCTCGGTGGCGATCTTCTCACCGTGCGCGCCCAGCAGCTGTCCGATCGCGGACAGCTTCACCGACACCTCTGCGGTGGCGGCCAGACCGGCCTCGGACAGGCGCGCGAGCAGGTCGAGGTAGGCGTCGGTCGTCGCGCCGGCCTGCTCCCGCTTGGTGGTGTCCTCACCCAGGTGGTCGATGGTGACGGTCAGTCCGGCGTCCGCCAGGGCGCGGGTCGCCCGCAAGGCGTCGTCGGTGGTCTCGCCGGCCACGTAGCGGTCGACGACCCGACGGGTCACCGGCGCGTGCGTGACCGTGGACTTCATCACCTTGCTGCGGGAGATCTTCAGCAGGGCCTCACGAAGGACCGGCACCTCGCGCTCCTCTCCCCCTGGCCGGGGCCGCCCCGGTGCACCTCGACCCTAGCCTCCGCCCCGCCGACCGGGTTCAGACCGTGTCGTCGCTCCCACCGGTCAGGGCGTCCGCCACACCCGCACCGTCGACCGCGTACGTCGGGTGCAGCGGCGTGGCGAGGTGCAGCCGGGTGAAGGCCAGCGACTCCGCCAGATCGGCTTCGCGCTGGGCCCGGGTGTCGGCCTTGCGGGTGTTCACCTCGAGCACGACGTGCCCGTCGAAGTCGGTCCGAGCCAGGTGCTCCAGCAGCTTGTCGGCCCGCTGGTCGCCACGGCCGGGCACCATGTGCTCGTCCTTGGCCGAGCCGCTGCCGTCGGTCAGGTGCACGTGGCGGAGTCGGTCCCCCCACGACCGGGCGAGGTCGAGCGACTGCTGGTTGGCCGTGGAGGCGTGCGAGAGGTCAAGGGTCAAGGTGTCGTAGTCGAGCTCGGTCGGGTCCCAGCCCGGCATGTACGCCTTGAGCTCCCCGCCGGGGGTCCGCCACGGGTACATGTTCTCCACGGCGAAGGTGATGCCGGTCTCCTCGGCCAGCCGCCGCACACCGGCCACGAAGCCGCGGGCGTACTCCCGCTGCCAGCGGAACGGCGGGTGCACCACGACGACGTCGCAGTCCAGCCGGCGGGCCGCCTCGGCCGAGCGCTCGAGCTTCGCCCACGGGTCGGTGCCCCAGACGCGCTGGGTGATCAGCAGACACGGCGAGTGCACCGACAGCACCGGGACCTGGTGGTAGTCGCGCAGCTTCTCGACCGCGTCGATGTCGGCGGCCACCGGGTCGATACCGACCATGAGCTCGACCCCGTCGTAGCCGAGCCGGCGGGCCAGCTCGAACGCACTGGAGGTGGTCTCGGGGTAGACCGAGGAGGTCGACAGACCGACCTTCGCGGCCGGCACCCTCACGGCGCGCTCGTCGGCATCGGACACGCCCCACAGCGTAGCCCCGAGACCCCACAGGACCCACGGACTCACGCGTAGGCTCTGCGCGTGCCCGAGGTGAAGCTGCCGTTCCCGCGTGCGTACGTGGAGTTCAGCGATCCTGGCGACGGCGAGACGGTGTACCGCTGCGACCTCACCTGGCTGACCTCCCGCTGGACCTGCATCTTCGGCAGCGGCTGCCAGGGCATCTACGCCGACCGGCCCGACGACGGGTGCTGCACCCTCGGCGCCCACTTCGCGGACGCCGACGACGAGAAGCGGGTCCGCAGGTCGGTCCGCCGCCTGACCGGCGAGCAGTGGCAGTACAAGAAGGCGGCCAAGAAGGACGGCTGGGTCGAGCTGGAGGGCCCCGACACCGTCGCCGAGGGCGAGGAGCCCGCCCGCAAGACCCGGGTGGTCGACGGGGCCTGCATCTTCTTGAACCGCCCGGACTTCCCCGCCGGCGGCGGCTGCGCGCTGCACCTGCTCGCCCTGCAGGAAGGTCGCAGCTTCGTGGAGACCAAGCCCGACGTCTGCTGGCAGCTGCCGCTGCGGCGTCAGTTCCGGACCGTGACCCGGGGCGACCAGACCACCTACACCGAGGTCACTCTCGGGGAGTACGTGCGCGAGGGCTGGGGTGCCGGGGGCCATGACCTCGACTGGTACTGCACCTCCAACACCGAAGCCCACATCGGCTCGCAGCCGGTCTACCTGGCCAACCGCGACGAGCTGGTGGAGCTGATGGGCGCCGGGGCGTACGCCACGTTGGCCGACCTGTGCGCGGAGTTCGACCAGACCCCCGGGACCCTGCTGCGTCATCCCGCGACGGTCCGGGCGTCCGCGACCCGCCGCTGACCTGCGGACGTGTCTGGTCCGGGGCAGGAGAAAAGGCCCCCGCCGGTGGCGCGCCCGTGAAGGGCACCACAATGGGGCCATGCGCCTGGACCACCTGTCGTACGCAGCCGGTCCCGACGGCGCCCGCAGCACCGCCGGGGAGCTGGGTCGGCTGCTGGGTTCGGAGTTCGTCGACGGCGGCTTCCACCCCCGGTTCGGCACCCGCAACTTCACGCTCGCGCTGGCCGGTGGCCGCTACCTGGAGGTGGTCGAGGTGCTCGATCACCCGGCGGCCGACAAGGCGGTCTTCGGTCAGGTCGTCCGGGCCCGCTCGGCCGAGGGCGGCGGCTGGCTCGGCTGGGTCGTCGCCACCGAGGACCTGGCCGAGGTCGAGACGAGGATCGGGCGTCAGGCGATCGAGGGACACCGGCACCTGCCCGACGGCACCCGGCTGGAGTGGCGCCAGCTCGGCGTGCGCGGCCTGCAGAGCGATCCCCAGCTGCCGTTCTTCGTCCAGTGGCGCAGTGACGCCGGCATCCACCCCTCGGTGGGCGGCGGCGACATCGACCTGCTCGGCGTGGAGATCGCCGGCTCCCAGCAGCGGGTGGAGGAGTGGCTGGGCGGGTCGGCGGACAAGGCGCTGGCCGACATCCCGATCCAGTGGGTCGCTCCACGAGGCCAGCCAGGGCTGATCGCGGCCACGTTCGGCACGCCCAACGGAGTCGTCCGGGTCTAGGCAACCTGCCCACCCGATCGACCCAGGCGACGGGCAATCTGCACAGGCTGCCCGGGCGGGTCGAGGGCGCGAGCCAGGAAGCGGTCCGGGACCTAGCCTCGGTGCATGGCGCTCCGCATCCGTCCTGAGGCCGCCGGTCTGCCGGTCTACCGACCCGGCCGTCGACCGCCGCTCGTCGACGGGCTGCCGGCCCACAAGCTCTCCAGCAACGAGAACCCCTATCCGCCGCTGCCGGGGGTCCTGGCCGCCGCGACGCAGGCCTGCACCGAGCTGAACCGCTACCCCGACATCGCCGCGACGACCCTGACCCGGGTGCTGGCCGAGCGACTGGGCGTCGACCCGGACCGGCTGGCCTTCGGGACCGGCTCGGTGGCCGTCCTCTTCCACCTGCTCAACGTGCTCGGCCGTCCGGGCGCCGAGGTGGTGTACGCGTTCCGCAGCTTCGAGGCCTACCCGATCGCCACCCAGCTCAGCGGCGCGACCGGCGTCCCGGTGCCGCTGACCGAGACGTACGAGCACGATCTGGAGGCGATGCTGAGGGCGATCGGACCGGCGACGGTGGCCGTGCTGCTCTGCACGCCGAACAACCCGACCGGTCCGGCGCTGCGGCAGAGCGACGTCGAGGCGTTCCTCGAGCGGGTGCCGGAGCACGTGGCGGTGGTCGTGGACGAGGCGTACGTGGAGTTCGTCGAGGACCCGGCCGCCGTGAACGGGCTGTCGCTGCTCGACCGACCCAACGTGGTCCTGCTGCGGACGTTCTCCAAGGCGTACGGGCTGGCCGGGCTGCGCATCGGCTACGCCGTGGCCGCGCCGGAGCTGGCCGCCGTGCTGCGCGCCGCGGCGAACCCGTTCGGGGTGACGACCATCGCCCAGGCCGCCGCCCTGGCCTCGCTGGCGGCGGAGGACGCCCTGCGGGAGCGGGTCGATGAGCTGGTGCTGCGCCGAACGGCGATGGTGAAGACCCTCCGCGACCACGGCCACGACGTCCCGGACGCCCAGGGCAACTTCGTCTGGCTGCCTGCGGGTCCCCAGACGCAGGCCTGGACCGACACGTTCGCCGACGCCGGGGTGATGGTCCGCCCGTACGCCACCCCCGGTCCGCACGGGGAACCGGGCCGCTTCGACGGCCTCCGCATCACCGTCGGCGATCCGGAGGCCAACAACCTCGCGCTCGAGATCGCCACACAGCTGACCTGACGTTCCTCACCCCCGGCGGCACGCTGCTCGGGTTTGTCGGCTCTGCTTGGTCTATAGATCGAGCAGAACCCACGAACCCGAGCAGTCTCGATAGTCGTCCGCTGGGAGCAGCGAACGAGGAGAACACTGTCGGTGGGGGGTCGTACGGTTCCGGTCATGGCCAAGACGCAGACCCGACCCTCGCACCGGTGCACCGAGTGCGGCTGGACCACCGTCCGCTGGGTCGGCCGCTGCGGGGAGTGCCAGGCCTGGGGCAGCGTGGTCGAGGTCGGCGCCCCGCGGTTGGCCGAGGTCAAGGCCGCCACCCCGACCCGGCGGGCCACCCGGATCAAGGACGTCGACGCCGATGCGGCGGCACGGGTCCGGACCGGGGTCGGTGAGCTGGACCGGGTGCTCGGCGACGGCCTGGTGCCCGGAGCGGTCGTGCTGCTGGCCGGGGAGCCCGGGGTCGGCAAGTCGACCCTGCTGCTGGAGGTGGCGGCGCAGTGGGCCAAGGTCGGCCGCACCACGCTGTACGTGACCGGCGAGGAGTCGGCCGCCCAGGTGCGGCTGCGCGCCGGCCGGACCGATGCGCTGGCCGACGACCTGTTCCTGGCCGCCGAGACCGATCTGGGCACCGTCCTCGGACACGTCGAGGAGGTGCGACCGTCGCTGCTGGTGGTGGACTCGGTGCAGACCATCGGCACCGCTGAGGCGGACGGCTCCCCCGGCGGGGTGACCCAGATCCGCGAGGTGACCGCTGCCCTGGTCCGGGTGGCCAAGCAGCGGGGCATGGCGGTGATCATCATCGGTCACGTGACCAAGGACGGGAGCATCGCCGGCCCCCGGCTGCTCGAGCACCTGGTCGACGTGGTGCTCGCCTTCGAGGGCGACCGGCACTCGGGTTTCCGGCTGATCCGGGCGACGAAGAACCGGTTCGGCCCGGCCGACGAGGTCGGCTGCTTCGAGATGGGCGAGGACGGCATCGTCGAGGTCTCGGACCCCTCCGGGCTGTTCACGTCCCGGCACGAGGAACCGGTTCCCGGCACCTGCGTGACCGTCACCATGGAGGGCCGTCGACCGCTGCTCGCCGAGCTGCAGGCGCTGGCCGGGAAGTCGCCGCTGCAGGTCCCGCGCCGCACGATGCACGGCGTCGACTCGGGGCGGCTGGCGATGGTGCTGGCCGTGCTGGAGCGGCGGGCGCGGGTCCGGCTGCACGACAGCGACGTCTACGTGTCGACAGTGGGTGGGGCCCGGGTGGTGGACCCCTCGGCCGACCTGGCCGCGGCGGTCGCCGTCGCGTCCAGCGCCCTGGACGTCCGCCTCACCCAGCGCTGCGTGGCCATCGGCGAGGTCGGGTTGGCCGGCGAGCTCCGCCGCGTCCCCGGTCTGGAGCGCCGCCTCGCGGAGGCGGCCCGGCTCGGGTTCACCGAGGCGGTCATCCCCTCCGACGCCCGGCAGTCGGAGCAGATCTCGATGAGTCGCCACGGGCTGCTGATCCACGCCGTCCCCACCGTGGCGGACGCCCTCGACCGCCTGGGCATCCGCCGGGCCCCGGGCCGACCGGCGGCCGATCGCTGAGCCGTCCGGACCGTCCACGACGGCGGTGAATGTGGCACCGGCTTAAGATGTCCAGCGGAGAACGGGCCGTGAACCGGCCGCGGACGAGGGACGGATCGAAGCGTGGCGCAGGACGGGACTGAGCGGAGCCGGATCCTCGGCTACCTGGCGCTGGTGGCGCCCGGGACGCCGCTGCGGGACGGGTTCGAGCGGATCCTCCGTGGTCGTACGGGTGCTCTCGTGGTGCTCGGGCACAGCCGCGAGGTGCAGGACCTGTGCACCGGCGGCTTCGAGCTGGATGTCCCCTTCACCCCGACGGCGCTGCGCGAGCTGGCCAAGATGGACGGCGCGATCGTGCTGGACGCCGGTGCCCTCCGGATCGTCCGGGCCGGGGTGCACCTGATGCCCGACGCCGCCATCGCCACCGCCGAGACCGGCACCCGGCACCGGACGGCCGACCGGGTGGCACGCCAGACCGGCGTGCCGGTGATCGCGGTGTCCGCCTCGATGGCCACCATCTCGTTGTACGTCGACACCTACCGGCAGTTCGTCGAGAACCCCGACCAGATCCTGGCCAGGGCCAACCAGGCTCTGCAGACGCTGGAGCGCTACCGCTCGCGCCTCGGCGAGGCCACCACCCGACTGTCGGCGCTGGAGGTCGAGGACCAGGTCACCGTACGTGACGTCGCCGCGGTCGCGCAGCGGCTGGAGATGGTGCGCCGGCTGGATCTCGAGCTGTCGGAGTACACCGCCGAGCTCGGCACCGAGGGCCGGCTGCTCGCCCTGCAGATGCACGAGCTGACCACCGGACTGACCGAGCTCGGGAGTCTGCTGGAGAAGGACTACCGGCCCGACAGCGCCGGCGGAGCGGCCCCTGCCGGTTCCGGCGGCGGCGGTGTGCCCGACCCGCCCTTCGGCTTCGCGCTGCTGGCAGCGCTGGACACCACCCAGCTGCTCGACCTGCTGCTGGTGGCCCGGACGATCGGCTTCGCCTCCTCCGACCAGCTGGACACCAAGGTGACCACGCGGGGCTATCGCCAGGTGGCCCAGATCAACCGGCTGCCCGGGGCCCTCGGTGAGCGGCTGATCGAGCACTTCGGCAGTCTGCAGGCGCTGTTCGCGGCCAGCCGCGCCGATCTGCAGGAGGTCGAGGGGGTCGGGGAACAGCGGGCCCGGGCCATCCGCGACGGGCTCGTGCGGGTGGCTGAGTCGGCGTACGCGGACCCCCTGGCCTGAACCCGCGACGCGCCCAGAGCCGGGCCGCCGCTCTGGTCCCGGCGGGCATCGGGGTGGGTCAGCCGATGATCATGCGGACCTGCACCGGATCGGCACCCTTCAGCTGGGCCGTCGCCCAGTAGGTCCCTCCGCGCAGCTTGTCCGTGCCGCGCCGGCAGCTCGTGCCCGCCACCGAGCGCTCGCCGTCCCACGTCATCTTCCAGGCGACGACACCCTTCGCCGCCAGCTTCTTGTCGAACGGCGCCAGCGTCTTGGCACAGTCCCGGCTGCTCCAGATCCGGTCCTTGCCGGAGTAGACCTTGAGCTCGAAGTTCGCCGCCGTCACCGAGGTCAGGCAGGTCAGCCGGCCCGCGTTGACCAGGGACACGGTGAAGGTGGTGTTCTCCCCCACCGACAGCCGGCGATCACCCGCGAGCTTCACCTGCAGCTCGGCCGGCCGGCAGTCAGGTGTCCCGACCACTGTGGCACTGGGGCCGGGCTGGGCCGAAGCGGACGCCGAGGGCGAGGCGGCGGCCGGCGGTGAGCTGACCGGGGTCGAGGACGCCCGGGACGTCGACGGACCCGGGGTCGGCGCAGCCGAAGCCGGGGTGGAGGCGCCGCTCGCTGTCGGCGTCGGCGACGCCGCCGGGTTGCCGGCGGGCAACGGGGGCGGCGGTGCCGTGGCCACGGCCGCCTTGGTCAGGTTGGCCACAGCGAGGACGACTCCGACGGCGAGCAACAAGATCACGGCGACCAGGACGCCCCGCCGGACCCAGTAGGTTCGGGCCGGCTCCGGACCCGTCGGGTGGAGCACGCCACTCATGCGGCACAGGCTACGGAGCCGGAGGGGACCCGGCAGACTCAACACGCCGGGGCGGCGGGACCCGTCCGGGTACGGTGTCCCGCATGCCCGCCACCGACAGCACCGAGGTGGTCGAGAGGGTCCTGCGGTGGTACGACGAGCACGCCCGCGACCTGCCGTGGCGCCGACCCGGAGCCGGCGCGTGGGGGGTGATGGTGAGCGAGTTCATGCTCCAGCAGACCCCGGTGGCCCGCGTCCTCGAGCCGTGGCGCGTCTGGCTGGAGCGCTGGCCGACACCGACGGCACTGGCCGCCGCCCCGGCCGGCGACGCCGTCCGGGCCTGGGGCCGGCTGGGCTACCCGCGCCGAGCCCTGCGGTTGCACCGGGCCGCTGAGGCGATCACCGAGCAGCACGGTGGCGTGGTGCCCGACGACCTGGCCGCCCTGCTGGCCCTGCCCGGCGTCGGCTCCTACACGGCGGCGGCGATCGCCTCCTTCGCGTACGGGCGTCGGCACGTCGTCCTGGACACCAACGTCCGCCGGGTGCTGGCCCGGGTGGCCGCCGGTATGGCGGCGCCGCCGGTCGCGGCGACGGTGGCCGAGAGCCGGCTGGCCGAGGAGTTCCTGCCCGCGGAACCGGCGCGTGCCGCCCGCTGGGCGGTGGCGTCGATGGAGCTCGGGGCGCTGATCTGCACCGCCCGCTCCCCCGCTTGCGAGCGCTGCCCGGTGGAGGACGTGTGCGCCTGGCGCCGGGCCGGTCGCCCGGCCGCCGAGGGCCCGCGGCGGCGGCAGGCGTACGAGGGCACCGACCGTCAGTGCCGCGGGGCGTTGCTGGCCGTGCTGCGCTCCAGCGACGTCTCGGTCGCCCGCGACGAGCTGGACGCGGTCTGGCCCGACCCGGTTCAGCGCGAGCGGTCGCTGACCTCGCTGGTGCTGGACGGCCTGGTGGTCGGCGACGACCTGGTCGGCTACGCCCTGCCCGGCTGACCGGCTGACCGGCCGACCTGTCAGCCGCTGGGGTTGCTCCGGCCACCGCGGGCGCTGACGCCTCGGGCTACTAGGGTCGAACGGTGACCACTGCATTCGCCCCGACCCTGCCCCTGCTGCACGGCGCCACCATCCCCACCCTCGGTCTCGGCACCTGGCCGCTGCGCGGTGCCGACGCGGCGGCCGCGGTCCGCACCGCCATCGAGGCCGGCTACCGCCTCGTCGACACCGCCGAGAACTACCGCAACGAGGACGGCGTCGGCCAGGGCATCCGCGACGCCGGCATCGACCGGTCCGAGGTCTTCCTCACCACCAAGCTCAACCGCGAGTGGCACAGCGTCGACGGCGTGCGTCGGGCGTACGAGGCGAGTCTGCAGCGGCTCGGCGTGGACTACATCGACCTGCTGATGATCCACTGGCCCAACCCGGACCAGGGCACCTTCCCCGACGCGGTCCGCGGTCTCGCGGCGCTGCTGGAGGAGGGGTCGATCCGGGCCATCGGCGTGTCCAACTTCAAGCCGACCCACCTGCGGCGGGTGATCGAGGAGACCGGTGTGACCCCGGACGTCAACCAGATCCAGCTGAGCCCGTACAGCACCCGCGACACCAGCCGCGCCTTCGACACCGAGCACGGCATCATCACCGAGTCCTGGAGCCCGATCGGCGGCTCCGGCGACGACCTGCGCTCCGACCCGCTGCTGGTCGGACTCGGGGAGAAGTACGTCAAGTCGGCCACCCAGGTCGTGCTGCGCTGGCACCTCCAGCTCGGACTGGTGGCCATCCCGAAGTCGGCCGACCCCGGCCGGATCGCGGAGAACATCGCCGTCTTCGACTTCGAGCTCACTCCCGACGAGGTGGCGGCCGTCTCCGCCCTCGACCAGGGTGAGGCCGGCGTCGCCGACTCCGACACCTTCGGCCACTGACCGCCCACCTCCGCTGACGCCCCCTTTCGCACGCTCAGTCCGGAAGGGGCTGGTCCAGGGGCGGCGGTGAGGTGCGGGTGGCTCCGACCGAGGCCGCGACCACGCAGACCAGCGCGAGCCACTGGGTCATGGTGAGCAGCTCGCGGAGCACGATCAGCGCGGCCAGGGCGGCGGCTGCGGGTTCCAGACTCATCAGGATGCCGAAGACCCGCGGGCTGATCCGGCGCAACGCGGTCAGCTCCAGGCTGTACGGGATGACCGACGACAGCAGTCCGATGGCCACGCCGAGCAGCAGCACCTCCGGACGCAGCAGCACCGACCCGGCCTCCGCGATCGCCGGCGCGGCCAGCACCAGGAACCCGACCAGGCTCGCGATCGCCAGTCCACTCAGCCCGGGCCAACGGGCACCGGTCTGCTTGCTGAGCAGGATGTACGCCGCCCAGGCCGCGGCGGCCAGCAGGGCGAAGAGAGCGCCGCGCAGCGTGAGCGCGGCCGGGCTGAACCCGAGCAGAGCGACCCCCAGTCCCGCCAGAGCCACCCAGACGAGGTCGCGCGGACGCCGGGACCCGACCACGGCCACGGCCAGCGGCCCGAGGAACTCGATGGTCACCGCCACCCCCAGCGGGATCTCGGCGAACGACTGGTAGATCGCCCAGTTCATCGTCATCAGCGACACACCGAAGGACAGGGCGATCACCCAGTCGCGACGGCTGCGGCCCCGGAACGACGGGCGCACCACGGCCAGCAGGATCAGCGCCGACGTGGCCAGCCGGAGCCACACCATCGCGGTCGGCGGCACCAGACCGAAGAGGTCCTTGGCGATCGCGGCCCCGAACTGGACCGAGAAGATCCCCCCGACCACCAGCCAGACGGCCGGGATCCGCTGCAGCCGCGCAGCCGGTGTCGGCGGCGACGACGAGGGCGGGGACGGCACGAGCGTCACTGTGTCACGCACGGTCGGCACTACCGTGGGTCCCTCAGCATCCGAGCGCGGAGGTCCAGTGCGGAGAAGTCTCACCCGACGACTGTTGTCGATCGGTCACGGCGACGTCGGCGGTGGGCGGCGCAGCGCCACCGAGGTCACGGTCCGCCGGGTCCACTGGCAGACGACCTACGCCCGGGTGAGCACCGTCGGGCGGACGGGCGACCGCGCCTTCGTGCTGGTCCCCGGCATCGGGGTGTCGTCGAACTACTTCGAGCGACTGGCCGGGCTGCTCAACGAGTACGGACCGGTGCACGCCCTCGACCTGCCCGGCTTCGGTGGCGTGCCGCACCCCAAGAGCCGCCGGATGACCATCAGCGAGTACGCCGACCTGGTCGGCACGGTGATCGACGAGCTCGAGCTGGACGACCCGATCGTGGTGGGGCACTCGATGGGCACCCAGGTGGTCGCGGAGCTGGCCTCGCGCTACCCCGCCGGGTTCGCCGGCCACAAGGCCCTGTCCACCGTGATCCTGCTCGGACCGGTCCTCTACCCGGCGGAGCGTCACCTCGGGGTGGCCGGTCGCCGGTTCCTGCAGGCCGCGCGCAAGGAGCCACCGCGCGTCGCGGTGCTGGCGCTCCAGGCGTACGCGTTGTGCGGGGTGCGGTGGTTCTCCCGGGTGCTGCCGGAGATGCTGCAGTACCCGATCGAGGACGTGCTGCCCGAGGTCACCGCCAACACGCTGGTGATCAGCGGCTCCGAGGACGACCTGTGCCCGCGGGTGTGGATCGACCAGGTGGCCGGCCTGCTCCCCAGCTGCCGGGTCTCGATCATCCCCGGCGCGGCGCACTCGATCATGCACGCGCACGCGGACGTGGTCGCCCAGCTGTCCGTCCAGCACGTCCGCCGCCCGGGAACCGAGCCGCTCTCGCTGCCGGACGGCGGTTCCGACGCCGAGGAGTACCCGGCCGGACTCGGCCAGGTCAGCGGTCAGCTCACCGAGCTGGTCGGCATCGTCACCGACGACGACACCTTGATCGCCGAGGGCAAGACGGCGCAGGCCGAGGCCGTCGAAGAACACAGCGACGACGCGGGCCAGCCGGCCCCAGAGGACCCCCAGCCGGACCCCCACGCGGACGCCCGCGCGGGGAGCGACGACCCCCACCCGGACGCCGGCGGGGAAGGGCCGGCTCCGAGCGACGGAGAGCGCGCCGAGGTCAGCTGACGCCGTCGGCCATCACGGCAGCGAGCCGGTCCAGCGTCGCCTCGCTGCCGGACACCGTGAGCTCGCCCACCGGAGGTCGCCGCCACAGCCAGCAGTCCAGGTCGGCGGCAGTCGCGCTGACCGAGGCGGTGGGCGGCACGTCGTCGGCCACCCAGTCCAGGCAGTCCGTCTCGTGCGCGGCCCCGCCCCCCGGTTCCAGGCCGACGAACCGAGCGACCGTCACCGACCAGGTGTCCCCCGTGTCGGTGGCGTCGAACCGGACGACGTGGTCGTGGTCGGCGGTGAAGGCGCCCCAGGCGGGCGGCTCCCCGTACATCACTCCGAGCACCTCATCGACCCCGTCGGCGGCCAGCGTGGGATCGAGAGCGCTCCGTTCGCCCGCCGTGAGCTCGGCGTCCAGCCGGTGGATCAGCGCCTCGTGCGCCTGGCGGCGGGCGCAGAAGCCGGCGGTCTGCTCACTCGCCCAGGTCCACACCGGGGTCTCCGCCGGGGTGTCGCGGAGCGCCTCCTGCAGGGCGGCGGTCCGGTCGGCGAACAACGCGGCCAGCTCTGCGTCGCCGGGTCGAACCGTCTCCAGCTCGTCGACCTGATCGCCGGTGGTCAGCCGACGAGCGACGATCCGGGCCCAGAACGCCTGCACCTCCGCCAGGTGGAAGAGCAGGTCGGCCGCGTCCCAGCCCGGGCAGGTCGGGACGGCGGTCTCGTACGGGGTCCGGCTGAGCACCTCGGCGAACCGGGCGCTGTCCTCGGCCAGGTGGGTGAGGTAGCGGGAGTAGTCGAGTCGTCTCGGCATGACGCAGGAGCCTACGCGGACCGGCCCGGTGACGCCGAAGAGGACCGCCCCGGCTGGGGCGGTCCTCTCAGGTGGTCAGGCGGTTCGTGCTCGGTCGACCCCGAACGGAGCGGGTGGCCGAGCCACGGACGTGCGGCTCAGCGGTCGCCGGCCGCCTCTCCCGGCTCGCCGGGCTCGATCAGACCCTCGATGACCCCGCCGAACTCGACCGGCGGCGTGTCGGGGGCCGTCGACCGCGGCACACCGGTGAAGGTGAACGCCGACTCCGAACCCGGGTCGTTCACGTCGACGACCACGATCTCACCGGACTTCAGTTCGGAGAACAGGATCTTCTCCGCCATGTGGTCCTCGATGTCGCGCTGGATCGCCCGGCGCAGCGGCCGAGCCCCCAGCACCGGGTCGAACCCGCGCTGGGCGATCAGGGCCTTGGCCGCGGGCGTGAGCTCGATGCCCATGTCCTTGTCCTTCAGCCGCAGCTCGATCTGGGCCACCATCAGGTCGACGATGCGCTCGATGTCGACCTGGGTCAGCTGACGGAACACCACGATCTCGTCGACGCGGTTGAGGAACTCGGGCCGGAAGTGCTGCTTGAGCTCGTCGGCGACCTTGGCCTTCATCTTGTCGTAGCTGCCCTCGGCGTCACCGGCCTGGCTGAAGCCCAGCGACACGCTCTTGGCGATGTCCCGGGTGCCCAGGTTGGTGGTCATCACGATGACGGTGTTCTTGAAGTCGACCACCCGACCCTGCGCGTCGGTCAGGCGACCTTCGTCCAGGATCTGCAGCAGCGAGTTGAAGATGTCCGGGTGGGCCTTCTCGACCTCGTCGAACAGCACCACGCTGAACGGCTTGCGCCGCACCTTCTCGGTGAGCTGGCCGCCTTCCTCGTACCCGACGTACCCGGGCGGGGAACCGAACAGCCGCGACGCCGTGTGCTTCTCGCTGTACTCGCTCATGTCGAGCTGGATCAGCGCGTTCTCGTCGCCGAACAGGAACTCGGTCAGCGCCTTGGTCAGCTCCGTCTTACCGACACCGGACGGACCGGCGAAGATGAACGAGCCGCTCGGCCGCTTCGGGTCCTTCAGACCGGCGCGGGTGCGCCGGATCGAGCGG
Organism: Microlunatus aurantiacus; assembly: GCF_039536605.1. Classification (NCBI taxonomy): domain Bacteria; kingdom Bacillati; phylum Actinomycetota; class Actinomycetes; order Propionibacteriales; family Propionibacteriaceae; genus Microlunatus; species Microlunatus aurantiacus. The sequence goes on from NZ_BAAAYX010000026.1 coordinate 104,158, forward strand.
GACAGCGCCCGGACCGCTTCGTGCTGACCGATGTAGCGCTTGCCGAGCTCGTCCTCCATCCGCAGCAGACGGGCCGACTCCTCCTCGGTGAGCTGGAAGACCGGGATGCCGGTGGCCGTGGACAGCACCTCGGCGATGATCTCCTCGTCCACCTCCGCGACCACGTCGAGGTCGCCGGACTTCCACTGCACCTCACGCTCGGAGCGGGCCCCGAGCAGCTTCTTCTCGTCGTCCCGCAGGCTGGCGGCGCGCTCGAAATCCTGCGCGTCGATGGCGGCTTCCTTCTCCAGCCGGACGGCGGCGATCTTCTCGTCGAACTCCCGCAGGTCCGGCGGCGCGGTCATCCGGCGGATCCGCAACCGGGCGCCGGCTTCGTCGATCAGGTCGATCGCCTTGTCCGGCAGGAAGCGGTCGGAGATGTAGCGGTCGGCCATCTGCGCCGCCGCCACCAGGGCCTGGTCGGTGATGGTCACCCGGTGGTGGGCCTCGTAGCGGTCGCGCAGACCGCGCAGGATGTCGATGGTGTGAGCGATGGTCGGCTCGGAGACCTGGATCGGCTGGAAGCGGCGCTCCAGCGCCGCGTCCTTCTCGACGTACTTGCGGTACTCGTCGAGGGTGGTGGCGCCGATCGTCTGCAGCTCGCCGCGGGCCAGCATCGGCTTCAGGATGCTGGCCGCATCGATAGCGCCCTCGGCGGCACCGGCCCCGACCAGGGTGTGGATCTCGTCGATGAACAGCACGACGTCGCCACGGGTCTTGATCTCCTTGAGGACCTTCTTCAGCCGCTCCTCGAAGTCACCGCGGTAGCGGGAGCCGGCGACCAGGGAACCCAGGTCGAGGGAGTAGATCTGCTTCTCCCGCAGGGTCTCCGGCACGTCGCCGCGGACGATGGCCTGGGACAGGCCCTCGACCACGGCGGTCTTGCCGACCCCCGGCTCGCCGATCAGCACCGGGTTGTTCTTGGTTCTTCGGGACAGCACGGTCATCACGCGTTCGATCTCCGCCTCGCGACCGATGACGGGGTCGAGCTTGTTCTCCCGCGCCGCCTGGGTGTAGTTGCGGCCGAACTGGTCGAGCACCATCGACGACGACGGCGCATTTCCCTGCTCGGGCGCACCGGAGGTCGCCGCCTCTTTGCCCTGGAATCCACTGAGCAGCTGCAGAACCTGATTCCGTACGCGGTTCAGGTCCGCCCCCAGCTTCACCAGCACCTGGGCGGCGACGCCCTCACCCTCGCGAATCAGGCCGAGCAGGATGTGCTCGGTGCCGATGTAGGAGTGATTGATCTGGAGCGCCTCGCGCAGGCTCAATTCGAGCACTTTCTTTGCACGCGGCGTGAAAGGAATGTGTCCACTCGGTGACTGCTGGCCGTGCCCGATGATCTCCTCGACCTTCTGGCGGACGGCCTCGAGCGAAATGCCCAGGGACTCCAGGGCCTTGGCGGCGACCCCTTCACCCTCGTGGATCAACCCGAGCAGGATGTGCTCGGTCCCGATGTAGTTGTGGTTCAGCATGCGAGCCTCTTCTTGCGCCAACACGACGACGCGTCGGGCCCGATCCGTAAATCGCTCGAACATGGCTTCTCCTCGTTGGTGGTGCCTGCAGCGGTGGTCTCTCGCAAGAGGTGGCACCGGCTGGCACAACTCTAGTCCGCAGCGTCCGGCGGTGATCCGCAGCGCGGGAAGCCGAGGGGGTGGAGCCTCTGCGCGGGCGGCGCTCACCCGCCCGAGCCGGCGGGCCGGGCACCCGGCAGGCCCGGGTCGACACCGGCCGCCGACACCCGTCGCCGCTGGTCGGGCAGGCAATCCCGCTGCCCGTGGTCGAGAACGGGGAGACCCCGCTGTCCGCTACCGGCAGCGGACAGCAGCGCGCCCCGGGCGAACCAGTGTTCGCCCAGGGCGCAACCACGACCCTGCTGAAGGAGCCTCGACTCAGGCGTGCGCCTGCTCGTACGCCGACCGCACCTCTGAGGAGATCCGGCCGCGGCTCGAGACCTCCATGCCGTTCTCCAGGGCCCAGGAGCGGATGTCGCTGGTGGAACCCGGACCGTCGGTCGCCGACGGCCGCGCCGCCGCGGGAGCAGCCGCCCGGGAGCGCCGGCGCCCACCGACCTTGCGGGCGTGCGACAGCCACGGGGCCAGGGCGTCGCGCAGCTGCGAGGCGTTCGCCGAGGAGAGGTCGATCTCGTACTCGGCTCCGTCCAGGCCGAAGGACACGGTCTCGTCCGCGTCGCCCCCGTCGTAGTCGTCTTCCAAAATGATTTGGACGCGCTGCGCCACTTCACCCTCCGTTATCAAAGAAATACGTCGAAAAGAACGCTACCCCACGGACCCCTCATCACGAAACCGAAACGTCTGCATCGTTTCTTTTGCTTTTCGGTATTCCTCGGCTTTTACCGAGGGACCGGAAGCGGGCGACTTGTCCATTGGGCTCTCCGAGCATGGTGCTGGGTGAGCTGAGCGTTCGCAGCAGTTGGCCCCCGGGACGCCGGTGGCCGCGAATCGGGAGAAGGCGACCGGGTGATGGCGCTCGGGTGAAGGCGACCGAATCGGGAAGGCGATCAGCCGCGAATCGGACGGCGGTCGATCAGACGATCCGGGTGCCGACCGCGTCTCCGCCAGCGCCGGACCCGCGACCGCGCGCCGGGATCGGCCGGGACGTCGCCACCCGGAGCTACGCGTGGCGGCCACAGGCCGCCACGGCGGCGTGGACTCCGTCAGGCTCGGCGGCGGTCGGCCTCGAAGTTCGGCATCGCGGGCTCGGTGCCGTCGAGCTCGATCACCGTCCGGTCTCCGGGCCCGGCCGGGCCCGCCGCACCGGCCCGGTCGAGCCGGCCGCGCCGCGGCAACCGGTGCACATCGGCCCCGGCGTCCGCCGTCGACGACCCCGGGTCCGACGCCGTCGGCGCCGACGGCGCGGCGGCGCGGACCAGGGCCAGCTCGAGATCCCGCTCGCGGACGGTCTCCCGCAGACCGGCGATGGTGCCGTCGGCCCGGACCAGCTGCCGCCGGACCGAAGCGAGGTCGGTGCGCAGGGCGGAGGTCTCCACCCGCAGCCCGGCGATCTGCGTCTGCTGGCGGTCCACCTCCCGGCGCCACCGCTCGGCCCGTCCGGTCACCGTGTCGAGCACGTCCGCGTTGTGCTGCCGCTCGGACCGGAGGTCCTGGGTGTGCCGCCGACCGACGGCGAGCAGGTCCTGGGCGTGGCGGCGCTTGGTCGCGTAGAGCTCGCGCCAGGCGAGAGCGCACGAGCCGGCCGCCGAGGCCAGCGCGACCACGACGCCGACCCGAAGCGCCCACTCCGGACCGAACAGCGAGGCCAACGACACCACCGTGCCCACCACCAGGACGGCGGTGGACAGCCGCTCACGGGCCGGTGCCGCCTGTGGGCGCGCAGGACCGGAGACCCGGGCGAACGAGGCGGGGGCGGTCACCGGAGCAGTCGTCACGGCGATCACCCTATGTAGGGCGACCCTGGCGGTCCGGGAGGTCGACCACCCGTGTCCCGCCCGCCGACCCGCGGGGCCGCCGGGCCGGCCGGTCGATCAGCGAGCGGTCTGCTCCACCCCGTCATCGCGGTCGTCGTCGTCCCCGTCGGGGACCCGGCAGGCGCGTTCCAGCAGCAGCCCGGCGACGCACAGCCCGACCGCGGCGACCACCGACACCAGTGCCCGGATCACCCGCTCCCGCGGCGCTGCCGCGTCGAAGCGGTCCACGAACATCAGGGCGAAGACCAGGTAGCCGCCGGCGATCACGGCACCGGCCAGCGCCGACGCCTTGCCGAGGACGAGGAACGCCACCGCCCGCTCCGGGGCGATCCGTTCCTTGCGCACCTGGATGCGTTGGTGGGTGGACCAGGCGAGCGCCCCGACCAGCGCCGCGATGACCACCAAGGCGGCGGGCGCGGTCCACGGCACGTACGGGGCGACCAGGTCGAGGGCGTTGGCCACCACCACGACGAGCCACCCGGCCAGGGCACCGAACACGGCAGCCACGGCCAACGACTTCGCCGAGGTCGTCTTCATCGAGCCGCCACCACGGGGATCCTGCGGGCCGACCCGACCGGGGTCGGTCACGGCCCGACCGGTCCGGTGCGCCGCGCCGGTGTCGCGTACCGGCTCGGTCGGGTGGAAAGGCTCGGTCGGGTGGACAGGGTCAGTCGGCTTCGATCAGCAGGTCGTCGCGGCGGACGACCCCGTCACCGGGCACCCGGCCGGCGAGATCGGCGACCTCGCCGACACCAGGGATCTCACCCTTGGCGTCGATCTCCAGCCAGGGCAGCAGCACGAAGGCACGCTCGCCGGCCAACGGGTGCGGCAGCCGCAGGTCCGCAGCGTCGGACGAGGTGTTCCCGACCATGATCAGGTCAACGTCCAGGGTGCGCGGAGCCCACTTCTCGCCCCGCTCGCGACCGTACGCGTCCTCGATGGCCAGGGCGCGCTCGAGCAGCGTCCGCGGCTCCAGCGTGGTCTCGGCCACGACGACCAGGTTGAGGAAGCTCGGGCTGTCCTCGGGCCCGCCGACAGGTTCGGTCTCGTAGACCGAGGACACGTCCACGACGATCACGTCGGGGGTGTCGCGCAGGGCGTCCACCGCACCCTGCAGGTTGTTCAGGCGGTCGCCCAGATTGGATCCGAGGGAGTAGACGACCTTGCGGAGCGGCTTCATCCCGCTGAGGGTGTCCGCGTCGATGGCGTAGGGATTGGGACTGCTCATGGGGCGGTACTCCTGGTCAGGGTGACGGCTACGTCGCCGACCCGTACGGGCATGGGCGCCTGCGGTTTGTGGACGGTGACGGTCGCGGCGGTGATGCGGGGGTTGCGCAGGCACGTCCGGGCGATCCGGTCGGCCAGCTTCTCGATCAGGTTCACCGGGTCGCGCTCGATGTCGGCCACCACCGCGGTGGCCAACGCTGAGTAGTCGATGGTGTCGGCGAGATCGTCGCTGCGGGCAGCCACGCCGAGGTCCATCGTGCAGGCGACGTCGACGACGAAGTCCTGGCCCTGGTCCCGCTCGAACGCGTACACACCGTGGTGGCCGCGTCCGACGATGCCGGTGAGCACCACCTGATCCGCCGTCATCATCACCTCCTTGCACGGACCCTATCGGACCGGACAAAGGCCCCTGACGGGGAGCGAGTCAGCCCCGACGCCACCGCTCGACCACCGCGACGGCGTCCACGCTCGGACGTACGCGGTGCACGCGGACGCCCCAGACGCGGAGCTGCGCGAGCAGCGTCGTGAGGGCCAGTGACGCGTCGTCGCGCTCCCGTGCCGGCCGCGAAGAGCCGTCGGGACCCGCGAGCAGCGACCCGAGGAAGGCCTTGCGGGAGAGGCCGTAGAGGATCGGGAGACCGAGGGCGTCCAGCTCGTCCAGCCGGTTCAGCAGCTCCCAGTTGTGCTCCCCGGTCTTGGCGAAACCGAAGCCCGGGTCGAGCACCAGCCGATCGCGCCGGATCCCGGCGGCCAGGGCCGCCTCCACCTGCTCGGCCAGCTCGGCGGCCACCTCGCCGGCCAGGTCGTGGTAGTGCGCCCGGCTCTGCATGTCGGCCGCGTGCCCCCGCCAGTGCATGCACACGTACGGGACGCCGAGTCGCGCGACGGTCGGGAGCATCTCGGTCTCCGCCCGCCCGCCGGACACGTCGTTGACCAGCCGCGCACCGGCCCGGACCGCCCGCTCGGCGACCTCGGGCCGCATGGTGTCGACGCTGACGACGCCCCCGGCCGCCGCCAGAGCGGAGATGACCGGCAGCACCCGGGCCAGCTCCACCTCCTGGGTCGGCCGCACCGCCCCGGGGCGGGTGGACTCCCCGCCCACGTCCACCAGGTCCGCGCCCTCGGCCAGCAGATCCAGACCGTGGGCGATCGCCTCATCCGGATCCAGCCACTCGCCGCCGTCGGAGAACGAGTCGGGGGTGACGTTGACGACCCCCATCACCAGGGTCCGGCCCGGACTCGGGATCCCGTCCACCACCAGGTCGGCCGTCATGGGATCAACCTACTGAGATCGGAGAGCTACGCGTGATCGAGCGAGCGTCAGCGAGCGAGCCCGTCGCGAGCGACCGCGAACGAAGCGCCGACTCGGTCTGGACCGACGAACGAGCAGACACGCTCCTCCGTCTGCGAGAGAGAAGGGAAGACCGAGTCCTCAGCGCGAAGTGAGTACCGAGTGACGACTGACACCGCTACTTACCCGCCATGATCAGGCTGAGGGCCTCGGCCCTGGTGGCCGGGTTGCGGAGCTGGCCGCGGACGGCGCTGGTGACGGTGCGTGAGCCGGGTTTGCGCACGCCGCGCATGGTCATGCAGAGGTGCTCGCACTCCATCACCACGATCACGCCGCGCGGGGTGAGGATCCGCTGCAGGGCGTCCGCCACCTGGGTGGTCAGCCGCTCCTGCACCTGCGGGCGCTTGGCGTAGACGTCCACGAGTCGGGCCAGCTTGCTCAGACCGGTGATCCGGCCGTCGGCGCTCGGGATGTAGCCCACGTGGGCGACGCCGGTGAAGGGCACCAGGTGGTGCTCGCAGCACGACCACAGCTCGATGTCCTTGACCAGGACGAACTCGTCGTGCCCGAGGTCGAAGGTGGTGGTCAGCATCTCCTCCGGCGTCTGCCGGAGACCGACGAACATCTCCGCGTACGCGCGGGCGACCCGCTCGGGGGTGTCCTTGAGACCGTCACGGTCGGGGTCCTCGCCGATCCCGGCGAGGATCTCGCGGACCGCGGCCACGACGCGGGGGTGGTCGTACGGGCGCTGGGTCTGCTCGGGCACGTCCGCGCCCGCGTCGACGACCGGGTCGCTCGGCCCGGTCACCGGAAGTCCGGACCGGCCGGTGGCCAGCCCTCACTCGGCGGACCGGCGGGCCCGTCGGTGACCCCGGGTCCCTGCGGACCGGCGCTCCCCCCGGGCCCCTGCTGTCCGGGTCCGGAACCCGGCCCGGTGGCCGGTGGAGCGGTCGGCGGGACAGGTGAGTGCCCGGGCGGCAGCGCGGCACCGCCGGCCGGGTGGTCACCCGGCGCCGGGGGCAGCTGACCCTGACCGTTGTCACGGTGACCGTTCGCGCTCTGACCGTTCTGGCTGTTCTGCCCGTTGAGCGCCGGCGGCGGCGGGGTGACGGGCGGGATGCTCGACGGCACCCGGCTGTCGGACCCGGTCCAGGCCGGCCGGCGGGGTCGCAGCCGCAGCGGCTGGAACACCTCGGCCACGGCGGCCCGGTCCAGCGTCTCCCGCTCGAACAGCGCGTTGACCAGGGCGTCCAGGACGTCCCGGTTCTCGTTCAGGATGTCGAACGCCTCCTGGTGGGCGTTGCTGATCAGCTTGGAGACCTCCTGGTCCACCACCGCGGCGATGTCCTCGGAGTAGTCCCGCTGGTGACCGAAGTCGCGGCCCAGGAACGGCTCGGACCCGTCGGAGCCCAGCTTGATGGCGCCCAGCCGCTCGGTCATGCCGTACTGGGTGACCATCGCCCGGGCCACGCTGGTGGCCTTCTCGATGTCGTTGCTGGCCCCGGTGGTCGGGTCGTGGAAGACGAGCTCCTCGGCCGCCCGGCCGCCCATCATGTAGGCGAGCTGGTCCAGCAGCTCGGCCCGGGTGTTCGCGTACTTGTCCTGCTCCGGCAGCACCATCGTGTAGCCCAGCGCCCGCCCGCGCGGCAGGATCGTCACCTTCTGCACCGGGTCGGTGCCGGGCAACGCCGCCGCGACCAGGGCGTGACCGCCCTCGTGGTAGGCGGTGATCAGCTTCTCGCGCTCGTTCATCAGGCGGCTGCGACGCTGGGGACCGGCGATGACCCGGTCGATGGCCTCGTCCAGGTCCACGTTGGTGATCATGCGCTCGTTCTTGCGCGCAGTCAGCAGCGCGGCCTCGTTGAGCACGTTGGCCAGGTCGGCGCCGGTGAAGCCGGGCGTCCGGCGGGCCACGCTCTGCAGGTCGACGTCGGGGCCCATCGGCTTGCCCTCGGCGTGCACCCGCAAGATCTGGAACCGGCCGTTCATGTCGGGAGCGTCGACGGCGATCTGCCGGTCGAACCGGCCCGGGCGCAGCAGCGCCGGGTCGAGCACGTCGGGCCGGTTGGTGGCCGCGATCAAGATCACGCCGCCGCGGACGTCGAAGCCGTCCATCTCGACCAGGAGCTGGTTCAGCGTCTGCTCCCGCTCGTCGTGGCCACCGCCCATGCCGGCGCCGCGGTGCCGGCCCACGGCGTCGATCTCGTCGATGAAGACGATGGCGGGGGCGTTCTCCTTGGCCTGCTCGAACAGGTCCCGCACCCGGCTGGCCCCGACGCCGACGAACATCTCGACGAAGTCCGAGCCCGAGATCGAGTAGAACGGCACCCCGGCCTCGCCGGCGACCGCACGGGCCAGCAGCGTCTTGCCGGTGCCGGGCGGACCGTAGAGCAGCACGCCCTTGGGGATCTTGGCCCCGACGGCCTGGAACTTCGCCGGCTCGGCCAGGAACTCCTTGATCTCCTCGAGCTCCTCGATCGCCTCCTCGCAGCCCGCGACGTCACGGAAGGTGGTCTTCGGCGTGTCCTTGTTGGCGACCTTGGCCTTGGACTTGCCGAACTGCATGACCCGGCTGCCGCCGCCCTGCACCGAGTTGAGCAGGAAGAAGAAGAGGACGCCGATGATGATGAACGGGATCAGCGTCCCGAGCAGGGTCTGGAAGAAGCCGGGGGTGGGGTTCTTCCCGACCCAGGACTCCAGCGAGCCGGCGGCCACCCGCTCGTTCAGCCGGTCGATCAGCTGCTCGCTCTGGTTCCCGACCCACACCGCCTTGTACTTGGCGGGGTTGTCACCCCCCATCGTGACCTGGATCTCCTGCTCACCGTCGACCAGGACGACCTCTTTGAGAGGCTCGTTGCCGTTGATGATGGAGACGACCTTGGAGGTGGGTTCCTCGGAGTAGCCGCCGGTCAGGTTGCCGGTCAGGTCGACCAGCAGGCCGATGGCGATCACGGCGAGGACGATCCACAGGATGGGGCCGCGGAAGATGCGCTTGGCGTTCATGACCTACCTAGTCGGGAGGGTCGTGGCGACCCGGGTACCGAGCAAGGCTATCGTCCGGACCGAAACGCCCCTAGTCGTGCTGACCCGCGTGCGCGGGGACGGTCAGTCCTTCGGCGTCGACGACGCGTCCTCGTCCTCGTGCACCAGCGCGTCGAACCGTGCCGGATCGGCCAGCCGGGCGTGGGTCCGGCCGTACGCGACGTAGACGACCAGACCGATGACGAGCCAGATGAGGAAGCGCAGCCAGGTCTCCACGGCCAGGTTCGACATCAGCAGCACGCAGCAGATGCCGGACACGATCGGCAGCACCGGACTGAGCGGAGCCCGGAAGGGTCGGCGCATGTCGGGGCGCTTGACCCGCAGCACCGGGACCGCGATGGAGACGACCAGGAACGCGAACAGGGTGCCGATGCTGACCATCTCGGCCAGCTCCGCGAGCGGCACGAAGGCCGCCAGCAGGGCGACCACCGCGACGGTCAGCGAGGTCATCAGCACCGGGGTGTTCCAGGTCGGGTGGATCTTGCGGAACACCGGCGGCAGCAGTCCGTCGCGGGACAGGGCGAAGCCGATCCGGCCCATGGCCACCATGTCGACCAGGATCACCGAGCTCAGACCGGCCACCGCGGCCAGACCGATGAGCACCCCGGCCCAGCCCAGCCCGACCTCGCGGAACACCTGCGCGACGGCGTCGCCCTCGCTGAGGTCGGTGTACTTGACCATGCCGGTGATGACCAGGCAGACACCCATGTAGAGCAGGGTGCAGATGCCGAGGGTGCCGAGCAGCCCCAGCGGCATGTCCTTCTTCGGGTTCTTGGTCTCCTCGCCCAGGTTGGCCACGGCCTCGAAGCCGCTGTAGGCGAAGAAGACCACGGCCGCGGCGACGAAGACGCCGACCATCCCGAAGGCGGTCGGGGTGGTTCCGGTCAGCACCTGCCAGAGCGGCGCGGTCAGGGTGCTGGTGGTCTGGTCGGCCGGCACCGGCTGGCTCGGCGGGACGAACGGGACCAGATTGGCCTTCTGGATGAAGAACAACCCGACCAGGATGACGAACAGGCAAACCGAGACCTTGATGATGACCAGGGTGTTGGTCACCCAGGCCGACTCCTTGACGCCCTTGATGGCCACCGCACCCAGGACCAGCACGATGAACACCGCACCGAGGTTGACCACCGAGTCCTCGCCGAAGACGGAGCTCGGCAGGAACGGGAACACCCCGAGCAGGTAGCCCGACCAGCCGCGGGCCACCACCGCCGCCCCGAGCGCGAACTCCAGGATCAGATCCCAGGCGATGATCCAGGCGAAGATCTCCCCGATGGTGGTGTACGCGTAGGTGTAGGAGCTACCGGCGGCCGGCACGGCGGCGGCCAGCTCGGCGTAGCAGAGCGCGGCCAGCAGGCTGACGAAGCCGGCGATCAGGAACGAGATCATGATGGCCGGCCCGGCGCTGTTCTTGGCCTGCAGACCGGTCAGGGTGAAGATGCCGGTGCCGATCACGATGCCGATCCCGAACCCCATCAGATCCCAGGCGGTCAGGTTCCTGGCCAGGTGGCCCTTCCCCGGCACCGGGTCGCCGTGGGTGTCGATGTTGCTGTTGGCCAGCACGTCGTCGACGCTCTTGGTGCGGAAGATGCTCATGAGACAACCCTAAGGATGTCTCAGGATCCCGCGGACACCGGCCCTCTGATTCCCGGCAGGGAGACTTCGGTTCGCGTACCCGGTGGTCGGCCCAGGCAGTGGCGGTCGGCCTAGCATCGGGTTTTCCGACCGCGGGCGGGTTTCCCGGGGCGAACGCCGGCCGACCACCCGGGTTATCCGACCGCGGGCGGGTGTCCCGGGGCGCACGCCGGCCGCGGCAGCCCGCGGGGCCGAGTGAACCTCAGCTGTAGACGTGCGGCGCGAGGGTGCCGACCGAGGTCAGGTTGCGGTAGTGCCCGTCGTAGTCGAGGCCGTAGCCCACCACGAACTCGTTCGGGATGTCGAAGCCGACGTACGCGACGTCCACGGTGTTCTTGGCCGCCTCCGGCTTCCGGAACGCCGTCATGATCTTGAGGCTGGCCGGGTTGCGGGACATCAGGTTGCCGATCAGGTACGACAGGGTCAGCCCGGTGTCGATGATGTCCTCCACCACCAGCACGTGCAGGCCGCTGATGTCGGTGGTCAGGTCCTTGAGGATGCGGACGACACCTGACGACTGGGTGCCCGAGCCGTACGAGGAGATGGCCATCCAGTCCATCCGGCAGTGGCTCTTGAGCGCGCGGGAGAGATCGGCCATCACCATGACGGCCCCGTTCAGGACGCCCACGAGAAGGATCTCCTCCCCCTCGTAGTCGCTGTCGATCTGCGCGGCGACCTCGGCGATCCGCCCGGCGATCTGGTCGGAGGTGAAGAGCACCCGAGAGAGGTCACCGCTGATCTGCGCGTCATCCACGGGGCCAGCCTGCCACAGCGGAACGCGATAGCTACCTCGCCGCCGGAGCCTCGACCGGCAGAGACCGGATCCTGACCAGGGGCCGGCGGGATCCAGACCTCGGTGGGCACGATCTCGGGTCAGCGGTCGGGTCGGACCAGCTCGAGCCGTCCGTCCGTCCGGCGCACGCGCAGACCCCCGGGCAGGTCCACGCCTGCCTGACCGTGCCAGTCGGTGACCAGTGCCTCGACCGCGTAGAGGTGACCGGCGTTCAGGTCGGGGGCGCCGTGCTCGAGTCGCAGCCACCGCCCCAGCAGCCGCCGACCCAGCGCCGGCGGCAGACCCTCGACGACCTGGCAGGCCAGGGTGGAGGTGCCTGGATCCGCCTCCGCAGCCAGGGCGTCCAGCAGGTCCGCGTCGTCCCGGGCCAGCACGGCGGTACGGGCCAGCGCCTCGGCGATCCCGGGACCGAGCTCGCGCTCCAGCGTGGGCAGCACCGTCTGCCGCACCCGGACCCGGGCGTAGCCGGGGTCGGTGTTGTACGGGTCGCTCCACCAGACGAGGTCGTTCTCCCGACAGACCTGCTCCGTGACGGACCGCGGCAGCGCCAGGAACGGCCGCAGGCGACGGGCGCCCGGTCCGCTGCGCAGCGCCATGCCGGCCAGGGACCGGGTGCCGGAGCCGCGGGCCAGACCCAGCAGCACGGTCTCCGCCTGGTCGTCGCGGGTGTGGCCGAGCAGCAGCGTCGCGTCCCGGGTGGCGGCCGCCTCGTCCAGCGCGCGGTAGCGGGCCAGCCGGGCGTCGGCCTCCGGCCCGGCACCGGTGCTGCGGACCGTCACCGTCCGTACGGTGACGTCGCCGAAGCCCAGGGTGGTCAGCGTGGTCGCGGTCTCGGTGGCCCGGTCGGCCGAGAACTGCTGCAGCCCGTGGTCCACCACCACCGCGGCGATGGGCAGCGTGCGCCGGGCCCCCACGGTGACGACGGCCCGGGCCAGGGCCAGCGAGTCCGGTCCTCCCGAACAGGCGACGAGCAGACAGCCGTCGGAGGGGTCGAGGCTGCTCTCGACGGCCCGGACGGCCGCCAGGGTGGCCGGCCCGAGCGCGCGCCGCGCCATCGTCGCGTCGTCAGGCGGTCGGTGGCGGGGTCGCGTCGGACCCGTCCGCCGGACCGGAGCCGTCGGGATCGCCCGCCGGGTCGTGCCCGCCCTCGAGCGGGGGGTGCCCCGTCTTCGCGTCCATCCGGTCCAGCCAGAGCTGCGGGTCGGCGATCTCGGCCTTGGTCGGCAGCGTCTCGGGTGAGGTCCAGACCCGGTTGAGTCCGTCCATCCCGCCGGCCGCGATGACGGCCTTGCAGAAAGCTCCCCCGTCCCGGTACTGCCGCATCTTGGCGTCCAGCCCGAGCAGCTTGCGGATGATCTTGTCGAAGCCCTGACCCTGACGGCGGACGTCGAAGCGGCGGCGGATCTCGACGATGCTGCCGATCACGTCCGGGCCGACGCCGTCCATCACCACGTCCGCATGGCCCTCCAGGAGCGACATGACGGCGGTGATGCGATCCACGATCTCCCGCTGCCCCGGGGTCTGCACGAGGTCGACGATGGAGAGCTCCGCGTCGCCGCGGGCGGCCTCGGAGATCCGCTTGACCGCCTCCCGCAGCATCCCGGCCAGCGCGGCGCCGTCGACGTCCGCGGTGGCCACGATCTCGCCGATCTGGGTGTTCAGGTAGCCGCGGAGCCAGGGCACCGCGGTGAACTGGACGCGGTGGGTCTCCTCGTGCAGGCAGACCCAGAGGCGGAAGTCGCCGGGAGCGAGGTCGAGCTCGCGCTCCACCGCGACGATGTTCGGGGCGACCAGCAGCAGCCGTCCCCCGGGCGGGAGCTCTCCGCCCGCGCCGTCCGCGACGCCGTCCACCCCGGGGTAGAAGGGGTCGAACTGACCGAGCACCTTGGGCGCCAGGTAGCTGAGCAGCGCCCCGACCTCGACCCCGGTGATCCGGGCGCCGATGCTGACCAGGGCGGGGTTGGAGTTCTTCGCCCGCTCCGCGGTCTTGGTGGTGAGCGGCGCCAGCACCTGCCGGAAACCGTCGAGGTTGGCCTCGATCCACCGTGGCCGGTCGACGACGAGCACCGGCGCGGTGCCGCTCGGCGCGGTCAGCCCGGTCACCTCGCGGACGTACGCCTCGGCCCGGACGGCGCACCGACGGAGGTCGGCGACGGCCTCGGCGGCCCCCTCCCGGGAGATGTCGGGACCGGGCTTGACCAGCCGGCTGGCCGTGCTGAGGGCGACGGTCCAGTCGACCATGGAGGACGAGGTCATGGGCGCAGCCTATGCGCGATCCTCCCTCGATGGGTGTCTGGTGCTCGTACCTCATCGGGTCCCAGGCACGAGCGGCCACGATCCGTGGGTCGGCAGGACGGTTCCCTCACCGAGGGCCCGGAGGTTCTCCCCCTCGGACCCGCAGATCAGGTGGCGAGATGCACCTCGACGGCTCCCGACGTGTCCGCCGGATGCAGGTTCCCGCTGGCGTAGGACCTGTCGCCGCCCAGGGCGCGGACCTTGCGCGCGGGACTCCCGACGTACAGAGAGTCCCGGTCGCAGTCGCCGATGACGAGCGACCCCGCGCCGACGACACAGCCGGCCTGGATATGGACCCCGGGCAGGACTGTCGACCTGGCCCCGAGCCACGTGCCTTCGCCGATGACGATCGGCAGCGCGACATCGCGCCCGGCACGCCGACCGGGATGCTCGGAGATCTCGTGGGTAGCCGTGGCCAGCACCGACCACATCCCGATCTGGGCGCCGGCCCCGACGTGGATGGTGGTATTCCCGTCGAAGAAGCACCCGACGTTGGCGAACGAGTCAGCCTCGAAGATGACCTCGCGAGAGCCGATGTAGCAGAGTTCGGCGATGCAAGCCGTCCGGTCGATCGGATACCCGAGGGCTCGCAGGACGGCGCGACGGATGGGCCGGGGAACCAAGGGAGACGCCAGCGGACCGTTGACGAAGCCCCGGTCGAGCTGCGTGACGATCTTGCGCAATACACCCATCAGACATCCCCCTCAGCAACCACCCGACCCCCGTCATCGGATGGTGACGAGCACCCGACTCCATCATCGGACGGTGACGATGATCCCCGGTCAGGCACGAACTCCCGCGAAACCATAGCCTGCCGATGAAGAGTTCGCCTAGGTCGCCGTTTCGGCACCCGAGGCTGGAGGACCGCACTACGATATGTCGCGGATGAGTGCTGATCGGCGCGGATCGTGTGACTCACCGTGATTTCTGCCTCCGCTTCCCGGGGACATGAACCGGTCCAGACAGGCATGAGGAACACAGTGAACAGCAGGCGTCGTCGAGTCACGTTCGCGTTGTCGGTCGCGGTGGCGATCGCAGCGGCCGTGGCGGTCTTGCTCGCGTCAGGAGTGCTCGCCCCGACGCCGGTCCAGTCCTCCAGCCAGGTCATCGGCGGACCGATCGCCGCGGTGGGTGACAGCATCACCTTCGGGGAAGGCGTCGGTCAGGCCCGGCGGGAGCAGGACTCCTACCCCGGTCAGCTCCAAGCCCTCCTCGGACCTGGTTACCAGGTGTCGAACTTCGGTTGGATCGGGGCGACGGCGCAGGACACCGGGGACATCCCCTACAAGAAGACCGGCGCCTACGAGGCGTCGCTGGAATCGAACCCGAACATCGTCGTCATCATGCTCGGCGCCAACGACTCCAAAGCCGTCAACTGGGATGCCAACGGCTACGAAGCGCAGCTGGCCGAACTGATCTCGCTCTATCGGGTCCTCCCGAGCCGGCCGACTGTCTACGTCGCCACCCCGCCCGTCGCCTTCGAGAACGCGGCCGGCATCCGGCCCACCGTCATAGCTCGGGAGATCGTCCCCATCGTCCGCACGGTCGGTGCACGCACGTCGACCCCCGTCATCGACGTGCACACGGCGACGAAGCCTTTTCCTGACTACTTCCCGGACGGGGTCCACCCCGATCGAGACGGCGCAGCCCTGATCGCGTCGACAGTCAGGTCCGCGATCGTCGGTTGACGGCTTGCCGCAATCCGTCAGCCACTGCAGCCGCACCCGGCGACGGAGGCAGCCACCCGGTCCAGCCAGGTCTTGGCCGCGAACTCTCCGGTGGCGCCGTTGGTGATGAACGCGTACGCCACGAGCGTTCCGTCCGTGGTCCGGAGGAACCCGGCCAGCGAGTGGACCTGACGCAGGGTCCCGGTCTTGCCGCGGACCATCCCGCGGGCGGCCACGGTGTCGTCGGCGGAGAACCTCCCTTTCAGACTCCCCTCGACCCCGGCCACCGGGAGCCCGGTGATCAGGGCTCGGAGCTGGGCGTGGTCGCCCGTGGCTGCCAACCGGAGCAGGCGGGAGAGGGTGTTCGCACCGATCCGGTTGTCCCTGGACAGTCCGCTGCCGTCCCGGACGACGGTGTCGGGGTGCCAGGCTCCGAGCTCGGTGAGCGTCACCTTGATCTGCCGGCGGCCCTCGATGATCGAGCCGGACCGGCCCCCGGCCAGGGCCACCTGCCGGAACAGCACCTCCGCGCCGTCGTTGTCGCTGCTCATCAGCACCTGCTCGACGATCCGTTCCAGCGGCATGGACGAGACCGCGGCGATCCGGGGGTCGCCCTTGGCGGCGTCGGCCTCGGCGACATCGGTGACCTTGATGCCCTGCCGGCGCAGGGCGGCGGCGAAGGCCTTGGCCGCCTGCCCGGCCGGATCGCTGGTCCGCGGACCCGGCGAGCCGCCGGCGAGGCGACCCTCGTCCACCCACAACGCCGAGGTCGGGGTGACCTGGTCGCCGTAGCCGGACGGCCAGGTGGGGTTCCAGGCGGGCCCGGCGAACAGGCCCGCGTCGTAGCCGAGGGTGACCGAGGTCCGCTTCGCCTTCTTCAGCGCGGCGGCGGTCTTCTTCGCCAGGTCGGCGACCGAGGCCCGGGCCGGGTAGGTCGAAGCGGTGGTCCGGGTGGCCAGGTAGGGGTCGCCGCCGCCGACCAGGATGATCTGCTTCTTGCCGGACGCGACCACCGAGGTGGTGAAGCGATGCTCGGGGCCGAGCATCGACAGCACCGCGGCGGAGGTGAGCAGTTTGTTCACCGACGCCGGGATCTCGGCCGCCTCGGCCCGGTGCGCGAAGAGCGTCTTGCCGGTGCCCACGTCGACCACCGAACCCGAGTAGACCCCGCCGACGCCGGCGCGGCTGACGGACCGGATGCGGGCGGCCACCGTGGCCGCCTCCGGCCGGTCCCCCGGTGGGGCGGGCTGCAGCACCGAACGCGGCAGCTCGGTCGGGAAGGGCGCCGGTGTGGTGTTGCTGACACCGGGCGATGGTGCATCAGAGTCGGGCGAGGGTGGCGGCGAGTCGGTCGCCGCGCCCGAGGGGGGACCGCCGGGAGTCCCGGAAGGGCCATTTTCCCTGCCCACAGACGAATCCGCGGAGAACCCGGTGCCGAGGGCGCCGCTGATCAGACCGAGCGCGGCCGCCGAGATGACGACCAGGGCCACGACAGCCACCACCAGCCGCTTCAGACTCACGTTCGCCCGCACCTCTCCCACCCGTTAGGCTCCACGAGGCAGCCCATCCACCGACCCCGTGGCACCGTGACGGTGCGCCGAGACCACCCGGGGGTACGACCATCCTAAGGAGCCTCGATGACGTCGCCGAACACTGAAGAGAACCCGCGCGAGTTGAGCGGACTCACCTTCGACGTGACCGTGGAGATCGCCAAGGGCGGCAAGAACAAGTACGAGGTCGACCACCACAGTGGCCGGATCCGCTTGGACCGGACCCTGTTCACCGCGACCGCGTACCCGGCCGACTACGGGTTCATCGAGGGGACCCTCGGTCAGGACGGCGACCCGCTGGACGCGCTGGTGCTCGTCTCGGAGCCCACGTTCCCCGGCTGCCTGATCGAGTGCCGGGCCATCGGCATGTTCCGGATGCGCGATGAAGCCGGCGGCGACGACAAGGTGCTGTGCGTGCCTGCCTCCGACGTCCGCCGCGACCACCTCCGCGACCTCGAGAACGTGCGGGAGTACCTGCTGCTCGAGATCGAGCACTTCTTCACCGTCTACAAGGACCTGGAGCCCGGCAAGTCGGTCGAGGGCGCGACGTGGACCGGAGCCGAAGAGGCCGAGGCCGAGGTCCGGGCCAGTTTCGACCGGGCCAAAGAGGCGAACTTCTGACGGTCGGCTCCTGAGCTGACCGGGGCGACTCGGACACCGAGTCGCCCGTGCACCCACCGTCGGGCGGGCGAGTCAGTGGGGATTCCCACGACCCGAGCGGTATCTGAGATCCGACGAACGAGGCCCCCCGATGTCTCCTACTATCCCGACATGAGCACCCGGGAACCGAGGCCGGACGCGCTGGTGATCGGCGCACCCAAGGCGGGCACCAGCGCCCTGCATGCCGCGCTCGCCCGCCACGACCAGGTCCACGCGTCCGCCGTGAAGGAACCCAAGTACTACCTGTGCGGCGACGCTCCCCCACCGGCGTACTGCGGGCCGGGCGACGCGCACAGCCAGCAGGAGTGGGTCTGGCGGCGCCAGGACTACCTGTCCCTCTTCGCCCCCGCACCGGACGGGACCGTACGGCTGGAGAGCACACCCTTCTACCTGTACCTGCCGGACGCCCGACGGCGGATCGCCGAGGACTCCGACGACGTACGGCTGGTGGCCATCATCCGGGACCCGGTCGACCGGGCGTACTCGAACTGGATGCACCTGTGGGTCGACGGCCTTGAGCCGAAGGCCGACTTCTGCGAGGCCTGGCGGGCCGAGGAGGAGCGGATCGACGCCGGCTGGGCGCCCTTCTGGCACTACCAGCGGATGGGCCGCTACGGCGAGCAGCTGGCCGACCTGTTCACCCGGGTGGACCGGGACCGGGTGCTGGTGCTCCGCTACCGGGAGCTGGTCGCCGAGCCCGCCCGGACCCTGGACCGGGTCTCGACCTTCCTCGGCATCGAGACCGGCCGGGTCGGTGTCGTGCCGCCGGACAACTCCCGCCCCTTCGTCGAGCCCGGACTCAAGGCCGCCGTGCTGGGACGGGTGGTGCGCGCCGGTGCGGTCGCGGGGTCGTACGTGCGGCCGGAGCTCTGGCGGGAGGCGGTCAAGCCCCTCTACCGCGCCCTGCAGCACGGCGGACCCGAGGGTCGGCCGAAGCTGGCGCTGCAGGTGCGGGCCGAGCTGGTCAAGGAGTGCCTGGACGACATCGGTCTGCTGGAGGAGGTCCTGAAGGAGTCGTTCGAGGACTGGCGCTCGAGTGCGGGACGCGGGTCGTTCAAGGAGCGGACGAGCTGAGGTCAGCCGATCGAGGTCATCAGGTCGTGCGAGCCGTCACTCCGAGCAGCCTCGAAGTAGAACCTGGTGCGCCCGTCCTCGAGGGGAACAGCGCTGACGTAACGGAACGCCCCGTCGCCCTCCGGTGAGACCACGGCCGGCCCGACCCCGACCGGTGTCAACCGTCCGTCCCGCTCGACGGCGATCCCCGTCCTCTCGAACCAGTTGTCCTCCGCCGTCGCCCGGCCGTCGTAGAGCACCGTCAGCGGACTCTCCCCCAGCACTGTCGTCACTCGCGCGCCGCGCGCGTCCCAGCCACCAGGGGTCGGGCCCAGAGCCTCACCCTCCACGGTCCAGACCAGCCCGTCTGTACTCGTGGCGTAGGCCGTCCACATCCGGTCCTCCGCCCCGACCACGTCCAGAGGGTGGCAGCAGACCCACATCCGCCAACCGCCGCGCCGCGCATCGAGGACGATCACCGGGTCCTTCACTGCCACTCGTTCGTCGCCGGGCAGGACCACAGTGCGTCGCCCGCCCGGCAGCTCCGCCGGCGTCGCCGCGTCGACGGCCTCGATCCACCAGTGCTTCGACCCCGGCGTCGCACAGCTGACGTAGAGGCGCCAGCCGCCGGACGGCAGCGGTGCCAGCACCGGCCGCTCGAACGAGTCAGCGCCGAAGACCTCGCGCTGGATCTCGCAGACGGTCTCGAAGCGGACCCCGTCCGCCGACCGAGCCACGACGACGCTCACTCCACGCCCCGCCGTGATCGGCCGCCGCACGCGGTAGCTCAGCCAGAAGACGCCCTCGTGCAGCACCGCGCTGGCTCCACCAGCCCAGTTCCCGGCCCCGACATCCGGTGCGGGAACGACGAGCTCGGCGCCGTCGAACCGAGGGAGGACGAGATCGACGAATGTGGCCACCTGCGCACCTTAAGGGTGACTTCTCGGCGGTTTGTGGCTCGTATCACCCACCAGTCGAGGTCGCCCGTCCTCCGCACGAAGGTGCAGGCGTCACAGGAGAGTGCGTCGACGGGTTCTGGCGACGACGAGCCAGCCGAGTCCGACGAGGACCATGGCACCGCCGGCGAAGACCACCAGAGGGCGGGGCGAGCGTCGGCCCGCATCATCCGGCGATGTCGACGCCGACACCGACTGCGGCGGCGCGGTTTCGTCGACCGGTGCCCAACCGATCAGGGTTCCGTCACGCGATTGGAGGCTGACCCGCGTCGTCTGTGCCCCCGTCATACCGAGGTCCGCGACATCGACGACCACCGCCCGCTCGCCGTCGAGCTGCACCCAGGACAACGGTGTGGCGCGCGGATCCTGTCGACCGCCGAAGGCGTAAGGGAACACCCAGTCGCCGGGCTCCAGGTCCGGAGCCTCGATCCGCACCGTCGAACCCGACCTGGAGATGGTCACGCCCCCGGCCTTGGCGCCGACGAGGGCGATCTTCGGGTCGACCGCCTCGGGTGACCTCGTGGGCTCCGGCAGCACCGCGATGGTGCCTTCCGTCACCACGAACTCCCCGGTGTCCACTGTGCGGAGGGCGTCGCCGGGATCCGAGCCCGTCATCAACCGGAAGCGATGGAGGCCCGGGGTCAGCGCCGGATCCGTGTCCGTGGCGCCGGGAAGCCGGAGGCCGACCACGAATGACCCGTCCCGCTCAGCCTGCACGATCGTCCAGATCGTCGGATCCGCCCGCGGGTCCGAACTCCGCCGCAGGTAGCGCCCGTCGTCGATCTGGACACGTACCCGCGAACCACCGCCCCCGCCCGCCCGACAGAACCCGACTCCGCTCACGGTCAGGGTGTCGCCCCGTTCCACCGTCGGCACCCCGCGGACTGTTCGTGGGGCGGACAGCGCTGTCGCCGGCTCGGCGCCGCACTCTGCGGTATCGGGCTCGCCCCCCGAGCCTGCTCGCGCCAGTGGCGCCGACGACGTCGGTGACGGAGACGTCGGCGACGGAGACGTCGGCGACGGAGACGGATGGTCGAGCGGCTGGGTCCCGGTCCGCGCTCCTGGATCGGGACCGTCGGGGGGCGCCTTGCTGGAGGTCGGTCCACCGACGGTGTCGGGGGAAGCGGACTGGACGACGGCACCGGGACCTGCCGCCGCGCTCCGATCGGCCGTACGCGGGCTGGCCGCCGTGGCAACACTTCGCAACGGGGCGGAAGGTTCCTGCGTCGCCATCTGCCGAGACCCCGGAGACGAAGCCGACGGAGTCGGCTCGTCGGCGCCGATGGTCTCGCTCGGTGTGGGACGCTCGCTCGCGGTCGGCAACTGCTCCGGCTTTGATGTCCTGCGAGGCTCGGTTCTGGGCGCCGAGGTCGTGGTCGGCTCGGACGGGGGGCGCGGACGTTTCGAGGAGGTGCCGGACGCAGCGACGATGTCGAAGGTGAGCGCCACCGATCTGGTCGCGTCGTTGCCGACGAGTCGCCCGCTCAAGAGGCGCACGGAGTGCCTCGTGCCGGCGCCCCAGGTGGGACCGTGCGGTAGGGGAACCGCCACCGTGAAACGCCCTTGCCTGTTGGCCTTGACTGCTGCGACGACCGTGGTGTCGCCGATGGCCTCGCCGGTCGCCGGATTGGCCACCGCCCCTGCGGTGAGCACTCGACCCTCGTCCAGCTTGACCGCGACCACCGAGCCACCGCCGCCCGGGGCCGTCCAGCCGGTCCCGCTGATCTGGAGCTTCTCGGTGAGCTTCACCTGATCGGGAGCAGTCGTGGTCGAGCCGTCGCTGATCCGCTGGCTGTCCGCCGAGGCGGGGGCAGAGGATGTCGACACCAGGGTCACCCCCAGTGCGATCAGACCGACAAGGCACCGAAGCGTCGAACCCGTCAGCCCGTCGTGGTGACGGCTACTCATCAGCGAGCTCCCGGCGCGTGCAGCGGAACCGGAAGTGGACCCGCGAGGACGACTGACCTACACCGCAGCGGGCATGGGGCCCCCACGGTTGGAGTGAGTGTACGCCGGCTGAACCTATTCGCGCCGACATTGCCGTGCCCCAGCCGCCCCGACGACCGTCATGTGATCACCGTCTCATTCTGGAGCGTCGTCGAGGCTGGACGCCCGAGCGAGATCTGGTGGAATCCGCGCAAGCCGGGACGGCGGCCGAATCGATGAACTATGCTGAGCGGCGTTCTGATGACTCCGGTGCCACTGGGGAGTGGCGCGGGTCCCGACGGGCTGATCCCGTCTCGGAACATCCTTGGGGGAGGAATTCATGAAGGTCTTGATGGTGACGAACGCCATCGCTCCGGACAAGCTCGGTGGGCTCGAACGCTACGTCCGCGAACTCGCGGCGGCTCTGGTTCGCAAGGGTCACGACGTGACCACGCTGTCCAAGCGCACTGCACCTGATCAGGCGTCGGCCGAGACCGGGGACGACGGCGTCCGGCTGCTTCGCTTCACGACGCCGGCGAAGTCGGACCCGCTGTTCGTGGCGAAGTACCCGCTCAGCGTCGCCAGCGCCGTGCGGCGGACGGTGCTGGGTGCCGACTACGACGTGCTGCACGGCCATTACCCGATCTCGATGCTTCCGGTGACGACGACTCGGATCCCCTACATCTACACGTTCCACGCACCGGTGTACAAGGAGGTCCTCGGCGAGCGGCAGGGTGAGTACCGCGCTCCCGGACCCGTCTCGGGGGCCACTGTGCGGGCCATGAAGGGCATCGAACGAAGGGTCCTCGAGCACGCCGAGGTCGTGGTGACCCTCAGTGACTTCGTCGCCTCCGAGATGCGAGCGAACACCCGCCCCGGGTCCACCTCCTGGCAGAAGATCCCAGGTGGACTCCAGACCGACTACTTCACCCCCGTGCGGGACGCCGACACCCCTGTACCGGTGGATCGGCCGCTCATCGTGACCGCGCGACGACTCGTCGAGCGCACCGGCGTGGAGCTGCTGGTCGCAGCCATGGCCGAAGTGCTGCGCACCCATCCCACCGCCCAGCTGGTGATCACCGGAGACGGCCCACGACGTGCCCCCATCGAGAAGCAGCTGGCCGACCTCGGCATAGCGGAGTCGGTGCACCTGCTGGGGCGCGTGTCGGACTCCGACCTCCTCGCCTGGTACCGGACCGCGGACCTCGTCGTCACCCCGACCCTGGAGCTGGAGGGCTTCGGGCTGTCGACGGCGGAGGCGATGTCGTGCGGTACCCCCGTCGTCGTGACACCGGTCGGGGCGAACACCGAGGTCGTCGCCGGCCTCGGACCCCGCTTCGTCGCCCGTTCGACCGATCCGGCGGACATCGCAGCCACGCTCAAGGACGTGCTCGGGGACCCCGAGCTGTTGAGGCAGAAGCGTGGAGAGGCTCGAGATCTCGTGCACCCACGCTTCGGCTGGGACCACGTCGCAGATGCCTACCTCGAGACCTACGCACGTCTGCCGAGGCGACGTTGACGGCGGACGACGACCAGCCTGCCGGATCCGCCAGGTCAGGTCTGCTCTCCCGTCGCAACCTCATCGTCGGCGGAACCGCCGCCGCGATGGCAGCCGCGGGCGCAACGGGAGTGCTGATGTACAACCCGCCGAGCGGTACGCCACGGCCGGCTCCGGACCCGTCGCGACCAGCGAAGACCACCGTGAAGCCGGCGGGTGAGTACCTCGGCGCCATGGTCGGCGCCCCGATCGACCAGGCGGCCCTCCCGCGGTGGCGGGCCGATGTGGACACACTCGTCTCGCACGGTCAGAACCTGATCCGGACGAGTGTCTACGCGTGGTTGGTGGCCCCCGCGAAGTTCGAGTGGAACCCGGAGGCGTCGGCGTTCTACCGCGATGCCCTCGGTTACGCCCGCGATCGGGGACTGGCCATCAACATGGTGGTTCCCGGCTCGCCGGACTGGTCCCAGGACTACCCGTTCGAGGACTACGCCGAAGCGTGCTCCTGGTTCTGGACGACCATGCGAGACAACTTCGACGACATGGTCGATCTGTGGCAGCCCTACAACGAAGCCGACCACTCGCACTACCAGAAGTTCACCGGAGCCCCCCGAGAGGACTCTGACGAGTACGCGCGCTATCTGGGCGAGTTCGGTTACATGCTCGGAGTCGCCAGAGAGGTGCTCGGGCGGAACGGGACTCCGGTCACCACGAACCTCACGGGCTGGCCGATGAACGACGCGCGCGAGCAGGAGTGGTACACGGTACTCGACGCCATCCAACCGGCTCTGGACGTGCTCAGCCTCGATCTGTACCCCGCCGACAGCGAGTCCGAGATCGCCCGCCTCGCCGAACGCGTCGAGCGAGTACGACAGCGGTACGACAAGCCCGTGTTCATCGCGGAGATCGGTCTCCAGACGACTCCCGGCTCGTGGACCGAGGCCGATCAACGTGCCTACGTGCCGGCGGCGATCAAGACTCTGCGCACCGGCAAGGTCTGGGGCATCTGCCTGTACGAGCTGAGAGACAACGAGTCTCCCGCCGGCTTCGGCATCATCCGTCAGGACGGATCGCAGAAGCCGGGCTTCGCTACGGTGATGTCAGCCATGGCCCCGAAGTGACGACCGTCTGAGCGCCTGTGCGTCACCGATCACGCCCGACCTGACCCGTAGCGGATCGTCTGACAAGACCTGACATCGTCCCGCATACTGGCTGTACCGCAGGGGGCGGACCACACGTTGCTGGAAACCCAGCACCACCCACGACACGGAAAGGGGTTGACTTGATCGTCCGCCGACTGGACCTGGCTCCCGCACGCGCTCTCGCCGGAGCCACGAGCCGCTGCGTAGCACTGTGGATCACACTAGCCCCTTCACTCGCATGAGCCCGGCCGACACCCGCGCCCGGTCGCGGCGCGTCACGCAGCCGCCGATCGATCGTTGGGGCACGTTCTGCCAGCTCTACCTCCTGGCCCTGGCCGGGTTGGCGGTGGCGATCGCGAGCCGTTTCCGGACCCAGCTGCACGAGCGCTTCACCTTCGACGGGAACTACATCGAGGACACGCTCAAGATCCCCGACGCGAGCCTCAACCCCGACGACCCGTTCCGCAACATCGCGCTGGTCTACCGCGTCCTGGGCCTGAGCGGTTCGCCGGACGTCGCCGCGATGGTGGCGATCGCCGTCTTCGGCGTTTCCGTCTTCGCCGCCATCCGCTGGCGCGAGATGATCCACCTGACACCCACCGGTCTCGGGGTCATCACGGGCTGCTACCTGCTGGCCCTCATCTACCTGGCGCAGTACAGCAAGGAGTTCGTCAGCCTGGTCCTGGTCGCTCTGGTGCTGCTGCTGCCCGCCGGTTGGCTGTCCGAGCTCGCGCTGGTGGGCGGGATGATCGCGTACGCGGCGACGATCCGTCCCTACTGGGGTGCAGTCGTCGGTCTGTACGTTCTCGGGAGGATCCTGCTGCCCCGCCTGCGAGGCCTGTTTCCCGTGCTGATCCTCATCCTGCTCACGTACGTCGGGCTGCAGCTGGCGTTCAACGGCATCCTGGGCGAGTCGCTCTCCTACCCGAGGGTGTCGGTGAACGACACCCGCGCCGGAGTCAACGTCTCGGTCGGTTCGCTCATCCAGGACTTCCTGCCCGATACCGTTCCCCTGCAGTGGCTCAACGCCTTCCTCGTCTTCCTCAGCCTCGTCGTCCCGTGGCCACTCGTGCTCGGTGGCTCCCTGACCTACCTGGTCATGGCGGCCATGCTGTGCTTCCTCTGGGCGATGTTGATGTGGAGTCTGCACCTGGTTCAACGCGAGCGCGCGACGGGCATCGAGACCCCCTTGATGAGCTCGCTCGGTCACGCCCCGCTCCGCGACCGGTACCCGCGCCCGGAGCGCGCGATCGCGTTGTTGCTGAGCCTGGTGATCGTCCAGGCGATCTTCGAGCCCGACTACGGCTCCTACGTGAAGCACCTCTCCCCCATGCTGCCGCTCTTCGTGGCACTCCTGCCTCTGTCTCCGACCGCCGGCTGGTCGCGCAGGAGTTCACGGGTCCGAGCCGCTCGGTCATCCGACCCGTCCGCCCCGCCGACCCAGAAGTTGCCGACATGATGCCCCCCCTCTCGGTGCTGCACGTGACCGACGCCAGCTCGTCCGGCGTCCTCACGGCTGTCACCACGATCGCCCGGCAACAGAGCGAGGACTCCCGCTTCGAGCGAGTGGTCTTCGCGTACGTGCTGCGCCCGGACTCACCCGCACATGACGAGATCGAGCGTCTCGCCGGACCGCTCGTGGAGGTGCAGCGGTGGTCGGACTCCCTGGGATGGCGACGGCTGGCGGATCTGACCCGAAACCTGAGGGAACGGCTTCGCGCCGACCACTACGACGTCGTGCACCTTCACTCCTCGCGAACCGGGCTGCTCGGCCGGTGGGTCACGCTGCTCTCACCGCATCGCGGCCGCTCGGTCTACAGCCCGCACGCGTTCGCCTTCGCCTACGCGCAATGGTCCCGACCGAAGCGGTTCATCCTGTGGTCACTCGAGCTGATGGGCACCCTCGGCGGGCGGCGCTTGGTGCTCAACTCGGAGTCCGAGGAACGGGTCGCGAAGCGGTCATTCCCGTGGTCGCGTACCGCGGTGCTGGCCAACGCCGTGGATGTGGCTCACCTGCGCACGTTCGATCGGTCACCGGACCCCGATCACCCGGCCTTCGCGCACATCGGGCGAATCGCCCCGGCCAAGGCACCCGAGGTGTTCGGGGCCGTGGCGGCCAGGGTCAGCCAGGAGCTGCCACACGCACGGGCGCTGTGGTTCGGCGAGGGTGACCGGGCGCTCTTCGGCGAGCACGAGGACCTGGTCGAGATCTCCGGATGGCTCAGACCGGCCGAGCTCCACCGCCGCCTCCGATCGGTGTCCGTTCTGTTGTTCACCAGCCGCGGTGAGGGCATGCCGATGGCGGTGCTCGAAGCCCAGGCGATGGGTATCCCGGTGGTCGCCTCACGAGTCACCGGCGTCATCGACCTGGTCAAGGACGGCGAGACCGGTCTGCTCGCCGACTCCGTCGAGGATCTCGCCGATTCCCTCGTCGCGGTGCTGACGGAGCCCGAACTAGCGGCTCGCCTGAGCGAAGGCACAGCCCTTGCGGCGGAACGCTTCGACCAGGCGTCCTTGGCCCAGCGCTCGCTGACCGCCTACGACGTGCTCGCGGGCAGACCGTCGGCAGCGAGGAGCACTCCATGAGAGCCAGAGGGTTCTTGAGGGACCTGCGACGCCTGACCGGTGATGCGAGCCTGGTGAGCTTCGGCCAGATCGTCTCCTACGCCTACCCCCTCGTCTCCATCCCGTTGCTGAGCCGCGTCCTGGGGATCGAAGGACTGGGCATGTTCATCGCGACCCTCGCTGTGCTCCAGATGCTGGTGGCGTGGACGGACTTCGGCTTCGGTTTCAGCGCGTTGCGACGGATGGCAGTGGCCAAGGACGACGCCGGTCGAGAGTCCGTGGCGGCGGCGACCCTGACGGCCAAGCTCGGCCTCTGGGCGATCGGTTCCGTGTTCTTGATGATCATCGTCTTCAGCGTTCCGAGCCTGCGACCGCACTGGGGGCTCTTCCTGATCGGGGTCCTCACCACCATCGGGGTGGCTCTGTACCCCATGTGGTATCTGCAGGCCGTGGGCAGACTCAAGCTGCTCGCGTTCCTGACCGCCGGCGCCCGTCTGGTCGCCTTGGCCGGCCTGGTGCTGACCGTTCACGGAGTGGATCAGGTGGGACTGGCCGTGTTCTGGCAGTTCCTGCCGTATCCGCTCTCCGCGCTGGTCTGTTGGTTCGTGATCAGACGCGCTCCTGACATCCGGCTGAGACTGACGCGTCCGGCGCCGGCCCGCGAAGCGCTGCGGGACAGCGTTCCGCTCTTCGTGAACATGATCAGCGGACAGCTCATCGTCAACAGCTCGGCGATCCTGCTGGCTCAGCTCGGCAGCTACCGGCAGGTGGGACTGTTCGGGCCGGCCGACCGGCTGACGAGCGCCATCCACGGTGTCCTGGTGTCTGTTGAGCAGGCGATGCTGCCGCGCGTCTCGGACGCGCACGAGCGGCCCGATCAACCCAACCAGCGGAGGCTGATCCTGATCGGTCTGGTCCTGTGCTACTCGATCTCCGGACTCACTCTGACGGTCACCGCCCCGGTGATCATCCCCTGGTACCTCGGAGACCAGTTCGTCGAAGCGGTTCCCATCGTCCAGGTGATGGGTGTCGCCACGGTCCTCTCCGGAGTCGCGCGCACGCTCGTCCTGGACCTGGTCTCGGCGGGACGGACCAAGCCGCCCTCCGTCGTCACCTCCCTCGCCGTCGGCTGGCACATCATCACCGCCGGCATCGCCGCCTGGCTCTGGGGCGCGATCGGCGTGGCATTCGCTGTGTGCGGAACACAGCTCTTCATGGCCACCGGGTTGTGGATCGCCACAGCTCGGGGCCGTCGCCGGCAGGGCCAGGGCGACACAGCAGCTCCAGCGTCTGAGCGACCGAGAGTCGGAAAGGAAATCCAGTGACACTGCCGTTCTTCTTCGAGGCGTTGCGACGACGCATCGCCCTCATCCTGATCGTGATCATGGTCATGACCGCCGCCGGGCTCACCGCCGGGGCGACGTGGCCGAAGACGTACACCTCCAGCGCGCAGATCCTGCTCGGTCTCGAGGTCGATGACGACATCGACGCACAGAGCGGCAACCTGTACCTGAAGGAGCGAGTTGCCACCTACGCCCAGACGGTCAAGGCGGACGAGATCGTCGAGCCGGTCGCGACGGCCGCGAACATCAGTCCTGACGTCCTCCGCCGGCACATCTCGGTCTCGATCGTCCCGGAGACCGTGGTGCTCGAGATCAGCGTCTCCGCCGACTCGCCGGAGCAGGCGGTTCAGCTCACCAACGCGGTGAGCCGGCGGTTCCAGAGTCAGGTCTCTGCGCTGAACGTGGAGACCGGTGGCCCCAAGCTCGTGGCCGCTCAGTTCAGCAGCCCTCAGCCGGCGACCGAGCCCGACCAGCTGCACGGAGCGCTCCTGGTCGGCGTCTCCGTCTTGGTCGGACTGCTCCTCGGGATCCTCCTGTCGCTCACCCTGGCTGCCTTGGAGGCGATCCGCCAGTCCTCGCAGCGGGAGGTCAGTGGTGCCGGTTCCGCGGCGGTCGCGAGTGACGAGCGCCTCGCCGACGACGGCACCACCTGGTGGGCCGATGCTGAAGACGAAGCACCACAGCAGCGCGGAGACACCACCGGGACGACGCCGGACTCGAGCGTCGAGACAGTCACTCATCCGTCGCCACTGGCCGAACCGGCGCCGCCCTCGACCGATGCCGACGCCAGGCAGGATCAGGACCAGGCGGCGGCGAGGGCCTGACGTCTGATCCTCTCCACGGCAGCAGCTGACCACACCACGCACAGAACAGCATCGACACGTGACCGATCCGAACTCACACACAGCGTCCGAGCCCAGCATCGACGACCTCGAGGTTGTCCTCGTCTCCTACCGAAGCAGGCATCACGTCGAGGAGCTGCTGAACGGCTGGCCGCCAGGACTCGCCGTCGCCGTGGTGGACAACTCGGCGAACTCGGACGGACTCGCCGACTTCGTGACCACTCGATCACAGGTCCGCTACCTCTCGGGCAACGGCCAGGGGTTCGCGCGGGGCGCCAACCTCGGCGCCTTCACCAGCACGAAGCCGTACGTGGTCTTCGTCAATCCTGACTGCCGCCCCATTCTCGAGCAGATCCTGTCGCTGGCGCGCGGGGTCGCGGCGGACGAGAACGCCATCACCCACGCGGCGACGCCCGTGAACCACGAGGGAGGCATCGATCTCGGGGTCGGTGGATGGGAGCCCTCCATCCCCCGCTCGATCGTCCACGCCCTCGGGATCCACCACGTGGCTCCTTCGTCGGGCCTCTTCGCCCACCCCCGGGTCGGCGAGCACATCGACGTCGATTGGGTGACCGGCACCTGCATGGCCGTCCACCTCGGTCGGTTCCGAGAAGTGGGGGGGTTCGACGAGACCTTCTTCGTCTACTGCGAGGACACTGCATTGGGTCACCGTGCGCGCCAGCGGGGGTGGCACTGCGTACTGCGCGACGATGTGCTGGTGCTGCACGGCACGGGCAGCTCCGGCGCCCCGTCTTCTGAGATGCGACGGCTGCAGGGAGCCTCGTACGCGACGTACCTCCGGCGTTACGGCAAGAGCCGCCTCCAGGCGGTGACCATGGCCAATCTGTACGTCCTCGGTTGCCTCTGGCGTGGGATCGCGCTGACCGTCACCGGGCGCAGGGCGCGTGCTGCAGCAACCTGGTCGATCGTTCGCGGGATGGTGACGCGCCGGGCGTTCGTCGGTGGCATCGAGGTTGCCCACGCCCGAGCCGTCGAGAACGGCGCGGGCTGAGTCGGACGACTCCCTGATGTCGGACTCCCTGCAGGGTCGTCCTGCCTGGACCTGATCGCGCCACGATCTCGACGCCACACTGTGCCCGGCCTCGTGATCGGCTGAGCGGGGACTGGCTGCTGGTTGGCCGGTGCGCGGGCAGCGGTCCGGTCGGTACCCGAGCGGCCCCTCTCACAGACGAAGACGCCGTCCGTCCGGAGGTCCGGACGAACGACGTCTCGAGAGTCAGCGTCGGGTCAGACGGCCGCGAGCTGCTCCGCCGGCAGCTCCTGTGCCTGCTCCGCTCGCAGCTCGTCGACCAGGCGGCCCTGGGGTAGATCAACATCCTCGTAGGTGAGCACCTCGTCCTTGGCCACGTCGCGGCGCAGCACACAGCCCTCGGCTACGCCGATCGGCAGCAGCTGCTCGCTGGCCGTCACGTCCGCACGTTCGCAGACGCCGTACGAGTCGTAGCCACCCAGTCCGTCGATGGTCTCACCGGCCACCAGATCCCGCTTTGCCACCGTCACGACCTCCACCGTCGGCGCGCCCAGCGGAGCGATCGTGGCATCGCCGAACAGCACCGCACGGGCCACCGTCTGCGGCACCTCGAAGTGACAGAGGTGGTAAGGGGTGTAGAAGCTGTACAGCGGTCCTTCGCCCAGCTTGTACAGATTCAGGTAGTGGCGCTGCTTCGGGTCGTCGTGGGTGGCCAGGACGAACACGCCGGGGCCGGGCTTGGCGCCGACCACGTAATCGACCACGCCGCCCAGTTGCTCGAGCTCGGCGACGTCGTAGCGGGTCGTCAGCTCGTCGATGTGAGCGTGGTGGTCCATGCCCACCATCCCTCGCTTCGCCACCGTCATGCCCGTGGCGTTGGCCACCAGAGCCTGCTCGAAGCTGACCTTGGTGCCGTCGGCGAAGCTGGTGACCATGTACGGGTCCTGGCCCCACTTCTCGGCGAATCCCTTCTGGGTCGTCGGCGTGCGGTATTCGTCCTGAAGGCCCTTGATGTTGCCGCAGACCAACGGACGCAGACCGATGCCACGCACGAAGCGAACCAGGTTCATCTGGACCCCGGGCTGATCGCCGTCGCAGCCCGTGAGGACCACGCCGGCCGCCTTCGCCCGTCGGGCGAGGATCGGGCCGACCGTTCCGTCGACCTCGGCGTTCATCAGCACCAGGTGCTTGCCCGCCTCGATGCAGGCGAGAGCGAGGTGACAGCCGTACTCGACCGCACCCGTGGCGTCGACGACCGCGTCGACGTACTGGGAGGTCACCACGGCGGCATGGTCGTCGGTGAAGACAGGCACGCCCGTCGCCAGCGCCGCGTCGGCCTCGGCAGGTGTCGTGACCAGGCGTGCCCCGGCCACCCCCGCCTCGGCGTACGCCCGCTCGGCCTTGGCGACCGTGCGGTTCACCACGGCGGCGACGGTCATGCCCGGCGTCGAGTTGGTGATCTGGTTGACCAGACCACGAGCCATGAAACCCGCGCCGACGACGGCCACGCGGATCGGGTGTCCGTCGGCCTCACGCCGCTGCAGGGCTGTGTCGACGAGGATCATGCGCCGACCCCCGCCGTGTCCGGCTCCCAGCCGAAGTCCCGCACGTCGCGGTCGGCGATCAGGGGCCAAGCGGCGTCCTTGCTGCTGATCACCGACACCGGCAGAGGCCAGGTGATGCCCAGGGCGGGGTCGTCGTAGCGCAGGCCACGCTCAGCGCTGGGCTCATAGGAGCCGCTGACCTGATAGAGCACCTCGGTGTCGTCGGTCAGCGTCTGGTAGGCGTGTGCGAAGTAGGGCGGCACGTAGAACGCCTTCTTGTTGTCGGCGGTCAGCTCCACGGCGACGTGCTGCAGGCGGGTGGGCGAGTCCGGACGCATGTCGACGATGACGTCGACGATGGCGCCGCGGATGCAGCGGACCAGCTTGGCCTCCGGGTGCGGTGCGATCTGGAAGTGCATGCCTCGCAGGGTGCCGGCCTTGTAGTTGCCGGACAGGTTGCACTGCTCGACCACGGTCTGCAGACCGGCGGCACCGAACTCGTCGATGCAGAAGGTGCGCGCGAAGAAGCCACGGTCGTCGGAGCGCAGCTCCAGGTCGATGACCGCCGGGCCCTCGATGGCGGTGTTGCTGATGATCATGACTGGCTCCAGAAGAGATCGGCGTCGACCTGACCGGTGGAGATCAGGTGCTGCAGCTGCAGCAGACGGGTGTGGCCACGGCCGGTGAAGGTCTCGGCGTCCATGTCGATGCTGCGGAACACCTGGTGCAGCTGAGCCGCACCCTTGACGGCATCCCACTGGCACTCGAAGCCCGGGAGCTTGTTGGCGATCTTGTCGAAGGAGACACGGTAGCTGCGGTTGTCCCCGCCGGCGTCGCCGAAGGTCACCTGGCAACCGGGGAACTCGTCGCCGACGATCTCGGCGATCTCGCGAACGCGGTAGTTCTGCTCGCTCGAGCCGACGTTGAAGATCTCGTTGTGCACGACGTCCCTCGGGGCGTCCAGCACACGCTGGATGGCCTGGGCGATGTCGAGTCCGTGCACCAGCGGCCGCCAGGGGCTGCCGTCGCTGATCATGGCGATCTTCTTCGTGGTCCAGGCCAGGCCGGACAGGTTGTTGAGCACGATGTCGAACCGCTGCCGGGGCGAGGCGCCGAAAGCGGTCGCGTTGCGCATGAACGTCGGCGAGAAGTCGTCGTCGGCCATGGCCTGGAGGTCGCGCTCGACCAAGGTCTTGCACTCGGCGTACGCCGTCTGCGGATTCACCGGCGAGGTCTCGTCGACCTCGCCGCCGGCCACGCCGTAGACGCTGCAGGACGACATGTAGACGAACCGGTGGACGCCCGCCTGCTTGGCCAGGTTGGCCAGGCGGACCGAGCCGGCGTGGTTGATCTCGTACGTGATGGTCGGCGAGAGCTGACCCAGCGGGTCGTTCGAGAGCTCGGCCATGTGCACGATGGCATCGACCCCGGCCAGGTCGTCCGCGGTGATGTGCCGCAGGTCCTTGGCCAGAGTGAGCGGGGTGCTGTCCAACCCGTTGTAGAGCCAGCCGTTCTTGTAGAAGCCGGTGTCGACCCCGACGACCTCGTGGCCGTCGCGGACGAGCTGGGGAGCGAGCAGGCAGCCGAGGTAACCTTCGGTGCCGGTGACGAGAACCTTCATGGTGTGCTTTCTTCCTGGCAGTGATCGACGATGGGGGACCCGGGATGGATCAGTTGCTCCAGATCTTCCACGGCGCGTTGCCGGTGTCCCAGAGGCCGTTGAGCTCGGTCCAGTCCCGGAAGGTGTCCATGCCCATCCAGAAACCTTCGTGCTGGAAGACACCCAGCTGACCGTCGGAGGCGAGCGTCTGCAGCGGCTTCTTCTCCAGCAGCAGCTCGGGCTCGTCCGAGAGGTACTTGTCCAACATGACGCGGTTGAAGGCGAAGAACCCGCCGCTCACCCACCCGGTCGCCAAGGTGGGCTTCTCGTTGAACTCGGTCACCTGCTGCCCGTCCACATGCATCTCGCCGTAACGGCTGGCCGGGTGGACCCCGGTCACGGTGCCGAGCAGACCCGAGGCGAGGTGCTGCTTGACCAGGCCGTCGAGGTCCACCGAGCCGATCCCATCACCGTAGGTGAGCAGGAAGGTGTCGGTGGTGATGTGGTCGGCCACGCGCTTGACACGCCCACCAGTGCCGGTGAGCAGACCCGTCTCGACGAAGGTGATCTCCCAGTCGTCGACCTCGCCGCGCTTGTGGAACTGCGGCGGGGCGTCCGTGCCGAGCTCTAGGGTGAAGTCGTTCGCGTGCTCCCGGTAGTCCAAGAAGTACCGACGGATCTGGTCGCCCTTGTACCCCAGGCACAGGATGAAGCGCCGGAAGCCGAACTCGCCGTACGTCTTCATGATGTGCCACAGGATCGGCTTGCCGCCGACGTCGACCAGTGGCTTGGGCAGCTTCTCGCTGGCCTCTCGCAGGCGGGTCCCCATCCCGCCACACAAGATCACGACGGGAATGTCCGCCGGGTTGTAATCGACCGAGGTCGTCTCCTGCATGGTCCTTCTCCCCTGAATTGGTGCTTGAGCTCGCTTGGTCACGAACCCGGTTTGGTGAACACGGACACGACGGTCCGCAGCAAGATCTTGATGTCGAGCCAGAGCGTCCAGTTCTCGATGTAGAAGTTGTCGAACCGAACTCGCAGGTCGATCGGCGTGTTGCCTCGCAGACCGTGGATCTGGGCCCACCCCGTGAGACCGCAGGGAACACGGTGACGATCGGCGTACCCGATGTAGAGCTCCCCGAACTGCTCCACGAAGTGAGGCCGTTCCGGACGGGGTCCGACCAGGCTCATGTCCCCGCGGAGGATGTTGAACAGCTGCGGCAGCTCGTCCAACGACGTCTTGCGAAGGATCCTGCCCACCGGCCCCACGCGGTTGTCGTGCGAGATGTTCCAGTTGGTCTGGGACTCGGTCTCATCGACCGGCTTGAGCGACCGGAACTTCATCAGCTCGAAGAAGATGCCGTCCCGACCCACGCGCTCCTGCCGGAAGATGACACCAGGACCGGTTTCCCAGCGCACCAGGACGGCGATCAGCGCGAGCAGGGGCGACAGGACGACGACAGCACCGGCCGACGCCGCGACGTCGAGCAGTCTCTTCACCCGCCACGACGGGCTGCGGTAGGCCGAGCGGCGCAGTCGGATCAGCGGCGTGTCGCCGACGCTGTCCATGTCGCTTCCGACGTTCGTGATCTCCGGCAGCCGCGGGAGCACGAACACCTCGCACTGCTGGCGCTGGCTCTTGCGGACCATGGAGACGAGGTCGCCGTCGTTCATCTCGCCGTGAGCGACGATCAACGCGCGAGCCTGGGTCGTCTTGAGGACGGCGGTCAGCTCGGACGCCTCGCCCAGGACAGGGATCGGGAGCGCCTCGGCGTCGAGCGGGCGGGAGTCGATGAAGCCGATGGCCCGCAGACCTGACTCCGGGTGCCGGCTCAGCGTGTCGACCACCGCCTGACCGAAAGACCCGGCGCCGACCACGATGGTCGGGTGAGTCACCCAGCCGCGCGCTCGCCAGTTGCGGATGAGGCCGTACAGCACCGTCCGGATGGCGACGATCGCCGGCAGCACACCGAGGAAGAGGGTGAGCTGCATGTTGCCGGTGACGAGCTCCGACACGACGATCAGGAAGCCGGCGCCGACCAGCCACAGACGGATGATCTGGGGCAGGTCGTCCAGCACCGACAACGACAGACGCGAGCGGTTCAACCCCCCCATCGCCATCAAGCCCACCATGACCAGCGTGGTGCCGAGAGTCGACTGGGTGCCGACGTTGATCAACGCGGCCGGGATCAGACAGGCCAGGATGTCGCCCGAGGCGAGCGCCAGGCCCAGCCGGTCGCCGACGGTGCGGTGAGTGTGACGCAGGACGTGGTCCGCGTCGATCGACTTGGACCGCCTGGTCTGTTCGCGTTCGGCGACCGGCTCGATGGCCTGCCGCTCCACGCGGATGGCGGGTGACGGTGCCCAGCCTTGCTGGTGCGTGTCTCTTGTAACGGTCATGCTGTGGTTTCCCCCGATTCCTCAGCGTTGGTGGGACTAGGACGCCGGCCCGCCGCCAGCGTGTTCTCTCAGTGAGAAGGCTCGGTCGACGTCGTCAGCGAGTCGGCTGGCGATCGCGAGAGAGGCCGTCGCGGCCGGACTCGGCGCGTTCAGCACGTGGACGCTCCGGTCGGTGACCATGAGCTTGAAGTCGTCGACCATGTCACCGGTGGAGCCCACGGCCTGAGCTCGCACACCGGAGGGGCCGAACACGAGCTGGTCGGACCGCACGTCGGGCACGTACTTCTGCAGATCCTTGACGAAGGCGGCCTTGACCACGTCACGCCAGATCTCCTGGGCCCCGACCTTCCACCACCGTCGTGCCAGCTTCGGGAAGCCGGGATACCGGACGGTCTCGGTCAGGTCCCTCAGATCGATGTCGCGGCGGCGGTAGCCCTCACGAGCCGTGGCCAGCACGGCGTTGGGCCCCGCCCAGACCGACCCGTCCACACGCTTGGTGAAATGAACTCCCAGGAACGGCAGCGACGGGTCAGGGACGGGATAGATCAGACCGCGACACAGGTCACGTGCCTCCGGCGTGAGGGTGTAGTAGTCGCCTCGGAAGGGCACGATGGCCACGTCCGGTGCTGAGTCCATGGCGGCCACGCGGTCCGAGTGCAGCCCCGCACAGGTCACCAGCCGCCTTCCGAGGACCTCGCCCCGGGGCGTCTCGACCACCGTCGTGTCGCCGACGCGGCGCAGGCCGGTCACCTCGTGGTCGAAGTAGAAGTCCACGCCGTCGCGCCGCAGCTCCTCGGCCAGCACCTCGACCACGCGGCCGAAGTCGATGATCCCGGTGCCCGGAGAGTGCAGGGCACGGATACCTGCGGCGTGCGGTTCGATCTCACGCAGCTCTTCAGGACCGACCATCTTCAGGCCTGGAACGTTGTTGGCGCGGCCCCGCTCCTCGAGGTCGGCCAGCCGGGCCAGCTCGGAGTCGTCGATCGCGACGATGAGCTTGCCGCACGTCTCGTACGGAATCCCGTGCTCGTCGGCGAAACGCTCCATCGACGCTTTGCCCTCGACGCAGAGCCGGGCCTTCAACGAGCCGGGCTTGTAGTAGACCCCCGCGTGGAGCACCCCGCTGTTGTGACCGCTCTGGTGACGCCCCGGGCCGCTCTCCTTCTCGACGACCGCGATGTCGAGATCCGGATGACGTCGGCGCAGCTCACGCGTGATGGCGAGACCGACGATCCCAGAGCCGACGACGACGACGGCATACACCTTGCTCAAGACGATTCCCCCCGAATCGGATCCGGCAGGTCGAGCCATGTCTGCTCGACCTTCCCCAGCGGATCTGACGAAAGCCTAAGCGACTGAGGGGTGGGTTCGCCCGGTTACACCGAGATTCATCGGAACCACTCCTCCACCTACCTGCCGGTATCCCCTGCATGAGCGGGGATCCAGGGCTGCCGACCTCGTCGGTATGACATTGGTCACAGCTGCCTGCCACCCGGGGGCCGGGACTCCACAGAGTCGCCCCTGTCGCGTGCGCGGCGGTTTGGGTAGATCGTGGTTCACTAGCCCTGAACCACGCCTGGTCAGGCGGGACAGGAGTCCGATGGAGACGCCACTGACGTCCCTTGCACAGCTTGCGACCGGAGAATCCGGGGACGACGCAGACGCCGTGGAGCCTCGGTACCAGATCGGTGCCGTCGCAGAGCGCACCTCACTGTCGCACCACACACTGAGGCACTGGGATGAGGCTGGCCTCGTCTCTCCGTCCGGTCGGAGTGACGGGGGATTCCGGCTTTACAGCGACGCCGACATCGAACGCATACTCGTGATCCGGAGGATGAAGCCTCTCGGTTTCACCTTGGAGCAGATGCAGCAGCTGCTGGATGCGATCGACACCCTGCGCGCACCGACCAGCGATGCGGAGGCTCGCGCCCGCTCCGCCGCCACCCTGAAGGCCTGCGCGCAGCAGGCACACGAGAGCCTTGAGCGCATCCGGCGCCACCTCGGGTACGCCGAGGAGTTCTCGGATCTGATCAGCGGTTGGATCCGCGCCACCGACACCTGACCCGAGAATTTTCTGCCCCCGCCGACAGAAGCCCTACTCTCGGGTTAGAGTAGATTTGCTCGCCGGGCCTGCCTCGGCGATGTCACGCCAGTCAGACAGCGTCTTGGCCATCGGGGGAAGCCGAATGACACTGCACGATCGTTTCGATGCGCGCCACAACAACTTCGACCTGATCCGACTGATGCTGGCGGCGGTGGTCGCCGTCGCCCACGGCATCATCATGCGAACCGGCAGCCAGCCGCAGTTCGGGATCTCCACCCTGGGTGACTACGCGCTGGACGGCTTCTTCATCCTGAGCGGCTTCCTGGTCACACGGAGCTGGCTCACGCTGAACAACTTCTGGCGCTACGCCTGGCACCGCGCCCTGCGGATCATGCCGGCCTTCTGGGTCTGTCTGCTCGTACTCGCCCTCGTCGTGGCACCCATCGCCATGCTGCTCGAGGGTCGACCGCTGACCGAGCTCTTCACCGCACCCGACTCGGTTCAACGGTTCCTGTTCGTGAACGCCGGCTTGATGGTGTTCCAGTACGAGATCGCCTCGATCTTCTCTGGCAACCCGAACCCGCTGACCGTCGACGGGTCGCTCTGGACGCTCGTCCTGGAGGCGGGGTGCTACTTCGTCCTCGCCTGCATCGGGCTGCTCGGGCTGCTCAGGCGTCACAAGATCGCCGTGCCTCTGTTCGCCGTCATCCTGTGGGTGCTCGCCACCCTGTACGACTACGGGATCTACGTCGGAATCGGCGACAACACGCTGCGGATGCTGCTGGTGTTCATGATCGGTGCATCGTTCTACCTCTACGCGCACAAGATCCCGATGAACCTCTGGTTGGCGGTGGCGGCAGCCCTCGTCTTCGTCGGCAGCGCCGCACTGCTGGAGAACTACCGGATGGTAGGAGCGGTTCCGCTTGCCTATCTGCTCCTCTGGCTGGCGGCCGGTCTCCCCAGGACCGTCAAACTCAAGGTCGACGTCTCCTACGGTCTCT
Organism: Microlunatus aurantiacus; assembly: GCF_039536605.1. NCBI lineage: Bacteria > Bacillati > Actinomycetota > Actinomycetes > Propionibacteriales > Propionibacteriaceae > Microlunatus > Microlunatus aurantiacus. The sequence goes on from NZ_BAAAYX010000026.1 coordinate 142,710, forward strand.
ACATCTACCACTGGCCGGTTCAACAGCTGATGATGCTGACCCTGCTGGCGCAGCTGCCGACGCCGCTCTTCGTGGGGATCAGCTTCGTCCTCATCCTGCCCGTCGCCCTGGCTTCCTGGTTCGGCATCGAGCGAAGGGCTTTGCGCCGCAAGAACGCCCCGTTCCCCTCCTGGCTGCCGGGTGGAAGAACCCACCAGCTGCCCGTGCCGGTCGACGCGGCGCACCTCGCCGCGGCGGACCTGCCTTCCGATCCTCACGCCGACCCCCCGCAGAGCAATCAGGCTCGCGAGGACCGCCCTATGTCGACGCACGCGCCCAGCTGACCTGACCGGAGCGACGACTCGCTCCGCCGCACTCGTCACCTCGACGGAAGAGCACCTCCAGCGACTCCGACCGAGATCACGGCTCCGAGGGAGATCGCACCGGCGACGCCCTCAACCGGGCTGCCCGCGGCCACGAGCGCAACAGCACCGGCCTGTCACACCAACGCCAGCAGCCCGTCTCCTGGGAGACGGGCTGCTGGCGCAAGCTCCAGTGGAGGTGGGTCAGTGGTGAGCCTGAGGGCGGGCCGCCGCTCCACCCGCGACGGCCCAGGCGCCCGACTCATCGCACGGACGGAGTGCTTGGCCGAAGCAGATACCCGGCGCCTCCGTCTTCCGTTGAACGGAATCGCCGGGAAGCTTTGGCTGAGCCGAGTCTCCTGGAGCGACTGACGTCGCGAAGCTCGGCGTCGCCGGCGACTGCTGCCCCCTGGTGACCGCCTGCCTACCCGAGTGCGAGTCCCCTGCCGCGGTCGTCGCGGAGGACGTCACAGCCGCCCGCGCACGACGACGGTCGACCCGGTAGATCCTGAAGCCCAGCATGCGCTGGAAGTGGCGCAGTCCGCTGTAGACACCCATCGGGCTGCTGTTGTCCGCGAGGTAGCGCACACCCCGCTCGATGAGGTGCTCCGCGAGCACCCTGGTCATCAGGTAGCGGGTGTTGCTCGCCTCATCGGAGTCCTCGAGCGTGCGGAAGTACTGGAGGAGCGACCACTCACCGTCGGTCGGCGTGAACGACACGAAGATCGGGCGGCCGTCGGCCGCGTACGCCGCGAGCATGAGCGGGTGCACGAGCAGGGAGCGATTGGTCGCCGCGTCCCGGCGGTACTCGTCCCTGGGGTGGCTCAGGTCACGCTGATCGGCGAGATCGGCCAGTCGCTCCCGCTCGACTGGATCAGTGACCAGCGACCAGGTGACCCCGGCCTTCTCCGCGGCTCGACACTTGCGACGGAGGGTCTGCTTGGACTTGCCCAGGGAGTACTCCGCGGGCTCGTCCGGCAGCACCAACACCGATGCCGCGCGGTGGATCGGGGTCGAGATGAGTGGACGCTCTCGGCAGAGCCCGAAGTCGATCGCCCGTCCACCGACGGAGTCGCTCAGCTCGGCTTGCAACCGAGGAAGACGCAAGAAGTTCTTCAGTGCCCGGAAGCTCACCAGCGGGTGTCCGAAGGCATACAGCCAACGCTGGTTGCCGTTCTCGACGTAGCCCTGGAAGTAGTCCGAGACCATCGCCTCGCGTTCCTCGACCGACAGGTGCTGCTGCCCCCCGGCAGCGCCCCTCAGCCCACCGAGTCGCTCGCGTATGCGGCGCAGTGACACGATAAGTTTCCCCCTAAGTTGTGAAGCACGGCGACTTTATCGGCTCCACCGCTGTTCCGTGGCGGTTGCTGGCAACAAATAGGTCTCGATGCGCAGAATTCCCGCGCCGCCGACGGACAGCCTTTCCTTCGACTACAGTATGTTCTCGCTGGTTCGTCGGCCGGGGGGCCTCACGACCAGCAGTCACGTCGGATGCGACCTACGTCGCGCACTCGTTGGGGGACGAGGTTGCCTTGGGGTACTCAGTCAGTTCTGCCGCGCGACGCCATGATGGCGGCCACGCGCGTCTTCGTCGCCGGGCGCAGGATCTCGGGTTCGGGTCGGCGTTGAGTCCTTCGCGCCTGGACTCGGGTGCGACGACAGGCGATTCCTCCGACCATCAGCTCGAGAGGCATGCTGACGACGTGCTGGAGTCCCGCCGACCCGCGGCAGAGCGCCGTCGCCGTCCGACGGCGACGCTCGAGACAGCCCGAACGGAAGCGCGGTGGGCAGCAGCATGTCGGGCGACGAGCCAACCGTCGACCGCATTCCACAGCTGGACCTGGCTCCATGCCGCTGCTCAGATGACGAAGGCGACCCTGGTGCCGATGGTCCTGGTCAGGGACGGGCACGACATCGGTGTGATCCCGGTGCTGCTGCGGCGACGAGGCATGTTCACGACGTTGGGCTGCGTACCGTTCCCCTACTGCGGCCCCCTCGTCCCGGCCGAGGACCTGGACGAGTGCCTCGACCTGCTGGCTCGCCGCGCACGCCGCTGGGGGGTCATCCGGATGACCGTCCAGTTCTCCCCCGGGAGCGCCGTGGATGAGACCTCGCTCGCCGGTCACGGGTTCGAGGTGGCGCGGGACGTCACCTACGTCATCGACACCTCCTCGGACCTGGACGTCTTGTGGTCGCGGCTGACCAGCGAATCACGACGACGTGTCCGTCTCACGGAGAAGAACGGCATCACGGTGACAACTGCGCTGCCTCCGGGAACCCTCGAGGACTTCGAACGCCAGGTCTTCACCGAGCGCGGCGATCGGTCCGGGTACGACGGGGGCCTCACGCCGCACCTGCCGTTGTTGACCGGCCCCGATCTTCGGATCCGAGCCACGGCGGCGGTCCGCGACAACGAGGTGCTCGGGGCGCTCGTGACCCTCGCGCACGGGTCGGAGACGCTGGGGTGGATGGGCGGCGTCTTCCCCCGACACCGAAACACCCACGCTGGCTACGCGCTGTACTGGGATGCGATCCGCTGGTCACACGAGATCGGGGCCCGTCGCCTCGACACCGTCGGGGCGCCCAACGAGGGCATCGCCCGTTTCAAGAGACAGTTCGGCGCCGTCGCTCAGGAGTTCGTGACCTCCCGCAAGGACTCACGCACCGGCTCCCTGGTCTACGGCGCGCGTCGCCGACTGTCGACACCGGGAACGAACCGCGGACCCCTCACGTGAGGCGTTTGACCAGTCGGCGAGCCGACAGCATCAGCTGCGGCGGCAGGTAGGTCACCAGAGGCGAGCGGCGCCGGTTCAACAGCATGGCGAACTCCTCGCCCTCGTACGGCAGGTAGCGAGAGGCGTTCTCGAACCACGTCTGGCTGAACCTGGCGTCGACTCGGGCCCGCCGGATGGCACGACGCCGACGCGACTCGTAGAGGTGAAGGGCTGTGCTCAGGTCCGCCTCCTCCGTCATCGCTGCTGCGAGCGCGATCGCATCCTCGAGAGCGAGCTTGGTGCCGAAACCGATCGAGTAGTGCGTCGTGTGCGCTGCATCCCCGACCAGGGCGACGTTCGCTCGGCGCCAACGTCGACACGTCACCATCGGGAAGCTCGCCCACGGGATGCGACCGGCGTCGTCGGTCTGCGCGCGGAGCCGGGCACCCTCGAGCTGCCAGTCGAAGAGGTTCTGCAAACGGTTCAGCGCCGGTTCCGCACCGAGCTCACCGAGGCCGAGCCGCTGGTGGGTCTCCGGCGGCATCTCGACCACGAAAGTGCTGGCACTGTCGCTGTAGGCATACGCGTAGGCGCTGATCCAGCCCGCCGGCGGCTCGGCGAAGAGGAAGTGGAACTCAGGGAACAGACGCGGCGTGGAGAGCCAGGCGAACTGGTTTCGTCCCTGCGCGACTCGAGCGCCCAGCTCGTCTGCGTGCGCTGCTCGGAAGCGGCTCCGCACACCATCGGCAGCGACGACGAGATCCGCTTCTGAGGAGAGGTCGTCGGCGTTGGCCTCCTGACCACGGACGATCTCGACCCCGAGCTCCTCTGCTCGCCGGGTCAGCACGGCGGTCAACGTCGCGCGGGCGATGCTGTGACCCCAGAAGTCCGGTTCCTCCACGCGGGTACGCCCTTCGACGTCGATCGCGAGGCCCCTCCATCCGGTGGCCGCGTCTCGGACTTCTGCCGCCGATTCCGGATCGGCTGATCGCATCGCGTCGAGCAGGTCGTCCCAGAAGGTCACACCCCAGCCGCGGACCGTGCCCGGGACGTCGCGGTCGAACACCGTGACCTGGTGGTGCGGGTCGGAGCGCTTCAGCAGCAGGGCCGAGTAGAGGCCTGCAGGGCCGCCCCCTACGCAGAGGATCTTCATGGCACCATCCTTGCGTCGGACGTCGTCGACGCATCGGCCGGGTTGTTGGTGAGACCTCGGGCGCGCGTAGCCAGACATAGACAAGTAATGACAATGGCTGCGTCGAGAGCCAACCTCCTCACCGGACGAAACCTGAGGCCAACGTGTCAACGCCCTGCATTCCGGCCCTTCCACTGCTCTGCCTTACCGTCGCCATTGACAGCAGCCGCCGGGGGGTGGCACATCGGCACGGCGGATTCGAAGGCCGAAGTCTGCGTCGACATGATCCGAGCCGTCGGTCAGCAAGCATCGCTTCCGGGTCCGGAGTGTCGAACGAGAACCGTATCCGTATCGTTGTTCGAACTAGCCCTGAGCGACACCCCGACCACTTAGATTCGTCTAGTCCTCGAGCGAACGGATGGTACCCATGGCACACGGGGCACGCCTCTGCAAGCATGCTCTAGCTTCGGCACTTGCCTTGGCCTTATTCGGAGGACTTTCGGCATGCAGCCAGGATCCACCGGTGGGGTCGGCGCCCGTACCAACGCGACGGCCGCCATCGAGTGCCACGCCGAGTGCCGAGATCTCCCAGTCAGCCTCGGCCACGTCACCACCTGTGAACAATGACTTCGATCGTGTGCCCGTGTCGCGATTGCTCGCCGCTGGACCTGTGGCCGTCGAAGTGACCTACCAGTCGCGCCTTCCGCCGGCGGAATGGCGCGCAGGAACGACCAAGCCGGTCTTGGTTACGCTCAGGGCATCCAACAAGAACAAGCGGAGTCAGAAGATCTACCTGACGAAAGTCACGGTGAACGTCACGTCCTTCGACGAGTCGGGGCAACTTGATATACCGCAAACTATCGTCGATAGTGCCAACCTTCAGCCCGGCTTCATCGTCACGTCGCCGAATACGTACAACCAGAGTTTTGACATCCCGGCTGTGGACAGAGCAGCCATACGCATCGCCATCGACCTCTCGTACGAGCTGTTGCTCGAGGTGAGCCGAGACGATGAGGGTATCCGGGACCTGGCCAAGCAGGTGGCCACCGACCGGCTGTCCGTGCCGATCATCACCAGATGACACGGCCGAGCCCAGGGTGGTGGTCGATGAAGACGTCACCGGGTGATCCGTTTCGTCACTCTAGGCGGTGAGTGCTGCGGGTGTCATGGCCTCGCTTTCGTCGGTGTCGGTGGTGATCTTGGGGAGTCTGCTTTTGGTGAGGATGTCGAGGCCGAGGTAGCGGCGTCCCTTTGCCCACTCGTCGTGTTGCTCGGCGAGGACGGCGCCGACCAAGCGGGTGATCGCGCTGCGGTCGGGGCGCCGCTCTCGTCAAGCAGCGACTGGTTCTGCCGGAATCGGCGCCAGTTCGAACGAGTCCGAGAGGTCGCGGAGCATGGCACGGTAGACGACTGCAGCGAGGTGTCGCTTCAGGCATCTGCGGGCCTCGGCGCCGGTCTTGCCCTCGGCCCGTTTCCGGGCGAGGTAGGCCCGTGCTTCGGGGGCCAGCGGGCCTGGACCATGGCGATGGTGAACAAGGCATGGTTGAGTTGGCGGTTGCCGCCCCGCGCTGAACGATGTCGGTGAGTGTTGCCGGTAGAGGCGGGCACCGGAGCCGTGCCTGCATGGGCTGCGAAAGCCGCGGCGCTGCGGAAGTGACGGGCATCATGGGTCTCTCCCAAGATCTTGGCGGCGACGAGTGGCCCGACGCCGGGAATCGCCATCAGGTGTTGGTGGAGCCGAAGCTCAACTGCTGCGGCGATGTCGATCTCCATAGCCTTGATCTCGGCGGTCAGGGCATGCAGTCGTCGGATGGCGGCGAGGGCGAGTTTGGCTCGCACTGGGTCGTGGGCCCGGCCCTTCAGTGCGAGGTTGCGGGCGCGGCGGAGCGCCACTTGGCTGATCAGGGCGCCGGTCACCTGGCGGTGACCGGCGGTCAAGCCCAACAGCAGCGCGTGGAGACGGTTCCGGACCCGTCCCGGCTCGTCGACGAGCTGGTCGCGGGCACCGACGAGCCACTGCAGGTCCGCGTCGAGATGGGCGGCGTTCATCTGGGGCAGATCCGGTTCCCGCAAGGCCACGCGAGCGATGACGACGGCATCACCCCCCTCGTCTTTGCCCGGTCGCCGGCTGCGTCGGCGCCCTTCGGCGGTCAGGCCGGTTGGCCACATCCACTACGGCTTCGCCGGCAGCCAGGAACTGCTGGGTGAGTGTGCGCCCGTAGCCTTTAGCGCGCTCGATCGCGACCTGCCGCGGCCCCGGCAAGCTCTGCACCCTGGGAGTGACCCGGTTTGACGGACATCCGAGATCAGGGGCTTCGGCCTCGGAAGGATGTCC
>NZ_BAAAYX010000027.1:0-59292 GCF_039536605.1 Microlunatus aurantiacus
ACCAGTAACCGGGCCAACCCCAAACCAAGATCAACTACCCAAGCCAATCGGTGGATTGAGGCTTATGGTCGGTCGGTCTTCGTCGGGCCTGACCGATTGTTCTTTGGGTCCGGTGCCTGAGGCTGCTGGTTGTGCTGACCTGGCTGGTAGCGTCCGCGCCATGCGTGCAACCGTCAAGGACGTTGCCCGCCTGGCCCAGGTCTCGCCCAAGACCGTGTCGAACGTCGTCACCGGGACCACTCCGGTGAGCGACGCGATGCGGGCCAGGGTCGAGGCGGCCATGCTCGAACTGGACTACGTGCCGAACCTGTCGGCCCGGGCGCTGCGCAACGGACGCAGTGGTCTGATCGCGCTGGCCCTGCCGGACCTGAGCACACCGTACTCGGCCGAGATGGCTCACCACTTCGTGGTCGCGGCCGGCACCCGGGGCCTCGGGGTCCAGATCGAGGAGACCGCGGTCAGCGGCGAGCGTGAGCGGCAGCTGATCTCCAGGGCCCGAGCCCACCTCATCGATGGGCTGATCCTCAACCCGGTGCTGTTACCCAACGTGACTGTGCAGGACGGCGTGCGGCTGCCGCCCACGGTGTTCATTGGCGAGGTCGAACAGTCCGTCGGCGACTACGTCTGGGTCGACAACGTGGCCGCGGTCCGTGAACTCACCAGTTACTTGGTTGATCTCGGTCACCGGCGGATCGCGATCATGGGGGTGATGAAGTCGGAGACGTCGCGGTTGCGTCTGAAGGGCTATCGGGCAGCGCTCCGGGCGGCGAGGATCCGTCGGGATCCGGTCCTTGAGATTTTCGGTCCGAAGTGGTCTCCGGCCGGCGCCTACGCGGCGATTACGGCCTATCTTGAGCACCACGACCTGCCCGAGGCCATCGTCTGCATGACCGACTCGATCGCGGCCGGGGTCCTGAATGCTCTTTGGACGCTAGGTCACCGGGTGCCGGACGACGTGTCAGTGGTCGGTTACGACAATGTCGCCGACAGCGCTTTCGCGGTGCCGCCGCTGACAACCATCGACTTCGACAAGGATGCTTACGCCAGCACCGCGCTCGACCTGCTGGAGGCCCGGATCGCCGACCGTGATCGTCCGATCGAGCGCGTCACCATGCCGCACCGGCTGCTGATCCGAGCCAGCACCGCAGCCCGTCGCTGAACATCGGATGCGTGCGCAACCGCCGGACACTCGTCACGAGCGGGCTATTGCATCGCTGTACACAACTCGGCTAAAGTTCCGCGACAATGCAATACAACGATGTAGGGAGGCCTGTTGGGCCCATGCCCGGTGCTCGTCTGACTCTGGACGCCGCGTTCACGCTCGCCCCGCTGCCGCGGCGGCTGGTCGGTGCCTTCGTCCAGCACATGGGTCGCTGCGTCTACCGTGGACATGGACCACTTCATCGAGTCGATGATCGCCACAGCAGACGCGGTGCGTGCGCAGGGACGGCACGCGAAGAGGATCAACCTTTCCATCGACGAGTGGAACGTCACCCATCCGCGCGAGCGTGGGGCTGACGATCTTGCCGAGCAGACCCCGTGGACGTTGCATCCGCGACTGGGCGAGAGGAGTACGGCACACGGACGCTGTCGTGGTTGGGACGATGCTGAACTGTCTGCTGCGGCACGGTGATCGCGTGACTGTCGGATGTCAGGCTCAGCTCATCACGATGCTCGGACTGATCCGCAGCGAGGAGGTGGCGAGGCCTGGCAGCAGACCATCGCTTATCCGTTCGATCATATGCGGCGCCTGGCCCGAGGGGACGTCCTGCGGGACGTCGCCGCCGGAGGCCACTATGAGGCCGCTAGCTTCGGTGGTGTCCCCGGTCGTCGACGCACAGCCAGGTAAGCTGTCGAGACCTCACAGGCGCCGATCCTCGTCGCCAACCGCAGCCAAACCGAGTCCCGCCCAGTTCCAAGTCAACTGCCGCAGGCTGCCGGTCGACCGCCTATCTCCCGCCCCGGCCATGGCCGGGGCCGACCGGTCAGCCCCGATCGCGGCCCGCCTCCTGACCGCCGCCACGTTCGACCAGCAGACCCTGCCCGCCAACCTTCTACCCCTCAGCTGGACCGTCCTCGATCTCGATTGATCCCTCACAACCCAAGGAGAAGCATGACAACGTCGTTCTCGATCTCCCGCCGCTCGCTGTTGGGCGGCGCTCTCGGCGCGGCCGCAGTCGCCGGGCTCTCGGCCTGTTCCCCCGGCTCCGCCGGCCCTCCCGGTCAGGAGGCCTCGGTCTCCGGGGGCGGTGGCGCGGAGGGCTATGACGGCCCTGCCGTCGAGCTGGCCTTCTGGAACGGCCTCACCGGTGGTGACGGTCCGATCATGCGCAAGATGATCAACCAGTTCAACGCCGAGCACGCCAACATCAAGGTCAGCATGACCGCGATCGCCTGGGCCGAGTATTACCAGAAGTTGCCGGCTGCGGTGAGCAACGGCAAGGCTCCTGAGATCGGTCTGATGCACGCCGACACCCTGGCCACGAATGCGGCTCGGCAGGTGATCTCGCCGCTGGACGACGTGGCCGAGGCGCTGAAGGTGAGCGAGTCCGACTTCGTGCCGATCGCCTGGAACGGCGGTCTCTATCAGGACAAGCGCTACGGCATCCCGCTCGACGTGCACCCGGCCGGACTCTTCTACAACAAGACAGTGCTGGAGAAGGTCGGCGCAGACCCGGAGAAGCCGCCGACCACCGGCGACGAGCTGATGGCCATTCTGGACCAGTGCAAGTCCAAGGGCATCCAGGGCATGTGGACGTCGGCGCTGAGCGTGAACGGCCTGTCGTCGCAGACCACCGTGTACCAGTACGGCGGGAAGATGGTCAGCGACGACGGCCTCACCGCGGAGTTCGGGGAGGAGCCGGCTCAGAAGGCCATCTCCTGGTGGAAGGGTCTGATCGACAACGGCTATAGCCCCAAGAACGCCGCCGGCGACGGCGACTTCGTGTCTTTCACCAACGACAAGGGCGCCTTCATGATCAACGGTCCGTGGAACACCACGCCGCTGGCTGCGATCAAGAAGCTCAAGTGGGGCGCCGCACCGGTGCCCAACATCGGCGGTGAGCAGGTCACCTGGGCCGGGTCGCACCAGTTCGTGCTGCCTCGCCAGCAGAAGCCCGACGCGAACAAGGCGATCGCCTCTCGGGTGTTCATCAACTGGATCTCCCAGCAGTCCCTCACCTGGGCGACCGCCGGCATGGTCCCGGCCCGCAACGAGGTCCGCGAGGATCCCGAGTTCGCCAAGATGGGACCGGTGACCGAGTTCGCCAAGGAGATCGACTACATCCGGTTCGTGCCGCCGATCCCGGGCGTCAACGACGTGATGCCGGAGTGGGTCACCGCCACCAGCGAGGCGATGCTGGGCAAGAAGCCGGTCGACGTCGCGCTGCCCGAGGCGGCTGAGAAGGCCAACAAGATCCTGGCGGCCAACCAGAAGAAGTACGGATGACCAGCAGCACCTTCACCGGCGCGGAGGCGGTGGAGGCCGCGGTGACGGCCTCCCCGCCCCGCAGGGGCGGTCTGCGGCACAATCACCCGGTCACCCCGTACCTGATGCTGCTGCCATACGTGCTGCTGCTCTGCGCCTTTGTCCTGGGTCCTGCCGTCTTCGGCATCTGGGTGAGTCTGCACGACTGGGACTTCCTGCTGCCGAACAAGCCGTTCATCGGACTGCAGAACTACGCCGATCTGTTGGATCCGGACTCGATCACGTTCGAGCCGTTCTGGAAGGGGATGCGGGCGACCGCCATCTTCGTGGTGGCCAGTGTCCCGTTCCTGGTGCTGATCCCGCTGGGCATCGCGCTGCTGCTGAACCGCACCTTCCCGGGTCGCTCGATGTTCCGGGCGATCATCTTCGCCCCGTTCGTGCTGGGCATCGCGGTGATCGGCGTCCTGTTCCGCTACCTGCTGGACAGCCAGTTCGGCCTGTTCAACTACCTGCTCGGTCTGGTGGGCATCGACCCGGTCGGCTGGACGCAGACCCAACCGGCGGCCTGGGTGGCGCTGGTCGGGATGACGGTGTGGTGGACCCTCGGCTTCAACACCGTGATCTACCTGGCCGGTCTGCAGGGGATCCCGCGGGACCATTACGAGGCGGCGTCGCTGGACGGGGCCGGCTCCTGGCAGAAGTTCCTCTATGTGACCATCCCCGGCCTGCGCAACATCCTGGTCTTCATCCTGACCACCACGGTGCTGGCCAGCGCCAACATGTTCGGCCAGTCCTACCTGGTGACCAACGGAGGCCCCGGGGACAGCACCCGGACCGCCATCATGGTGATGACCCAGGAAGGTTTGCGGTCGTTCAAGATGGGCTCCGCCACGGCCATGAGCTACATCCTGGCCGTCTTCCTGATCGTCATCTCCGCCATCAACTTCCTGGCGCTGCGGGAGAGGGACAAGAAGTGACCACGACCGAACCGACCAACTCCGAGCTGGCACGCAGCGCCGAGGCTCCGTCTCCGGTCCGGCGACGCCGGGCCTACCGGCAGGACCGCAACGGACCGGTCTTCTGGATCGGCATGATCGTCCTCGCACTGATCTTCGTGATCCCGTTGCTGTGGATGTTCCTGACCTCCTTCCGCACCGTGGAGGACTCCCGGCGGATCCCGATGACCCTGATCCCGGACGAGTTCACCCTGCGGGCCTATCAGCTGCTGTTCGCGGATGAGCAGAATCCCGTGTTCCTGTGGGCACTCAACTCGTTCATCGCGGCGGCGGCGCACGCCATCCTGGTGGTGGTGGTCGCCTCGATGGCCGCCTACGCGCTGGCCCGGATGCAGTTCCGAGGCAAGAACGCCCTGTTCGTGGTCATCATCGCGACGCTGTTCGTGCCGGGCTTCATCTTCTTGATGCCCAACTACCTGATCATGGACCAGCTGGGCTGGTTGGACACCCTGATCGCTCTCATCGTGCCCGGCGCAGCGGGTGCGTTCGGGGTGTTCTTCCTGCGTCAGTTCTTCCTGGCCATCCCCAAGGAGCTGGAGGAGAGCGCGCTGATCGACGGGGCGAACACCTGGCAGATCTTCGTCCGGGTGGTGCTGCCGAACGCGAAGCCGGCGCTGGTCACCTTGGGGGTGCTGTCCTTCCTGGGCAACTGGAACGACTTCATCTGGCCGGTCTTCGTGCTGTTCTCTCCCGAGCGCCTGACCCTGCCCGCGGGTCTGGCGACCCTGCAGGCGGCCTACAACATCGACTACCCCGTGGTCATGGCCGGTGCAACCGTCGCCGCCCTGCCGGTTCTCATCCTGTTCATCTTCGTCCAGCGCTACGTGATCGAAGGCGTAGCCACCAGTGGCCTGAAAGGCTGACGCTCACGCATGATTCCCAAGCCGGAGCACCCGCGTCCGCAGTTCTTCCGACCCGACTGAGTCAACCTCAACGGCCGCTGGCAGTTCGAGATCGACACCGCCGACAGCGGATTCGAACGCGGTCTGCGCACCCGTGAGCTCACCGACGAGATCCTTGTCCCGTTCGCCCCCGAGAGTGAGGCTTCGGGGATCGGGAACGCCGACTTCCTCGAGGCGGTCTGGTACCGCCGCACGGTCGAAGTGCCCTCGGGGTGGGGGTCCGGTCGAACCATCCTGCACTTCGGCGCCGTCGACCACGACGCCACCGTGTGGGTGAACGGGGTCGAGGTGGTGCGGCACCGCGGCGGCTTCGGCTCCTTCGAGGCCGACATCACCACCGCCCTGGCCGGCGCGGGCGAGGCGACGATCGTGGTCCGCGCCCGGGACACCCGGCACGGGCCGCAGGCACGGGGCAAGCAGGCACGCGAGTACGCCAACCACGACTGCGTCTACACCCGGACGACCGGCATCTGGCAGACGGTCTGGCTGGAGTCGGTGCCGGAGGTCCATCTGCAGCGCGGTGCGGTCACGCCGAACGTGGGTGCCTCCTCGTTCACGGTGGCCCTGCCGGTCAGCCAGAACCGGCCGGGCTGGACGGCTACGGCCTCGCTGTCGGATGCGGCCGGGTCGGTGGTCACGGCGAGCACTCGGGTCGACCTCGACCGCGCGCCGACCGTGACGCTGGCGATCCCGGCCGACCGCGTCCGACTCTGGTCGACCGACGATCCCCACCTGTACGACCTGACCCTGCAGCTGCACGACGAGTCCGGGGCCCTGGTCGACGAGGTGCAGAGCTACACCGGTCTGCGCTCGGTGGCGATCGACGGCCAGGCGATCATGATCAACGGGCAACGGGTCTTCCAGCGGCTCGTGCTCGATCAGGGCTACTGGGCCGACTCGCTGATGACGGCGCCGGACGACGACGCGCTGCGCCGGGACATCGAGCTGTCCCTGGCGGCCGGGTTCAACGGGGCGCGGCTGCACCAGAAGGTGTTCGAGGAGCGGTTCTTCCATCACGCCGACCGCCTCGGCTATCTGGTCTGGGGCGAGTTCGGCGACTGGGGAGCCAGCATCGGCGGCCATGACACCGACCACCAGCAACCCACGGCCAGCTTCGTCACCCAGTGGATCGAGGCACTTCGGCGAGACCTCAACCACACCAGCATCATCGGCTGGTGCCCGCTGAACGAGACGCACCAGCGGCTGCACGACCGGATCACCCAGCTGGACGACGTCACCCAGGCGATGTTCTGGGCCACCCGGCTGGCCGATCCCACCCGCGTGGTGCTGGACGCCAGCGGCTACTCCCACCGGGTGGCCGAGACCGACGTCTGGGACAGCCACGACTACGAGCAGGATCCGGAGAAGTTCACCGCCAACCACGCCGGCCTGACCGAAGGGCGGCCGTACGGAAACCGGCACCTCGACCAGGACATCTCGCAGCCGTACGCGGGTCAGCCGTACTTCGTCTCCGAGTTCGGCGGCATCTGGTGGAACCCGGACGCCCTCGACGCCGACGGCCGGGTGCGCACCGAGTCCTGGGGCTACGGTGACCGGGTCCGGGACGAGGAGGGCTTCTACGCCCGCTTCGAGGGCCTGACCGGAGCGTTGCTCGATGATCCCCGCATGTTCGGCTACTGCTACACGCAGCTGACCGACGTCTTCCAGGAGGAGAACGGGATCTACCGGTTCGACCGAGCCGAGAAGCTCGACGTCGAACGCATCCGCAAGGCCCAGCAGCGCCCCGCTGCGTACGAGCTGTGAGAGGCCGGCGACGCGACGCAAGTGATCCTGCAACCGGACACATGATGCTGTAGCAGGTCCTCCCGGCACCGGCCGAGACGCAGACACCTGAGCGGGCTCACCGGCAGGCAGGCAGCCGGACTGCGCGCCTTGCGGCGCTCAGACCAAGATCAACTTGGATGCTACTCATGATCTTGGTTACGGGCTGCGCCGCTGACGGGCTCCGCCCACGCCCCTGGGCCTGGCGGCCCTTCCATGCTGTCCCCCTGGCGGGGGCTACGCTCCCCCTCGCCCTTGCCCGCCTGACGGCCGCCATCCGACCATGATCAACATGCACCCGCCAAGGTCAACAAGCGCTAACAGGGAGGACCTGCACCGAGGCAACCTGGCATCGGAGAAGCTGCAACTGCACGCCTGGGGTAGCCAGCTCCCAACGTGCCGATCAGCATAAAGAGGCTCTACTGACTGATCCGTGGGTCATGTCCGGCCTGGAAGTACGGGTGGGTGACCGCCGAGGCTGAGCATGGCGAGGGCGATCAGTAGTTCGGGGGTGGCGAACCCGAAGGCGATCCGGGTGATGGGTCGGATCTTGGTGTTGACCGCCCGGATCCGTCCGTTCGAGAGTCCGTGCTCGATCGCGGCGAGGATCGAGGTCCGGTGTTTCGCGATCCGGCGTTGCAGGTCGATGAACGCCGGGATCCGGCAGCGACGTGCCCAGCCGACCCAGACATCGAGGGCCTCAGCGGCCTCGGCGAGGGGGAGCTGGAAGATTGGCCGGAGCCCTTCGGTGAGCAGGTAGGCACGGTGCAGCCGGGGGTCGGTCGTGGCGATCCAAGCCAGTTTGGTCTGCTGCCGGCTGGTGAGGTTCTCGGGGTTCTTCCACAACGCGTACCGGGCACCCTTCAACGCCTTCGCCTGCCCTGTTGATCGTCCGGCACGACGCTGGGTGACCGCGCCGCGCGCTTCGTTCCAGGCCTGGCGGCGGACCTCGTCCAAAGCGTCGGTGGCCCACCGCACCACGTGGAAGGGATCAGCACAGCGCACCGCGTTCGGGCACCGGTCGGTGACCACACTGCTGATCCAGTCCGCCCCGTCCGCGGAAACATGGGTGATCTGAGCGCAGCGTTGCTCACCCAGAGCATCGAAGAAGACCGCCAAGGTGGCCTTGTCCCGTCCCGGCGCGGCCCACACCAGCCGGCCGCTGTCATGGTCGACCACCACGGTCAGGTACCGGTGTCCGCGCTTATAGGAGATCTCGTCAATCCCGATCCGGGTGAGGCCGGCAAACCGGTCGTGCAGGGCTTCGACATCGGAGTCGCGAACTATGAGATCGCCGAGCCCGTGACGCTCTTCATCGCATCAGCAGGTCGATCAGTTCATCGACACCGTCGACGTTGATGATTCATGGGGTGTCGCTGTATGTGATCGAGCACCAACGACCGGCAACGCTTCGTCGACGTGCCGCGGCTCGCGAAGTATCTGATGCAGTCGCTGCCCCTGAGCGACGCTCCAGTGGGGCCAGATACAGCCCTATCACGTCGACGACCTTGACCTCCAGCACGGGGGTCGGTGGAGAACCCAGCAGTCCTTCCAGATCCTGGCATTCCTGAAACATGTGGCCCCGGGCTGTTCGCCCTCATCCCGCTGCTGCACCACCGGGGTCGGTGGCGGCTGATCAGGACGCGGTGACGATCACGGCGAGCACGGGGGCGAGCACCAAGGAGACGGCCAGCAGATAGACCGCGGCCGCGAGCCGACCCATCCGGCCGTGCTCGGGGGCGGCGAGCCGTTCCAGCCGGACGCGGGTGCTCACCGGTCCGGCGCCCAGACCGCCGGCGGGCACGACCGACCCGGACAGCGCGACCAGCGCCCGGCCCAACGACGCTCGGCCGTACGCACGCACGGCGGCGTCGTCGGCCAGCATCTCGACCAGCAGTCGGCACTGCTCCGCGGGCAGCTCGCTGCGGATGGCGTGGGGGAACGCCTGATGGACCGCGTCGAAGGTGGCGAGAACGAGATCGTGGCGAGCCCGCAGGTGCGCTCGCTCGTGCGCGAGCACCGCCGCCAGCTCGTCGGCCGACAACATCGCCAGCGTGCCGGCGCTGACCACCACCCGTGCATCGCGCAGTCCGGGCACGCAGTAGGCCAGCGGTCGCTCCTCGGCGAGCACGCGCAGACCGGGGGTACCGAGACCAGCAGCGTCGCCGAGGTCGGTGGCCAGGAGGTCGACGAGATCACGGTGTCGACGGCGGCGCGATCCCGTCGAGGCGATCACCCGGCCCAGCGCCCAGACCAGCCGCAGCACGACGACGGCAGCGAAGACCGCGACGGCCCCCGTCACCACCCACTCCCCCCAGGTCGACGTGGACCGGGTCGTGATGGCCCCCAGGATCAGGATCCAGGCGACACCGAAAACGCAGACCAGGGCGGCCACCGCGCCGGCCTGCCAGAGCACCACGGCGGCCCGCGGCACCTGCGGCAGGAACCGCCACCGGACCACCCAGGACGGACCCGAGCGCACCAGCACCGCGGCCCCGACCGCGAGCAGTCCCGCCACCAGCAGCGGCGGGACCTCGATCACGGTGCTTCCAACCGCGCCAGCGCGGCGCGGAGCGCGGCGGCTTCGTCGTCGCTCACCCGGTCGACGAAGGCGACCAGAGCCGCCGACCGCTCGGCCCCGCTGCCCTCCAGCGCGGTGTGCATGACCTCGGCCACCAGCTCCTCACGGGTCTGCGCGGCGTCGTAGCGGTAGGCCCGTCCGTCCTGCTCGCGGGTGGCCAGACCCTTCTTGGCCAGCCGGTCCAGCACGGTCATCACCGTGGTGTAGGCGATGTCGCGTTCGCCGGCCAGGACGGCGTGCACCTCGCGCACCGACTGCGGCCGATCACCGTGCCACAGCTGCTGCATGACCCGGCTCTCCAGGTCCCCGAGGGAGTTCATCTCTCGATCCTACTCCGCGCTACTACGGCGATGCGTACTACACCCCTGAGTACTACTGGAGTGAGTACGACGCTGCGTAGTAGAGTTTCGAACGCACCCTGCGCCAGGGTCGCGAGAGGGGGAAGTGAGCAGCGATGGACACCGTCAGCCTGGCCCGATGGCAATTCGCCATCACCACCGTCTACCACTTCTTCTTCGTCCCGGTGACGATCTCCATGGCCACGCTGGTGGCCGGTTTCCAGACCGCGTGGGTGATCACGGACAAGGAGAAGTACCTCAAGCTGACCAAGTTCTTCGGGAAGCTGTTCTTGATCAACTTCGCGATGGGCGTGGTCACCGGGATCGTGCAGGAGTTCCAGTTCGGGATGAACTGGAGCGCGTACTCCCGGTTCGTCGGCGACATCTTCGGCGCCCCGCTGGCCTTGGAGGGCCTGCTCGCGTTCTTCCTGGAGTCCACTTTCCTCGGGCTGTGGATCTTCGGCTGGGACCGGCTGGGCAAGAAGCTCCACCTGGCCACCATCTGGCTCGCCGCCATCGGCACCATCTTGAGTGCCTACTTCATCCTGGCCGCCAACTCGTTCATGCAGAACCCGGTCGGCTTCACCTTCAACGAGGCCCGCGGTCGGGCCGAGCTGATCGACTTCGCGGCCGTCCTGACGAACCCGGTGGTGCTGGTCACCTTCCCGCACCAGATCGCGGGCTGCTTCATGGTCGGCGGAGCCTTCGTGGCGGGTGTCGCCGGCTGGCACATCCACAAGATCGACAAGGCCGAGCGCGCCGCGCTGGACGCCCGGGAGCCGTTCGAGGGACCGGCGTACGCGGCGGCCGCGCAGGGCAGGACCACGGTCGTGGCCGCCGATCGAGGCGCGTTCAAGACGGCGGTCAAGGTCGGCGCGATCGTGCTCATCCTGGCCGGTGCCGGCACCGCGATCAGCGGCGACCTGCAGTCCAAGGTGATGTTCGAGGTGCAGCCGATGAAGATGGCGGCCGCCGAGGCCCTGTACGAGACCCAGCAACCGGCCGGCTTCTCCGTGATCACCATCGGCACCCCGGACGGGGAACGCGAGCTGTGGTCGGTCAACGTCCCCGGCCTGCTGTCCTTCCTGGCCACCGGTTCGTTCGACGGCAAGGTGACCGGCATCAACGAGCTGCAGCAGCAGTACACCGAGCAGTTCGGACCGGGCACCTACTACCCCTTCGTCCCGCTCACCTACTGGTCGTTCCGCTGGATGATCGGATTGGGCATGGCCGGGATCGCCGTCGGCACCCTGCTGCTGATCTGCCTGCGCGGTGACCGCCGCCTGACCTCGTTCTGGTGGCCCACGCTGCTGATCGCCCTGCCCCTGCTGCCGCTGTTCGCCAACTCCTTCGGCTGGATCTTCACCGAGACGGGCCGCCAGCCCTGGGTGGTGTTCACCCTGCTGCAGACCTCCGCCGGGGTCTCTCCCACGGTGTCGCCGGCCATGATCCTGACGTCGATGATCACCTTCACCGCCCTGTACGGGGTGCTGGCCGTGGTCGAGGTGAAGCTGCTGCTGAAGTACCTGCGCCTCGGGCTGCCCGACGTCAGCCCACCCGACAAGACCGACTCCGACGAGGACGCTCCCCTCGTCTTCAGCTACTGATCACCGACGAGCGGGGAGACTGAGATGGAACTGACCACTGTCTGGTTCGTGCTGATCGCCGTGCTGTGGATCGGCTACTTCGTCCTGGAGGGCTTCGACTTCGGGGTCGGGATGCTGGTGCCGATCCTGGGCAAGGACGACCGGGAGCGACGCGCGGTGATCAACACCATCGGACCGGTCTGGGACGGCAACGAGGTGTGGCTGCTGGTCGCCGGCGGGGCCACCTTCGCGGCCTTCCCCGAGTGGTACGCGACGCTGTTCAGCGGCTTCTACCTGCCGCTGCTGTTGATCTTGGTGGCGCTGATCCTGCGCAACGTCGCCTTCGACTACCGGGGCAAGAGGAACGAGCTGGCCTGGCGACGGCGCTGGGACTGGTGCATCATCATCGGCTCCTTCGTGCCCGCGCTGTTGTGGGGCGTGGCCTTCGGCAACATCCTGCGCGGGGTCCCGCTGGACGAGAACCACGACTACGTCGGCGGCTTCGTCAACCTGCTCAACCCGTTCGCGCTGCTCTTCGGCCTCGTCACGGTGACGGTCTTCCTGACCCACGGCGCGATCTTCCTGGCCCTCAAGTCCGACGGCGTGATCCGGGAGCGGGCCAACGCGCTGGCCGGGCGGGTCGGGCTCGTCGCCGCGGTCCTGGCCGTGATCTTGCTGGTCTGGCTCAACGTCGCGTACGGGGATCTGGCGTCGATCATCGCCAGTGTCATCGCCGCGTTCGGACTGGTCGCAGGCCTGGCCGCCAACCGGATCGGCCGGGAGGGCTGGGCCTTCGTGGGCACGGCGGTGGCGATCGCTTTCACGGTGGCGGCCACGTTCCTGGCGTTGTTCCCCGACGTGATGCCCAGCCTGCCCAACCCGGAGAACGGTCTGACCACGACCAACGCGGCCTCCACCCCGTACACGTTGACGATCATGACCTGGGCAGCGGTGATCTTGACCCCGGTCGTGATCGCGTACCAGGCCTGGACGTACTGGGTCTTCCGCAAGCGGATCTCCGTGCACCACATCGCCGACGACGTGGTGCTGCCGACCTCCGTCGAGCACTGATGTCCTCCGTCCGGGAACGATCCCGGGGCGTCCGGGAGGGATCGCGGGGCGGGCCGGTCGACCCACGGCTGCTCCGTCGAGCGCGGGCCACCCGCGGCTACCTGGTGGCCGGCATCGCCGTCGGCACGGTGACCGCAGGCGTGATCGTCGGGCAGGCCTGGCTGCTGGCCAGCGCGATCGCCGGGACCTTCGCCCGGCGCGACCTGTCGGCGGTGACCGCGACGATCTGGCCGCTGGTCGGGGTGTTCGTCGCCCGGGGACTGTTGTCCTGGCTGAACTCCGTGCTGGCCCAGCGGTCGGCCGCGGCGGTGAAGTCGCAGCTGCGGACCGAGATCATGGCCGCCCGGTTGCGCCAGCCAGGAGCGGTCGGACCCGACGGCGGCGCCCTGGATGGGGCCAGGTTGGTCTCGGTGCTCACCCAGGGCTTGGACGCCCTCGACGGCTACTTCGCCCGCTATCTCCCCCAGCTCGTGCTGGCGGCCACCGTGCCGTTGGTGGTGGGCGTGGCCATCCTGACCGCTGACTGGGTCTCGGCCGTGGTCGTGGCACTGACCCTGCCGCTGATCCCGCTGTTCATGGTGCTGGTGGGCTGGCTGACCCAGTCCCGGGTCCGGAAGCGGACCGCGGTGCAGCAGCGGCTCGCCCACCACTTCGCCGACCTGGTCGCCGGCCTGCCGACCCTGCAGGTGTTCGGGCGGGCCAAGGCCCAGGGCGAGGGGCTGCGACGTACCGGCGAGACGCACCGGCACGAGACCATGGCCACGCTGCGGATCGCGTTCCTGTCCGCGCTGGTGCTGGAGCTGCTGGCCACGCTGTCGGTGGCCATCGTCGCGGTGGGTATCGGGCTGCGCGTGGTCGACGGGAACCTGACCCTGGTCATCGGTCTCTTCGTGCTGATCCTCGCCCCCGAGGCCTACCTGCCCCTGCGTCAGGTCGGGGTGCACTTCCACGACTCCGCCGACGGCGTGGCCGCCGCGGAGCGGGCCTTCGCGCTGATCGACGCCGCCCCACCGGCCACCGGTACGCGGGCGGTCCCGGACCTGGCGTCGGCGGTGATCGAGGTGGACGGTGTGGGTGTCACCTACCCCGGCGCCGCGGAGCCCGCGCTCCGCGACGCCCGGTTGCTGCTGGGCCCCGGGGAGATCGTGGCCGTCGGCGGAGCCAGCGGGGCGGGCAAGTCCACCCTGCTCGCGGTGCTGCTCGGCTTCCTGCCGACGACGTCGGGACGGGTGCTGGTCGGCGGCGTACCGCTCACCGAGCTGGAGCCGGCGGCCTGGCGGGCGGCGCTCGCCTGGGTGCCGCAGCAGCCGTCACTGCTGGCCGGCACGATCGCCGACAACGTACGGCTGGCGGCGCCCGAGGCCCCAGCGGCCCGGGTCCGGTCCGCGTTGCGTCGGGCCGGTGCGGCTGAGCTGGACCCGGAGCGGGTGCTGGCCGCCGGAGGCGAAGGCCTGTCGGCCGGCGAGGTCCGCCGGGTCGCGTTGGCCCGGGCCCTGCTGCGCATCGACTGCGCCGGCGGACAGCTGCTGATCCTGGACGAACCGACCGCCGGCCTGGACACCGACGCCGAGCTGGTGGTGCTGGACGAGCTCCGCCGCCTCGGTGTCGGGGCCCTGGTGGTCAGTCATCGACCGGCGGTGCTCGCCGCCGCCGACCGGGTGGTAGAGCTCCGACCGGACGTGCCGCAGATCGTCGGGAGCACCCGATGACCGATCTGTCGACCCGTCCGGAGGTCACCGCAGGGACCACGGATCCGCTCCGGCTGCTGACCAGCCGCCCCCGCCAGCTCGTGCGGGCCGTGCTGCTCGGCTCCCTGGCCAGCGGGGCCGGCGTGGCCCTCATCGGCACCGCCGCCTGGCTGTTGTCGCGCGCCGCCGAGCAGCCGCCGGTGATGTACTTGATGGTGGCCATCGTCGGGGTCCGCGCGTTCGGCATCGGCAAGGGCGTCCTCCGCTACGTCGAGCGGCTGGACAGCCACGACCTGGCCCTGCGACTGCAGGCCGGTCTCCGGCTCGACACCTGGCGCGCCCTGACCCGATCGACCTGGGTGGGCCGGCGGAGTGGCGACCTGCTGTCGCGGGTGGTCAACGACGTGGAGGCCGTTCAAGACCTGGTCGTCCGGGTGGTCGTCCCGTTCGCCTCCGCCGGACTGGTCGCCGCCGCGACCACGATCGTGATCACGGTGCTGTCGCCCGGGTCGGGGTTGCTGCTGGCCGTCTCGGTCGTCCTGGCCGGCGTTCTGCTGCCCTGGCTCACCACCAGGGTGGCGGCCCGCAGCGTCGGCACCCTCGCCCCGCTGCGCGGTGAGCTCGCCGACGTGGCTGCCGAGGCCAACGACGCCGCCCCGGACCTGGTCGCGTACGGGGCGACGGACGCCGTCCTGGCCAGGATCACCGACGTGGACAGGCGGCTCCGGCGGGCCGAGCAGCGGGCGGCCTGGGCGACCGGAGTGGCCGGCTTCGGGCAGGTGCTGGCCTCCGGGGTGGCGGTGCTCGGCGGTCTGCTGGTCGGGGCGGTCCAGGTGTTCGCGGGCGTGCTCCCGCCGGTGCAGCTGGCCGTGCTGGTGCTCACCCCACTGGCACTGCACGAGGTGCTGTCGACCCTGCCCGCCGCCGCCCTGGCCTGGCGCCGGTCGCGGGTCGCCCTCGAACGCGTACGGGAGGTGCTGACCGCGCCTACCGTGGGCAGTCCGGATCGCCTGGCCTCCAGCGCCGACGGAGCCGGTGACGGCGAACCGGGCATCGCGATCACCGGCCTGAGCGCGGGCTGGCCGGACCGCGGACCCGCGGTGGTCGGACTGGACCTGCACTTCGCCGCCGGCGAGAAGGTGGCACTGGTCGGTCCCAGCGGTGTGGGCAAGACGACCGTCGCGGCCACGGCTCTCGGGCTGCTGCCACCGCTGGCCGGGCGGGTGGTGGTGACCGGTCGGGTCGGCTACCTCGCCCAGGACGCCTACCTGTTCGACACCACGGTCGGGGAGAACGTGCGGATCGGGCGCCGGGACGCACGCGACACCGAGATCGCCGAGGCGCTCCTGCGGGCGCGGGTGGCGATGCCGGTGGACCGTCTGGTCGGGGTGCACGGCACGGCCGTCTCCGGCGGCGAGGCCCGTCGTATCGCTTTGGCCCGGCTGGTGGTCGGCGACGCGAACGTGCTGATCCTGGACGAGCCGACCGAGCACCTGGACGCCCCGACCGCCACCGCTCTGATCGACGACCTGTGGGCGAGCGCCGAAGCCAGTCGGGCTGCGGTGCTCGTGATCACCCACGACCCGGTCCTGGCCGCCCGCTGCGACCGCGTGGTCACCCTCCCCACCCTTTAACGCGGTAGAGGACCTATTGACCGGTGCAGCCGTCGATGCACTCGCGCAGCAGGTCCGCGTGGCCGCAGCGCCGCGCGTACTCCTCGATCAGGTGCACCAGGGCGTCCCTCAGCTCGAGCTCAGTCTCGGGACACAGGCCCAGCACGTCGAGGCTCCCGGCCCGCCAGGTCGCGAACGCCTCGTCGACCCAGAGAAAGCGAAAGTGGAGGCTCACATGCAGGGCGTTCGGGAACGGAGGGGCTGGTGTGAGAAGTGATGAGCTGACAGGCGCCAGTGCCCGACCTGCGACGAGGCTGGCGCTGGGGTGGCAGGCGCCTGTGGGGTGGTGAAGGCCTACATCGGTCGGAGAATCTTGCGCTTCAGTCACGCTCAAGTCTGGTGCGGCCCTTTCTTGGGTCGGCGTGGTGTGGGGGGAAGCAGCGATCGGGGCGCCACTCGGCTGAGCAGGCGGCGCGGTCGGCTGAGCTCCCCGGCCAGGCCGGTCCGGACCTGGCGGGTCAGTTCGGGCAGCTGGTTGGCGGTGTCTTCGTGGGCGATGTGGCGGGCGTAGCGGGACTGTTCGACCAGGGTGGCGATGCGGGTCATGGTGGCCGCTTCGGGCGCGTCGAGACGTTTGGCGATGTCACCGCCGATGCGGCGCGGGCTGCCGGCGGGCCACCGGCCACCGGTGTCGATGACGGTGTCGCGGATCTCCGCCCAGGCGGCTTCGACCTGGTCGTCGGTCGGCCCATCGCGGCTAAGCCGCCGGTGACGGCGGCGGGCGCGGATGGTTGCGGGGGCGGCCAGGACAGCGCCGGCGAGCAGCCCGAGCGCGGTGTAGGTGAGCACCCGCCAGCCAGAGATGCCGGTCGGCGTCTGGGCGGTGGGGGCGGGCTGGTCGGCGGGGGTGTCAGGTCGGCTGCTGATGCTGGGCTGGGGGGCGGCCTGGCTGGGTGTGTCGCTGCTCGGCCGCTCAGCCGGGGCGGCGGGGACGGTCCAGTCCGGGGCGGTGCCGGTGATTCCGGCGGGTGTGGGTTCGAACCGGACCCAGCCATAGCCGGCGAAGAACAGCTCCGGCCAGGCGTGCATCTTGCGGATGCCGACCCGCCAGGTGTCGCCTTGCTGCTCGCCAGGCAGGAAGCCGATGCCGATCCGGGACGGGATGCCGAGCACGCGGACCATCGCAGCCATCGAGGCGGCGAACTGTTCGCAGTAGCCGCGGCGGTCCTCGAACAGGAAGTTCTCCAGCGCCTGATAGCCGTTGCCGGGGAGTGGTTCGGTGCTGTAGATGAAGCGGCTGCTGCGCAGATAGGTCTGGATGGCGGCGGCCTGGCCGGCGGCGGTGTCGGCGTCGGCGGTGATGGCGCGGGCCAGGTCGCTAATCGAGGCGGGCAGGTCGGCCGGCACGACGGCGGTGACGGCGGCGTCGGCCGGGGTCCCCGGCAGGGAGCCGGCCAGGTCCGCCGGGTCCGGGGTGATGTCGATGCTGTCGACGGTGTAGGTGAGGTTCCGGGTCGCCTGCCGCCGGCCCGGGCCAGCTCCGGCGACCACGACCAGCGAGGTCGGGTCGAAGGTCCAGGAGCCGGGGGCCTCGACCCGGCGCGGCGCGTACGGCAGCGGCAGATACTCCGAGTCGAACGAGTCGATGGTGATCGTGGTGCGCCGCCGCGGCCCAGGCTCCCTGGACACACCGGGGATCTGCGGCAGCTCGGCACCCTCGGTCAGGTCCAGCCCCTCGCTGCGCCAGCCGTCGCCGTCGAACCGTTCCAGGGAGGCCATCCGTAAATAGACGCCACCGGGCCGGTCGGTGCGGTAGGTGATGACGGTCCGATCAGTCGGCTGAGCCAGGTTGCGCCGCAGGTCCAAGGTCGGGTCGCTCAAGCTCAGCCCACCGCCGCGGCCGGTCCCGGCCAGACCGCCGGGCACCGACAGGGTCGGCAGCAACACCGCAGCCACCACCGCCGCCGCGACGGCCGGCAGGGCGACGGCTGCCGCGGCCCGCCACACCACCGGTGCCGCGGTGCCGAAACCGTCGGCGGAGTCCCGGCTCAGCCCGCTCGGCCATCTGGCGGTGAGGGTGAGCCCGTCGGCGGCCAGGATGGCGAGGTAGCCGACGATGAGGCAGCCGAACGCCACCACACCGGTATCGGTGTCGAGCCCGAGGGCCGGCACCAGGAACAACGCGGCCGGCGGGCCCAGCCCGAACGCGGGCCGGCGCAGCCCGACCACGATCAGGTCGGTCAGCACCATGGTCAGCCCGATCCCGACGATGAGCAGCAGCCGGACGCCGGCGTGCGGCGCCATCGGCGCGGACTGGGTCTGGATGTGCTCCGCCGCGGAGCCGACCAGTCGCGACCAGCCCGACCAGTCCGGGGTTGGGGTGGACGGCGCGACGACCCAGACCACTCCGGCGGCCACGACAGTTTGCACCCCTGCCACCAGCAGCGGGCCCAGCCGGGCCCGTCGCAGTCCGGCCGACAGTCCACCGACCAGCAGGATGATCAGCCATCCCGGACCGAGGAACGACGAGTCACGGGTCAGCGGGACCAGGGTCAGGCTGGCCAGGGCAACCGCCACCATCACCGCGACCACATATCTGTCGTCGGCCCGCATCAACGCAACCGAGCTCCTTCGCCAGTCCGTGGCATGTGGCCGTCAACCGCTCCGTCGAACGTGTTCTTCGATCGGCGCGTGTACGACCTCTCCTGCTGTCATCGCCAAAATAGATGACATCGATGACCTGCGATATGCAGGGTCGAGATTCTCCTTCTTCAACTTCAGGGCGAGCAGCAGAGTTCCCGCGCTTCCGTTGGCCGGTCTGGTCAACCACGTGCCGGCTTGGTCGGCCCCGCCAGCAGCAGCGTGCTGCCCCGTCCGGCTCGGCTGTGAGAAGTGGCTGGCGATGACGTGATGGCATCTGCCGAAAGGGACGTGGATAGCCGACGGGCACTGTGACCAGACGCCGGGCGGCTCGGCCAGACGGGTGTGCTCATTCATCTCCGGGCACTCCCCGTCAGCGAGAGCACCTGACATCCACTCGCGGTGCTGGGCATCGCGGCGAGGGCACCCACCCGCCACTCGATGTTCGGGTCCGGATCCCGCCTGCTGCCAAGGCCCTGAACCCACGATCAACGCCCGGCCTCTGATCTGAGCGGACCTAGCGGGACCGGGGCGCATACTCAGACCGGGTTGCTCTGCGCCACTGCAGCAGGTCCGACCGCAGTGCCTTGAGCCGTGCGGGATCGACATCGTCGATCAGGTTGCGCTTCTCGTCGGGGTCACTGCTGAGGTCGAAGACCTCGTCGGGTCGGTTGCCGAAGTGGTGGATGTACTTGGTGGTGCCCTCGATCAGTGCCAGACACCGGTTGGTGGACTGGCACGAGACTCGGACCGGCCGTCCGCCGCCGCCGGAGAACAGCGACTCCTCCCTGGCCAGCCCGCCACTCAACCGGTACCCGAGACGCTCGGCGACCGTCTCCGGCACGCTCATCGTCGTCACCGGCCGCTGCACCGTGCGGCCGCGCCGGTCGGTGGGGTCGTAGACCAGATACGGGACCTTGATGCCCTCGTTGTAGATCGTGTTGTCGTGCTGGCGCAGTCCGTGCTCGCCGAAGCCCTCGCCGTGGTCGGCGGTCACCACCACCAGGGTGTCGTCGGCACGACCCTCCTCGGCCAGCATCGCGAACACCTTCGAGACGAACCGGTCCACGTAGCGGACGCCGTTGAGGTAGTTGTTCAGATCCTCCTCGTCGGCCAGGTTCTTCAGGCCGAACGTGCCCGGCAGCCGGTAGTCGTGATGACCCGTCACCGTCAGATAGGTCAGCAGGAACGGTGCGTCGCCCTGAGCGCGCAGCCAGTCCCGGCTCGGTTCGAGCATGATGTCGTCCTCCCAGCCGAAGTAGTTCGCTCGGCCGAAACCGGCCGTCGGGAAGGTCTCGACGGGGAAGAACTCGTCATAGCCGAGGTTGCGGACCAGGTCCGGCCGGCGCTCGAACTCCCCGACCGCGGATTGCAGGAACGCCGTGGCATATCCCTGCTGACGTAACAGGCCGGGCAGGCAGGTGGACGGCAGACCGGCCGGCGCCGACTCGGTGAGCTTGGTGTCCAGCGGCGGCATATACCCGCAGTTGGCTCCGGTCACCGCCTTGGAGGTGTGGGGAACGGTGGTGTAGGCGTTCTCGGCGACCGTGCTGCGCTTGGCCAGCTTCGCCAGGAACGGGGTGGTGTCACGGTTCGGGTTCCCCAGGGAGGTGGCCTCGGAGCGGACCGACTCCATGGTGATCATCACGACGTTGCGTGGCCGGTCAGCCGCCACCGACCTGGTGGCGATCAGCCGGCTCGGCGACATCGCCGGCCGTTGGGCGTACGCCCGCTCCGACTCGAGCAGGCTCGAACCCAGCTCGAGGGCGACGTCGAGCGCCTGGTTGCGCGCAAACGCCCCACCGCTGGTGACCGGCACGGCCGCGGCCACCACCAGCAGCAGGCCGGTGGTGGTAGCGAGGACCGCGATCCGGCCACCGCGGCTTGTCGGCACCCGGTGGTCACGGGTTGGCGCCGTCAGGCCGGGCAGCCAGCGTCCGCGCGGCGACTGACCCCGGTAGCGCAGCCGGTAGACCAGCACGGGACCGAGCAGGGCGTAGGTGACCGCCGCGATCATCACCCAGACGTCGGTCGTGGAGGACTCGCTGGCGGCGATGTTGCGGGTTGCCTCCGGATCGGTGACCATCATCCGCAGCCCGCCGGCGTCCAGGATCGATCCGCTCTTGCGGTAGTAGCTGTGGGCGGCGACGGCGAACAGCAGGTATCCGGCCACGCTCAGCTGACTCACGACCAGCACGACTGCTCGCCGCCAGCGCTCGCGCAGCACCGCGTAGGCCACCACCCACAGCACCGCGAAGCCCAGGTGGGCCAAAAGGTCGGACCGGAGCTGGGTGATCGCGGCCAGACCCGAGGGGGCGTCGTACCGGCTGGTGATGCGCAGCCAGCTCAGGGTCAGGTCGAACAGGGCTACCGGGACGAGCAATGCCAGCAGGTAGCAACCGTCGGGTGCGAAGGAGCCGACGTTCGCACGGACGGAGATCCCGAGTTGCCGCGCGGCCCCGGCGACCCGGCGCATCCTGGTGATCGTGACGTCGCAGGCTAGGCGGGGCAACTGATCAAGCCGTCTCAGGGCAGGTCCCCGACGTATTGGATGTGCGCCACCCGATCGAACGGGTCAGTGATCGCAGCATCAAGGAGGTCAACCGTCCAGTGCGGACTGTTGACGAAGGCGGAGAGGTACTTGCAGTTGTTGTACACGATCCGGATGGGACCGGCGCCGCCGCGTGCCACCTCAACGAGTCGGGCTTCGAGCTGGCTGACGATCTCCGCCTGGAACGGGTTGTACATGTAGTACAGCGTTCCCTCGGGAGGCAGACACTGCACGGCGTCCCCGGTCACGATGGTGACGTTGGTGAAGCGGGCCAGCCTGGACCGGGTCTTGGCGGCGATGTCGGGATCGAGCTCGATGCCGATGATCTGATTGTCGTAGTGCCGCAGCCACCAGTTGAGGACACGACCCTTCCCGCAGCCGATGTCGACCAGCACGTCGTCTGGCCCGATGGTGCCGGCGAAGATCCGATCGAGCGCGAGATAGTCACTGTTGGCGGTGTCCTTAGCCCCCAGGTGGCCGTAGCGCGTCCGAATCTCACCGGCGAGCGGCGGCCCGAAGCGGACATCGATAAGAGCGTTGTAGAGGACACGGCGGGCACGCTGAAGCGGGTGAATCTTGTTCATAGCAGGTCCTGTCGAGGTCGTCGTAGGTGTGAGAACTCCAGCCCACGCCTGAAGCGGCGGGGCAGGGAGGTGATCCGAAGCGAACGACGCTCGGCTCAGGTACGACTGATGGACAAGGCGACGAGCGCTGACGTCGTCGACCCGCAGGGTGGCGGCGGCATGGCCTGTGTGCGTGGGGCTGACTGCAGCCACCACCGAAGGAGGGCGCGGCGGGGTAGGACCACCATCGCGACCATAAGCACCACCGCGAACAGCAGACACAGGGTGCTGATCTCGAACCCGGACCACGGGTCATGCCGGGTCTGCTCGTACGTCCCGAGATCGAGATTGCCGCTGCCGACGGCGTGGGCGACGGCCGTCACCGAGGAGGCGGCTGCCTCGTCTACCCATCCCGAGGGGTCGGTCTGCAGTGCCGTGATCGTTGTCGAGGAGTCCGACATACCGGTCGCACTCGGCTCCTGCGCGATCTGATGGCCGACCAGACCGAACAAGATCACCGCGAAAGCGCCCAGGAAGCGCCGCACGAATCGTGGGCCCCACGACGACGCGGCACCCGAGTACATCTAGACAGGCTAGCAAGGCGACCCCAGCCTCGCTGGCCACGTGAAGTTCTTCCGGGCTGGCAGTGCCGCGGCTGCGGATGGCTCCTCACCTGGTCGGCCTTCAAACGGTCGACCCCTCGGTCGGCCCCCTTCACCCGGTCGCCCAGCGGATCGGTGACGGTGTGTTCTGCACCCGCGCGGCGCGATCGTGGACACCCGGAACCTGAGGGTGCGGTCATCGCAGCTCTCCCGACGACCTCGGTGTCGGAGAGGCCGACGCTTCCGGCGCGGGTTGGACATTCCCGTTAGTTCGTCGGGGTTCAGGCCCAGGCGGTGGGGTCGCAGAGATGGAGGCCGAAGGCGCGCCATGAAGAGGTGAAATCAGACGTCGGACGACCGATGGTCCCTCGCCCCATTCGCGGTTCCTCGTTCAGCCGATCAGGGTGAGCACGATCAGTGTCACGTTGAGCCCGGTGATGACGGCGGCCACCAGCGCCGCGACGAGGGTCGTGTGGCGGCGGTTCACCAGCGCACCCATCAGGTCCGGCCGCCGGGTGAGCATGACCAGCGGGATCAGCGCGAACGGGATGCCGAAGGACAGGACGACCTGGGAGATCACCAACGCGGCAGTGGTGTCCACTCCGGCCGCGATGATCACCAAGGCCGGCGCCAGAGTCACCAGCCGGCGGACCACGAGCGGGATCCGGCGCTGGAGGAAACCCTGCATGACCACCTGACCGGACAGGGTCCCGACACCCGAGGCCGCGAAACCCGAGGCCAGCAGCGCGAGCCCGAAGAGCAGGGCGGCCGTCGGGCCGAGGGTGGCGCCGATCCCCGCGTAGGCGCCCTCGATGGTGTCGACGGGCACCGGCAGATCGGACAGGTTCTCGGCGGCCACGGCCAGCATGGAGAGGTTGATCAGGCCGGCCAGGCCCATGGCGGCCACCACGTCCACCCGCTGGCTGCGCAGCAGGGCCAGTCGCTCGACCTCGGTGCGCCGGACGTACCGGGACTGGGTGAGGGCGCCGTGCAGGTAGATGACGTGCGGCATGACTGTCGCGCCCAGCATGCCGGTCGCCAACAGCACGGTCTCGGTGCCCGCGAACCGTGGCACCAGACCCGCCACCGCCGCCCGGGCGTCAACGCCGCCGATCACCAGGCTGTACAGGAACCCGATCAGCACCACCAGGAGCATCCCGGTGATCACCACCTCGAACCGTCGGACACCCCTGGTCTGCAGCCCCAGCAGGGCGAACGCCACGGCCGCGGTGATCACGCCACCCACCAGCAGGGGCAGGCCGAAGAGCAACCGGAGGGCGATCGCGCCGCCGAGCACCTCGGCGAGATCGGTCGCGATGGCGACCAGCTCGGCCTGCACCCACAGGCCGCGGGTGACCGGTCTGCCGAAGTTGTCCCGGCACAGTTCCGGCAGGCTCTTCCCGGTGGCGATCCCGGCCTTGGCGGAGAGGTACTGGATGAGCATCGCCATCAGGTTGCTGACCACCAGCACCCAGATCAGCAGGTAGCCGAAGCCCGATCCCGCCGAGATGTTGGTGGCGAAGTTCCCGGGATCGATGTAGGCGATGGCCGCCACGAAGGCCGGGCCGAGCAGGGCCAGGGGTCCGCCGACGGTGGCCACACCGCCGAGCCGGGATCGGGGTTCGCGCATGTGCCTCAACCGTCTCCGTCAGCGCCTGTGGTCACCTCCAGCGCGACCAAGGTATTCAGCTTTTCGCTGGACCGCTTCCGCACATCGGAGAAGACCCGCTGCTGGCCGGCATCAATTCGAACGCTGACGACGCCGCTCGGGGCGTACGCGATGGCCCCGGTCTGACGCACCGTCAGATCATCGACCCTCGGATGCCTCGCCGAGCTGATCGCCACTGGATCGGCGTAGTGAGCTCGAGGCTGCAGCTCGTCGAGCAGGTCGCGGATCGCCCCGATGGAGGCCGCGTACGAGACGTTCGGGTCGGGGTGGAACTGGCTGAGGCCAATCGTCCCTACTCTCCAGACCGTCGCGCTGCTGTCGATGGTGCCCACGTCCCTGATCACCTCGCTTTTACGTCTGGTTCGGTGGGTCCTTCACGAGTCACAGTCTGCCGAGCATGCGTCAGGTGAGGCGGACAGCGAACTCGCGTTCCCTGGAGATGAAGTACAAGAAGCCGACGAGGACAGCACCAATGGCCCAGGCGGCGGCGGCAATCCACATCCACAGCGGTGGGTACGACTGGTCCTGCAGCAGGTTGGCGTAGCCGGTGAGCATCGGGTACATCGGGTTGAGCTCGACGACGAACCGCAGTCCGGCGCCCATCCGGTCGAGCATCTCCGGCAGCCACAGGACCGGGGACAGGTACATCCACAGCCGCAGGACGTAGGGCAGGAAGTTGGAGGTGTCGCGGAAGTAGACCTGGCAGGTGGCGAAGAAGGCGGCCAGACCCATGCTGAACACGATCATGGTCAGCAGGAAGTACAGCGAGACCAGCATCCGCGGATGCCAGGGCAGACCGAAGATCGCGTGGAAGACCAGGTAGACCGGGATCGTCGGCAGGAACCGGAAGAACGCGGTCCGGACCGCCGACAGCGGGATCAGCAACCGGGGGAAGGCGGTGTTGATGAGGAGGCGGCCGGAGCCGGTGACCGAGGTCGCCCCGCTGGACGCGGCGGTCTGCACCATGGTGAAGGCGAACAGTGCCAGCGTGAGGTGGGTGAACAGTTCAGGGTCGTGGCGTTGCCGGATGATGGTGACCAGCAGGTAGTAGACACCGGCCAGCAGCAGCGGGTTGAGGATCAGCCAGGCCTGCCCGAACACGGTGTTGACGTCGGCCCCCCGCAGCGTGGCCCTGCTCATCTCGGTCGCGAACTGCCGGCGGGGCCCACAGCTCCCGGAAGTACCGCCTCAGCGGCGGCAGACCGGCTCGATGCGGTCCGTACGGGTGATAGACCGGCTCGAACCCGTCTCGGTCCTCCAGGTCGGCGGACGAGGTCATCGCACTCCTTCGTGGGCCAGCGGCCGCGATCGGGATCCTCGGGGGTACCCGCAGGGCTTCGACTGCCCCGTTGACCGGTTCGACCTCACCGTTGGCGGGGTGTTCGAGCGACCGGGTAGACCGATGGTCGGCGGGTCGGCGGACCGATGCTTTGCCCTAACCCTGGCAGTGGTCGGGGGTTGGAGCCCGGAGGCGATGATCATCGACGATTCCTTCTCCCGCTCAGCGGGTCCAGTCCGGTTCACAAGACGGTGGTGAACTGGGCTGCCCACTGGCGCAGGACAGCGGTCGCGCGGTCCCACAGGCCGCTGACCAGCAGGATCCCGACGATGATCATGGCGGCACCCCCGGCGCGGAGCAGGGTCTGCTGGTGCCGGCGGAGCAGGTCGACGGCACGGGTCATCTTGGCGAACGCGACGGCGGCGATCAGGAACGGGATCCCGAGGCCGAGGGCGTAGGTGAAGGCCAGCAGCCCACCTCGGGCGGCGCTGGCCTCGGTCAACGCCAACGACAGCACGACGCTGAGGGTGGGACCGATGCAGGGGGTCCAGCCGAGCCCGAACACGATCCCGAGCAGCGGTGCGCCGGCCAGGCCGACGGCGGGCATCCGCTGCAGCCGCAGCTCGCGGCGCCCGATTGGCAGAAGTCCGGTGAAGATCAGGCCCATCACAATGGTGAGGATCCCGACGACCCGGCTGATCTGGGACTGGTAGGCGACCAGCGCCTGCCCGAGTGAGCCGAACACGACACCGGCGGCGACGAACACGGACGCGAAGCCGAGCACGAACAATGCGGTCCCGGCCAGGGTGCGGCGGGGGTTGGTGTGGCCGGCGACCAGGTCGGCGGCGCCCATGCCGCTGGCGTAGGCGAGGTAGCCCGGCAGCAGCGGCACGACGCAGGGGCTGAAGAACGACACCATCCCGGCCAGCAGAGCGACCGGCAACGCGATGATCATCGACCCCGCGACGGCGTCCTGGACCCAGCTAGCGATCTCCAACGGCACCATGTGTCGGCTACTTGCCGCGGTAGACGTCGTCGATCAAGCCGAGCAGGGTCGCTTTGTCCACGACCCCGATCACCCGGGCAGCGATCCGGCCGTCGGTGTCGATGATCAGTGTCGAGGGGATCCCGTTCGGCGGCAGGGTGCCGGCGAACCGGACCAGCTGTTCACCGTTCGGGTCGTAGATGTGGGGGTAGCCGATCTTGAAGGCCCGAACGAAGGCTCGCGCCGCCTCGGGGTTGTTGTCGCGGACGTTGATGCCGACGAACGCGGCCGTCTTCGTGGTCTCCTCGCTGGCGTCGGCCAGGTCGCGGGCCTCGAGCCGGCACGGACCGCACCAGGATCCCCAGACGTTGATCACCACCACCTTGCCCGGGAAGTCGTCGGTCGACACGGTGCCCTTGCCGCTCACGGCCGGGCCGGACGCGACCGGCGCTGGCTCGCGTTCGGCAACCGGGATCCAGGTCAACGACTTGCTCACTTGCCCGGAGGTGGCGGCGGAGCCGCCGAGCTCACGGTTCCCGGTTCGGGTCACCGAGTCGCCCTGTTGCGGTGCACATCCACCGGTGATCAGCACGACGGCTAGTACCGCGAGCAACGCCCCGGCGGTCGTGCAGAGACGCCAGCTGAGCGACCGGTCCGCGGCAGTGCGACTGATGGTGGTCATCGGCGGTCAGAAACCCCACGCGGTGACGGCGACGAGGACGGCGATGATCAGCAGCCAACCGGCCAGGATGGCGCTGTGGTTGCGGCCTGCGGCGTCGACGGCGCGTCCGAGGCGGGCGGGCAGCTGTTCTCGGAGCCGGCCCAGGTTGGCCAGGGTGACGTACCAGATCGTGGCGAACGTGGCCGCCCATGCGGCCATGCAGTACGGGCACAGCGCGTGGATGACAGTCAGGCTCTGCACCATCAGCCAGGCCACGAACACCGTGCCGGCGACCGCCCCGACCTGCAGACCGACCGCGTACCAGCTCGCGAGCCGGCCGCCGGTCAGCAGCATCGCCCCGGTCGCCGCGACGACAGCGAACCCGGCGATCCCCAGGTACGGGTTCGGGAAGCCGAACACCGCTGCCTGCCACGAGCTCATCACCGGACCGCAGGAGATGGTGGCGTTCACGCTGCAGGACGGCGTGTAGAAGGGATTGGTCAACAGCCAGTACTTCTCCACCGCCAACACGAAAGCGGCGGCGAACCCGACCAGTCCCGCGACCAGCAGCACCCAGCCGACCGTGCGCTCCCCCACCACCGGGGCTGAGGCAGCGGCCGGATCCCTGTCGACCGCGTCGACGTTGTCGACCTCGTCGACGTCGTCGACATCCGTGTGTGTCGCGTCGTGGCTGGGTGAGGTCACTGCTGGTCCAGAGCCTGCTCGATTGCGGTGGTCAGGTCGTCGATGGACTTCGGCTCCAGCCGCTGCCCGTTCAGGAAGAACGATGGGGTACTCGTCACACCCAACGCTGTGCCGTCGTCGATGTCGGCCTGGATGCGTGCCCAGGTGGCGTCGGAGGCGTAGGCCGCGTCCCACTTGGTCATGTCCAAGCCGAGCTCCTCGGCGTAGGAGCGGAACAGGTCGTCCTTGGGGACCTGCTGCTCCGACCACTGGGTTTGGGTCTCGAACATCTTCTTGTACATCGCTTCGAACTGGCCTTGCTGGGCGGCGGCCTCGACCGCCCGCGCGGCACGTTGGGAGTTGAAGTGGCCGTCCAACGGGAAGTAGCGGGCCACGAAGGTGACCCGGTCACCGAAGGTGGCGCGGAGCTCCTCGACTGCGGGGAACGCTGCCCCGCAGGCCTCGCACTCGAAGTCGAGGAACTCCACGAACGTCACTTTGCCGTCGGGTACATCGGAGAGTCGGTGGGAGTTGTCACGCACGGTGACGTCCGCCGCCGAGGCCGCCGTGGGCGGCTCGTTGCCCTGCGACCGGACCTGCAGGACGACACCGGCCGCCATCAGCAGCAGCACCACCCCGGCTGCGACCGCGGTGATGATCCGGTTCCGTTTTTTCGACCGTGCGGCGGCTTGCTGCTGGGCGGC
This sequence comes from Microlunatus aurantiacus, assembly GCF_039536605.1. Classification (NCBI taxonomy): domain Bacteria; kingdom Bacillati; phylum Actinomycetota; class Actinomycetes; order Propionibacteriales; family Propionibacteriaceae; genus Microlunatus; species Microlunatus aurantiacus. The sequence continues at coordinate 28,343 of NZ_BAAAYX010000027.1, forward strand.
GAGCTGGGCTCGCCTGCTCGGCTGGTCGGGGCGGGTGGTCTTGCGTCGGCTGGCCATGGTGGTGAGTCGACTCCTTCGTTGGCAGATGTGACGTTGGGTGAACGGGTGTGGACGTCAATTGGTTGCTTACCGGCAGCAGGTGCAGCCCGGCTGGCAGCCGCAGCCGTCGACCTCGGCGGAGGCGGGCGCCATCGTCAGGACCGGCAGCTGGCTGTGAGCAGCGGTCTCGGTGTGGGCCGCAGCGTTTGTCTGCACCGGTCGGGAGGCTGTCGGGGTCAGGGTGAGCAGGGAGGTCGCCGGCACTGCAGCAGCTGCGTGGATCTTGGCGTTGCGGTCCGGCGTGTGGGTGCGGGCCCGGCGGGAGCCGCGGACCGGTGGACGGGTCGGTAGCAGGGTGCGGCGGCCGGCGCGGATGCCGTTCAAGATCACCAGGACCTCGGCGAGCTCGTGGGTGGCGACGACGGCGGCCAAGCCGAGCACCCCGAAGCCGGCCAACGGGACCAGGACGGCGATGATCAGTCCGGACAGGATCAGGTTCTGGGTGAAGATCCTGCGAGCGTGGCGGGTGTGGGCGATCGCATCGGGCAGCCGGCGCAGATCCTCGCCCATCAAGGCGATGTCGGCGGCCTCGATGGCGACGTCGCTGCCCATCGCGCCCATCGCGATCCCGGCGTCGGCGGTGGCCAGGGCGGGGGCGTCGTTGATGCCGTCACCGACCATCGCCACCGCCCCGCGGGCCTGCAGCTCGGTCACGATGTGGGCCTTGTCCTGCGGCGACAGCTCGGCCCGGACCTCCGAGATGCCGGCCTGGGCGGCGATCGCGGCTGCGGTCCGGGCGTTGTCGCCGGTCAGCATCACCACCGACACCCCTTGGCGGTGCAGCATGGTCACCGCCTCGGCGGCCTCGGGGCGGATCTCGTCGCGGACCGCGACCGCCCCCAGCACGGTGTTGTCGTGTTCGACCAGCACCACCGTGGCGCCGGCATCTTGTAGCCGCTCCACATCGCCGGCGAGACCTTCGACGGGAATGAAGCCGGGCTTGCCGAGCCGGGCCGGCCGGCCCGCCACGACACCGGTCAGTCCCTGACCGGGTACGGCTTCCACGTCGCTGCCGTCACGGCTCGGCAGGTCGGTGGCGGCGGCGACGATCGCGGCGGCGAGCGGGTGCTCACTGCGGGCCTCCAATGCGGCGGCGACCGTCAGAACCTCGTCGGTGCTGCATGTTCCGGCCGGGACGATTTCGATGACGGAGGGTTCGTTGCGGGTCAGGGTGCCGGTCTTGTCCACGGCGACGACCTTGACGGCTCCGAGCTGCTCCACGGCGGCGCCGCCCTTGATCAGGACCCCGCCCTTGGATGCGGCGCCGACGGCGGCGACGACGGCGATCGGGACACTCAACGCGAACGCGCACGGCGCGGCCGCGACCAGCACCACCAGGGCCCGCGGGATCCACACCGCCGGGTCGTCGAGGAGGCTGCCGACCAGGCCGACCAGCGTCGCCAAGATCAGCACACCGGGCACCAGTGGCCGCGCGAACCGTTCGGCCAGCCGTTGGCTGGAGCCCTTGCGGTCCTGCGCTTCCTGCACCACATGCACCAGCCGGGCCAGCGAGTTGTCCGCCGCGGTGGCCGTCACCTCCACCTCGATAGCGCCGGTGCCGTTGACGGTGCCGGCGAACACCTCCGCACCGGGCCCGACCTCGACCGGCACCGACTCCCCGGTCACCACCGAGGTGTCGATCGCCGACCGGCCGTGGCGGACCACTCCGTCGGTGGCGATCTTGTCGCCGGGGCGGACCAACAGAAGATCATCCACCCGCAGCTCGCTGACCGCCACCGTCACCTGTGTGCCGTCGCGCAGGACGGTCGCGGTCGGCGGCACCAAATCGAGCAGGGCCCGCAGACTGTTGCGGGTCCGGGCCAGGGCGTAGCCCTCCAAGCCCTCGGCGATGGAGAACAGGAACGCCAGCGTGGCCGCCTCCGCCACCTCACCGAGCAGGACCGCGCCGACCGCGGCGATTGTCATCAACAGCCCGACCCCGAGCCGGCCCTTCATCAGCCCGCGGACAGCAGCCGGCACGAACGTCGCACCGCCGACGACCGCGGCCGCGGCGAACAGCACCGTCTCCACCACGGTGTCGGACGGGGCGAGCAGACCTGCCAGCAGCAGCAGCCCGGCCAGTGCGGCGGCCTGCAGCTCACGGATCCGCCAGATCGGCGTCACCGTCAGTGATTCCGCGGTGTCGGTGTGCTCATCGACCTCATCCGGACCGCAGCAGGCGTCAGCCATGAGAGACCCCCGTCGGCACCACCGAGTCATCGGGGCCGGGTTCGTCCAGCTCGTCGACACAGTCGAAGTCCTCTGGCCCGCAGGGCTCACCCGGTGCGGTGCCGTCGCTGACGACCAGCACCAGCGACGCCAGCTGCGCCAACGCCCCCGCCAGCCGCGGGTCGGCCAGCTGGTAGCGCACCCGACGTCCCACCGGCTCGGTGGACACTAGGCCGCAGCCGCGCAGACACGTCAGATGGTTCGACACGTTCGCCCGCGTCAAGCCCAGGTCGTCTGCCAGATCCGACGGGAACGCCGGACCCTGCACCAACCGCAACAGCAGTCGGCGACGGGTCGGATCAGCCAATGCCTTCCCCACCCGGCCCAACGCCTCCGCGTCCACCGCGACCCTCGGCGCCATGGTCATCTCATCGTCCATCCCACCACGATACAGCAGTCGCTGAATTCAGCCTGGAGTGTCATGACACCTAGACCCCGGCGTAGGAGTGCAGGCCCGAGACCAGCAGGTTGATCCCGACGAAGTTGAACCAGAAGGACGCGACCCCGATCAGGGCGATCACGGCCGCCCGGGTGCCCCGCCAGCCGGCGGTCGAGCGGGCGTGCAGGTAGCAGGCAAAGATCACCCAGGTCACCAGGGCCCAGGTCTCCTTCGGGTCCCAGCCCCAGTAGCGGCCCCAGGCGTACTCGGCCCAGATCGCCCCGGCGGCGACGGTGAACGTCCACAGCGGGAAGGCGAAGGCCAGGAACCGGTACGCGTAGAGGTCGAGCTTGCGGGCGGTCGGGATCCGACTCAGGTACCCGGAGACGGTCCCCCGCTTCTCGGCTCGCTGCCGGATCAGGAAGAGCACGGTCAGTAGACCGCCGATGTTGAAGGCGGCACCGGAGACGACGGCCGCGCAGATGTGGATGATGAACCAGACCGAGTGCAGGGCCGGCACCAGCGGCGCCACGGCCACGTAGAACACGGTCACCGCTAGCCCGTTGCCGACCGCCGCGAGCAGCGTCACCGGCAGACCGAGCCACCGGGCCCCGGTCCGCCACACCATCACCAGGTAGACCGCGACGATCAGCACCATCGCGGTGATGGTGAACTCGTACATGTTGCCCCAGGGCGGACGGCCGGCGGCCAGTCCGCGGAGCGTGGTGCCGACGACGCTGCAGAGGAAGCCGACGACGGTCAGGGCGACGCCGATCCGGCCCCACAGTTCGACCTTCATCTCGGCCATTCGCTGCTCGACGGCGGCGTCGGTGGTCTTCGTATCGGGGGTCGGTGCATCAGAGGCCGGAGCATCGGGGGCCGACCTATCGGACGAGGCTGCGTGTGTGGACGGGGTGCCCGCGCTGCGGGCCCCCACACCGGCCAGCTCCCGCCGGTCGGCCGACTCCTCGACCGGGGCGTTGCGTGCTGCGGCCCACTCGGCGGCGTACGCGGTCATGGCCAGCAGGTAGACCACCACCGAGGTGACCAGGGCGGCGTTGGAGTAGTACTCGAGGTTCATCGGCTCTGCTTCCTCTGGTGCTGGTCGGGGGTGCTCACCGAGGTGGCGAGGTCGGCGACGTCGGTATCGAGTCCGGCGCGGGCGTCGGCGCGGTCGAGTCCGCCGATCTCGATCAGCCGGGAGCCGTCGGCCTTGGTCTGCACCCGGGCCCAGACGCGGCGCGGGCGGACGAACAGAGACAGGCAGAGTCCGATGACCGCGGCGACGATCGCGCCGAGGACCGCCCTGATGGCGGGGGTGTCGCTCATCTGCAGCTTCACCCACCGGGTCACCCCGGTCATCTCGATCGTCCCCTTGCCGTCGGGCAGCGTGAAGCTGGTGCCCGGCTTCAACAGGATCCGCAGCGGATCCCCCTCGGCGTCCTTCAGCTGAGTCAGTCCGGTCGTGTCCAGGGAGTACACGTTCTCCGGCCGGCCGGTCTCGGTCTTCGGCGGCCCGGTCCAGACGTTGACGTAGAGCGCCGGATCGAGCGCGTCGGGAAAGATCGAGCGGGGACCCCGGTCGTCGATCTTCGCGGTGGGGGCGAAGATGCCTTCGAAGGCGAGCCTTTCGGGCCGACCGTCGGGCACCTTGACCACCCCGAGGGAGGTGAAGTTGCCGTCCTGCGGCAAGAACACCACCGGCCCGGAGTAGGCGACATCGCCGTTGCCGTCGGTGACCTTCACCACCGGGGCGTAGCCGTGGCCGATCAGGTGCACGGTGGTGCCGTCCACCCTGACCGGCTTGTTCACCTCGACCGTGGCGGCGTAGGGGGGCGCGCCGGGTCGGTCGGTGACCATCGTGTCGAGCTCGAACAGCCGGGCCGCGCCGGTCTGCACCGGACCGGTCTCGAAGGCGACCCGGAAATCGGTGACGTCGATGGTGAACGGCCGCAGCTGGGATTCGGAGAACCAGCCGCCGGTGCTCAGGTCGTCGTACTGGGTGAGGTTGTTGGCGAAGCCCTGCCCGACGACCACCACACTGGTGCCGCGGAACCCGTACAGACCACCAACCGCCACCGAGAGCAGCAGGAAGACCATGCTCACATGGAAGACGAGGTTGCCGGCCTCGCGGAGATAGCCCCGCTCCGCCGCCACCGATCCGTCGTGGGCGACCACGCGGTACCGCTGCCGCCTGAGCTCGGTGGCGGCTGCCCGCAGCACCCGACGGTCGTCGAGGTCAGCGGGATCGGCCGACAGTTCGGCGGTCGCGTAGGCGGGCAGCCGGGACAGGTTGCTCGGGGTCCGCGGCGGCGGCGAACGGAGGGCCTTCGCATACACCAGCGCCCGGGGGATGATGCAGCCGACCAGCGACACGAACAGCAGCAGGTAGATCGCAGAGAACCAGGCCGACGTGTACACGTGGAACAGTCCGAGCGTGTCGTAGAGGGGGCCGATTCTCGGGTTCTGAGCGATGAAGTCACTGACCCGGATCGGACTGACATCACGCTGCGGGACCAGCGAACCCGGCACCGCGGCGACAGCCAGCGCGAACAACAGCACCAGCGCCGTCCGCATCGAGGTCAGCTGGGTCCAAAGCCACCGCAGCGTCCCCCGCACCCCCAGCGCCGGCGCCCTGCCGGCCCCGACAACGCCGGCCCCGACAACGCCGGCGTCGCTGCTGCCGGCGGCACTGGTGCGCGTCGGGTCGGCGGAGGCGGCCGCGTCCTGGGTCTCGGTGTCGCTCATCAGCGGGCCACCTCGCCGCGGACCGTGGCGGCCCGCCGGGACCAGTCGCGGGCCGTGGTGTCCCGCCGGGACCACCGGTAGCTGACGGCCAGCCCGACCATGGCGAGGAGCGATCCCCCACCGAGGATCCCGGCGATCCAGGGGCCGAGGACGGTGGCCGGTGTGAGGCCGGTGCGCACCGGCACGGTCGTCACCCGGGCAGCGGCCCGGTCGACGCCGATGGCGTCCAGGACGGCCCCGTCGGGTCCGATGACCTGGCTGGTACCGACGGTGGAGACGTTCACCACCGCTCGGCCGGTCTCGATGGCACGCATCCGGGCGAACGCAAGCTGCTGCAGGTTCTCGTCGCTGCCACGGAAGTCGGCGTTGTTGGTCTGGAACACATACATGCCGGCACCCAGCCGGGCCCCGTCCCAGATGACGTCGTCGTAGATGACGTCGAAGCAGATCGCCAACCCGAGTCCGACGCCATCCACACTCATCAGCGGCGGCAGCACGCCCGGGGTGTAGTCGCGCTGGATCAGCCCGACCAGGTCCGGGACGATCCGCTGATAGAGCCACCGATCCGGGACGTACTCCCCGAACGGCACCGGGTTCACCTTGTCGTGCAGCTGGGTCGCGCCGTCCGCGGTCCACAGCAGCGAGGTGTTGAAGACCTCTGCGCCCCGTCGGGTGGCGGCATTGACCAGCATCGGAGCCCCGGCGCGCCGGACCAGGTCGTCCAGCCGGGCCGCGGTGGTCGCATCGTTCAGCGGGTCGGAGTCAACGCCGCCCTCCGGCCAGACCAGCAGATCCATGTCCTGGCCCAGCACCGCGGCGGAGGCGGCGGTCTGAGCGGCCAGGACGTCACCGGGCGAGCGGTCGTCGAAGTAGGCGGCGGGCCCGTTCCCCTGCACCCAGCCGACGGTCAGGTCCCCGTCCGGGGTGGTTGGGAACTGCGGCACCAGCACCAGGGCGGCCGCGAGGGCAGCTGCCGGCGCGACCCTCAGGACCGCCGTCGGCGCCGGCACGACGGCCCTCGGTGTCGTTGCCGCGCGCACATCCGACAGCCTACCGACGCGCACCGCCTGCAGGGCCGCTGCGCACACCAGCACCATCAGGAACGACACCCCGGTGACACCCACCCAGGAGGCGGCCTCGGCGGCGGGTCCGTCGACCTGGCTCATCGCCAACCGCGCCCACGGGAACCCGCTGTACGGCCAGGCGCCCATCACCAGCTCCCGCAGCGTCCATCCCCCCGCGACCAGGACCGGAACGAGCACCAGTTGACACCAACGGTGCGGAAGCAGCCACGCGCTCCAGCGGTAGACGGCCGCGATCAGCACCGACCCGAGTCCGACCAGCACCGTCTCCAGGCCAGCCAGGGCCAGCCACGGCACCGGCCCGAGGAACCGACCCACCCAGATCAGGTGGGTGAGGTAGAACACCGCCCCGAACACCAGCCCCACCAGCAGCGCCCCGCCGGCACGGCGCCCGACGAGGCTGGCCAGCACCGCTAGAACGCTAGCCCAGGCCAACACCCACCACCCCACCGCCGGGAAGGCGCCGTCCAGCATCAGCCCGGCAGCAGCCGCCGCCGGGACGGCTGCCCACATCGGCAGCAGTGGCCCCGCGCCGGTCGCTGACCCGCTGATCCCGATCCTCATCGGGCCACGGCTCATACCCGGGCTCATCGGGCCAGCGCCTGGTCGAGCGCCCGGCTGAGGTCCAGCAGCGACGTCGACTCCAGCTCGTCGCCGTTGAGGAAGAGCGCGGGCGTCGCGGTCACCCCGAGGGCGAGACCGTCGTCGATGTCGGCCTGGATCGGTTCCCAGGTGGAATCGGCGGCATAGGCAGCGTCCCAACGGTCCATGTCCAGACCGAGGTCGGCCGCGTACCGGCGGAACAGCTCATCCTTGGGTTCCTGCTGCTCGGCCCACTCGGGCTGGGTCTGGAACATCCTGCGATACATGGCCTCGAGCTGGCCCTGCTGTGCGGCGGCCTCCACGGCCCGAGCGGCGCGCTGAGCGTTGACGTGGCCCTCCAGCGGGAAGTACCGGACCACGAAGGTGACCCGGTCGCCGTAGCCGGCCCGGAGCTGCTCGACGACGGGATACACCTCCCCACACACCTCGCACTCGAAGTCGAGGAAGGCCACGAACGTCACCTTCCCGTCGGGTGCCACCGACAGCCGACGCGAGCTGTCCCGCACGGTCAGACCATCGACCGCGACGCCACCAGGCTTCGCCAGCCCGGCCGGTCGCAGCAGCGCCTGGTAGGTGCCGATCGCGACCAGTGCCGTCAAGAACGTCGCCACCCCCGCCGTCAGGATCCGGGTCGACCTCGGCCGCGGTCGGGATGGCTGCTCGGCGCTCGTCGACGGCGCCGCAGACGAGGCGACTGGCTCGCTGCGCCGCCATTTCGCCATCGACACACCCTCCGTAGGAAGATCCGGGCCGGGTGGGAACCCAGCGCTGGGCTGCTGCGTTGGAGGTGTCAACGACACCCTGTGACCGCAACCCTCTTGACAGCAACCTATCAAAAGCGATGTCATCGTGCCATGGCGATACATGATCGGGTGCGGGTGAGGGACGAGTTGGCCGAGGAGGCCGATGCGTGCGCCGAGTCCGGACCGGCGGCGGCGGCTTCGTTGTTCCGCAGCCTGGCGGATCCGGCGCGGCTGACGATCCTGCAGCATCTCGCCCTCGGTGAGCACCGGGTGGTCGACCTGACGGCGCATCTGGGGTTGGCGCAGAGCACCACCTCGGCGCACCTGGCGTGCCTGCGGGACTGCGGCCTGATCTCGGCGCGGACCGTCGGTCGGGCCTCGATGTACTCCTTGGCGGTTGGGGGCGAGCTGATGGGGTTGTTCGCGGCGGCTGAGCGGCTGCTCGCGGTCACCGGCGACGCCGTCACCTTGTGCCCCAGCAACCACGGACTCGACGCGGGTCCGGCGGCGGGCGGGGCCGAGGACCAGACCGAGGCCGGGCCGGCGGCGCGCGACGCGGCTGCGAGCTCACGATGACTGACCTGGCGGCGACCGCGGCCGCGCTGGTCTATGCCGCGGCGATCGTGCTGCTGCTGGTCGTGCGGACCCTGCGGCAGTACCGGGCGACCGGCTCGACCGGCTTCAACGGGTTCCGCGGCGCGGCGCAGGATCCGGCCGCCCGGGCCGCCGGGATCGGGTTCGCCGCCGCCGTGCTGGTGGGGCTCGTGGCGCCGTGGCTGGCCGCGGTCGGGCTGCTGCCGGTGGCAAAGCTGCCGATCGTGCTGGGCGCCTTCGCGACGGTGGTCGCCGGGGCGGGGCTGCAGCTCGGGGTGACCGCTCAGCAGGCCATGGGCCGGTCGTGGCGGATCGGGGTCGATCAGGCCGAGGCGACAGAGCTGGTCACCACCGGCCCGTTCCGGCTTGTCCGCAACCCGATCTTCACCGCGCTGATGATGATCCAGGCCGGCACCGCGGTCATGGCGCCGACCTGGCTGTCGCTGATCGGGGCCGTGCTGATGGTCGCCGCCTGCCAGGCCCAGACCCGGCTGGTCGAGGAGCCGTACCTGCTGCGCCGCCACGGCGACGCCTACCGGGCCTACGCGGCCGAAGCCGGCCGGTTCGTGCCCGGCCTCGGACGTCTCCCCCGGCCCGCCCAGGCCGCCCGCCGGGCCGTGGAGGAACGGTCATGACCGGCGGGCACAGCCACTCCCACGCGCCGGTGACCGCCACCGGACGACACCGCCAACGGTTGGTTATCGTCGTAGCGATCACCGCCTCGATCTTCGTCATCCAGGTGATCGGCGGTCTCGCCTCCGGATCGCTGGCCCTGCTCGCCGACGCCGGGCACATGCTGACCGACTCCACCGGACTGGTCATCGCGTTGATCGCGGCCACCCTGGCCACTCGACCTGCCACCTCAGCCCGTACCTACGGGCTGCAGCGGGTCGAGGTGCTGGCCGCCATGGTCAACGGGCTCCTGCTGACCGGCATCGCGGTCTGGGTGCTCGTGCAGGCCATCGAGCGGTGGAACCAGCCGGCCGACATCTCCAGCGGACTGATGCTGGTGGTCGCCGTCGTCGGCGCCGTGGCCAACACCGTCGGCCTGCTCATCCTGCGCGGCGGCAAGGACGAGAGCCTCAACCTCCGCGGCGCCTACCTGGAGGTCCTCGGCGACCTGCTCGGCTCCCTGGCCGTGATCGCCGCCGCGCTGATCATCACGTTCACCGGCTACACCCGCGCGGACTCGATCGCGTCCCTGCTGATCTTCGTGATGATCATCCCCAGGGCGTTCTCGCTGCTGCGGGATGTGGTCGACGTGTTGTTGGAGGCCACACCCCGCGGCACCGACCTCGACCAGATCCGCCAACACATCCTCGAGGTCGACGGTGTCACCGACGTCCACGATCTGCACGCCTGGACCATCACCAGCGGAGTCCCGGTGCTGTCCGCCCACGTCGTCGTCACCGCCGACTGCCTCGCCGAGGGCCGCACCGGACAGGTGCTGGACCGGCTCGGGGAATGTCTCGGCGAGCACTTCGACGTCGAGCACTGCACCTTCCAGCTCGAACCCGAAGGTCACAGCGCCCACGAATCCAGCCACCACGCCTGACTCCAGCTCACCTCCCCCGCTGACACCGCATACCCGACGGAAGGAACCCTGTCCCCGCCATGGAGACACCGCCGACCCCCCGCCCGAGCGCCGCAGCCGGCACAGCAGCCGACCGACCCGAGCGAGGCACAGCCGACCGACCCGAGCGAGGCACGGCCGACCGACCCCGGGGTGGCTCGGCCGCCCGCCGGCTCGCGCTGCCCGCCGCGCTCGCCGTCACCGTGCTGTTCAGCGCCTGCCAGGCCGATGCCCCCGCCACCAGCACGCCAGCCAGCAGCACGTCGACCTCGGGCGCCACCACCGCTGCGGCCAGCCCCAGTCAGGCCACGCCGAGCCCGTCCGGTTCCTCCGTCCCGGCCACCCCCCGACCGAGCGAGACCCCAGCCACCACCCGCAAGCCGAGCCCGCCGGCGGCCGACACCACCATCGCGGTGGTGATCGCCGACGGAAAGGTCAGCCCGAACGCGGAGAACGTGCGGGTGAAAGAGGGCCAGACCGTGCAGGTGACCATCACCAGCGACGTCGACGAGTCGATCCATGTCCACGGCTACGACCAGACCGCCGAAGCGTCCCCCGGCAAACCAGGTGCGGTGACGTTCACCGCCGACGTCAAAGGCGTCTTCGAGATCGAGACCCACGAGTCGGCCAAGCTGGTCGCCAAGCTGATCGTGTCCTGACGTGTTCGCTGCACATCCCCTGCCGCGGGTCGGCGTTCAGGCGGAGTGGCCGTCGACGGTGGGTGGGCGGTGATCCCGCTGCACGGGATCGGCGGCCGGCAGGATCTGCCGGTGCCGTTCTCGGTGGTGCTGGTGGCCGCCGTGGCCACCCTCGTCATCTCGTTCCTGGTGCTGATGTGGCGGTGGCCGACGGCCCGCTACACCGGTGTGAGCGGGATCAGTCTGCCGCGGCTGACGGCGGTGCTGGATGCTCCGGTGCTGCGCTGGGTGGTCCGCGGGGTCGGGCTCGGGTTGGCCGGATGGGCCCTGCTGGCGCTGCTGGCCGGCCCCGATCAGCTGATCAACCCGATCTTCGGGTTCGTGTACGTGTGGGTGTGGGTGGGGCTGGTCCCGATCTCGCTGCTGCTGGGCCCGGTGTGGGCGACCTTGAACCCGTTCCGCACCGTGCATCTGCTGCTGGCCCGCCTCGCCCGGGTGCCGGACGATCGCGGCGCCGCGGGTCGGCTGCCGGCCGGGGCCGGGGTCTGGCCGGGGGTGGTGCTGCTGGGTAGCTTCGTGTGGCTGGAGCTGGTGGCACCCAACCGCACCACCATCGCCGTGATCATGATGTGGGTCGCTGCCTACGCGGTCGTGCAGATCATCGGCGGGCTGCTGTTCGGGTCGCGCTGGTACGCCGCCGCCGACCCGTTCGAGGTGTACGCCCTGCTGATGGCGAAGCTGTCACCATGGGGCCGCGGCCCTGACCGTCAGATCGTGGCCCGGTCGCCGCTGGCGAACCTGGCCACCCTGCGGCCGGTGCCGGGGACCGTCGGGTTCGTCGCCGTGCTGCTGGGCTCCACCGCCTTCGACGGGTTCTCCAACTCCACCGGCTGGATCCGCTGGATCCAGACCGGCGACAAACCCGGCGTGCTGGTCGCGACCGCCGCCCTGGCCGGGATGATCACGATCGTGGCGGTCAGCTACTCGCTGGCCGTCTACCTGTCGGGGCGAGTGACCGGGGTGCCGGCGGCCGGGCAGCGACGCACCTTCATCCACTCCCTGGTCCCGATCGTGCTGGGCTACGTGATCGCGCACTACCTCACCCTCACCGTGTTCGAAGGGCAGCGGACACTGATCTTGTTCAGCGACCCCCTCAACGCCGGCTGGAACGTGTTCGGCACCGCGCACTGGCAGGTCGGGATGGGCTTCTTCGCCTACACCACAGCGATCGCGGTGGCGCAGGCCGGTGCGGTCCTGCTCGGCCACGTCGGCGGTGTCGTCGCCGCCCACGACCGCGCCCTGGCGGTGGCACCGGCCAGTCGGGCGGTGGCCGGGCAGATCCCGATGCTGCTGGTCATGATCGGCTACACCCTGGGCGGCCTCTGGCTGCTGTTCTCCCCATGAGCGACCACCGCGGACCCCGACGCCGCCGACCCCCGAGCCGACCCAGCCTGCCCCCACCGCTCCCCCACCCGGCCCTGCCGGGGGGCGGTTCGACGGTGCCGCCCGGGGTGGCGTATCCGGCGGTGCTGTCCCAGCAGCCGCCGTGGCGGGCTCTGCTCGGGATCGTGCTGGCCCTGGCCGGCTACACCGTCGTCACCGCGCTGGTGTCCTCGGCAGTGGTCGGCGCCGGCTACCTCGCCCAGCAGCCCGGGGTGCCGCTGGGCGACTACCGGGCCGCCGCAGTCCGCTACCAGAACCCGGTCGGGTTCCTCGCCCAGAGCCTCAGCATCGCCGCGGTCATCGCCGTGTGCTGGGCGTTGATGCGGTGGCTGCACGGACTGCCGTTGGGCTGGCTGTCCTCGGTCCGGCCGGGCCTGCGGTGGCGGTATCTGGGCTGGTGCCTGCTCGCCGCGGCGGTCGTCGTCTACGGCATCGTCGCCGCCACCGCGGTCGTCGGGCCGCAACCGCTGGTCTGGCGGCCCCAGCCCGGCCTTGTCGCGGTGCTGCTCGTGGTCGTGTTGGTGACCCCGTTGCAGTCCGCGGCCGAGGAGTACCTGTTCCGCGGCTACCTGCTGCAGACCATGGGCAGCTTCTTCCCGACCCCGTGGGTCGGGGTGATCTTGTCGTCGCTGCTGTTCGCCGCCCTGCACGGCAGCCAGAACCTGCCCTTGTTCGTGAACCGGCTCGCGTTCGGGCTGCTCGCCGCCACCCTGGTGCTGGCCACCGGCGGCCTGGAGGCCGGCATCGCCGCCCACATCATCAACAACGTCGGCGCCTACACCCTCGCCGGGTTCACCGCCTCCATCGCCGACCTCCGCGCCGTCCGCAGCCTCGGCTGGAGCGACGCAATGCTCGACGTCGCCGGGTTCGCCCTGTTCGCCGTCGTCGCCGTCCTGCTCGCCCGCCGCCTCCGGCTACCCGTCACCACCCCCGCCACCCCCACCGGGTCCGGGGGCCGGCGGTGACCGGCCCGTGGCCACCGGCCGACCTGGGCGCACGGCTGACCCAGCTCGACGGCGTCCTGGCCGTCCACACCGCCACCGGTCCGGCCGGCACCCTCGACCTGGTCCTGTACCACCGGGGGCCGGTGCCAGCCCGCACCCACCACGCCATCTGCCGGACCCTGCTGAACCCCCAGACCAGCGACCACCTCCCCCCGGGCGGGCAGACCCGGCCGCGGCTGCGGGCCGTCACCGAACCGGCGCCGCTGGAATGGGCCTACCGTGACCTGGACCGGGTGCAGCAGCTCGCCCGCCGGGTCGCCGCCGGGCAGCACCATTTCGAGCTCGCACCGGGCAAGGTCCGACTACAGCCGGACTTCCAACCGTTGGCCGACCTGACCCGCGCCCAGATCCTGGCCGACCCGTCCGCCGAGCTCGGCCTGCTCCAGCACCGGCTTCAGCACTACCCCGATCCGTTGGCCGACGCGCTGGTCGCCCGGCTCTGGGAGACCGCCCTGCTGCTGGAGGAGACGCACCGGGCCGCCGACCACGGCGACACCGTCGGCGTCGCCGCCGGGCTGGCCCGGATCCTGGACCTGGCCGCGCACGCCCTGCACGGGCACGCCCGCAGCTGGCCACCGGACCCCGCCGAGCTGTTCACCGCCACCCAGCGACTCCACGACGCCCCGCCCGGCTTCACCCGCACCACCCAGCATCTCCTCGCCCACCTCGGCAGCCGACCCACCCTGCTCCACGACGCCGCCGACGCAACCAGCCAGCTGCTGCGGGCGGTCACCGCCACCTGCCAGCCCCGGCGGCAGGACTGACCTGATGACCCCCCGCCCCCCACCACACCACCGCCGCAGTCTCGCCCGGTCCCGTCTCGCCGCCCCGTCCTCGATGGCTGCCACCGCAATGCTGCTGCTGGCCGTGCTGCTGCTGGCCGTGGGGCCGCCAACCACCGCGGCGGCGCATGAGCAGCTGTTGCGCGCCGACCCGGCAGCGGGGGCCACCGTGACCGGCCCCGTCACCGTGATCCGGCTGACCTTCAGCGACGCCATCAGCCCCGGCTTCGCCGCCGCCACCTTCGCCGTCGACGACCAGCCCGCCCGATCGGTCAACGTCACCGTCGACGGCGCCACCCTCACCGTGGTGCCGCCCGACCCGGCACCGACCACCCGCCAGCGGTGGACCCTCGCCTACCGGGTCGTGTCCAGCGACGGGCACCCGATCGTCGACCAGCTCAGCTTCACCGTCACCCCCACCGGCCAGGCGACCGGCACGGCCGCCTCCACGGCCAGCAGCCCGCCTTCTCGACCCGCTGCCACCCCGGCCACCCCGCCGGCCACCGGCCCGGGACGGCGATGGCTGCTCGCAGGGGCAACGGTGCTCCTGATCGGCATCGTCATGGTCGCCGCCCGGCTCCGACGCCGCCCGCCCGCACCCCTTCCCGACCGGCGAGACAACCCTCGATGACGACCCGTACCACGGCCGGGCTGGTGGGCGCCGGCGTCGCCGCACCTTTGGTGGCCGTGTCCGTTCTGGCCGCGGCCGGTGCCCTGGCCGCCCCCGGCGGCGGGCTGCCCGATCCGGGTCCGCTGGTGCGCGCGGGCCTGCCGGTCGCCGCCGCGGTGCGGGATCTGGCCGCGGCCCTGACCGTGGGTCTGCTGGTCACCGCAGCGACCCTGCTGCCCGGTCCCGGTCCACGACAGCCCGGGCTCGGCGCACGGCAGGGCAGAGACGTGCTGACTCCTTTGCAGCACCGCACGACCGGGTGGGCGGCTGTGGCCGCCGCCGCCTGGACGACCGCCACCGTCGTCGGTCTGCTGTTCACCTACGCCGACCTGGCCGGCAGCCCGCTCGGTGTCGGCACCGTCGCGGCGCTGCCCTACTTCGTCACCGACTTCGACCTCGGCCGGGCCCTCGGCCTGTCCGCGGCCGGCTCGCTGCTCGCCGGCCTGCTCGCCGCCACCGCCGCCACGCCCGGACGTCTCGGCACGGCCACCCTGCTGGCCGTGGCCGCGGTCGTGCCGCTGGCCTGGACCGGGCACGGCGGCAGCAGCCTCAACCACGCCACCGCCATCGACGCCCAGATGACCCATCTCGTCGGCGTCAGTGTCTGGGTCGGCGGCCTCGCCGCCCTGACCCTGCTCCGCTCCCGGCTCGGCGGCGACCTCGCCATCACCGCCGGACGGTTCTCGGTACTGGCCGGCTGGTGCTACGGCCTGGTCGCCGCCGGCGGGCTCGCCGGCGCGGTCGTGCGGCTCCCCGACCCGGCCGCGGTGACCGGCACCAGCTACGGACAGATCCTGCTCGGCAAGGCGACGGTGCTCACCGCGCTCGGGATCGCCGGCTGGTACCACCGCCGCCGGCTGCTGCCGCAGCTGAGCGTCCCGGGCCGCCGCGGGTTCGCCCGACTCGCCGCCGGCGAGCTGATGTTGATGGGGGCTGCGGTCGGGCTCGGTGTCGCGCTCGGCCGGACCTCCCCACCCGACGCCGCGCTCGCCGAGACACTGCCGGCGACCACCGCCCTGCTCGGCTACCCGATGCCGCCCCCGCTGACCCTCACCACCATCTTCACCGCCTGGCGGCCCGACCCGCTGTGGCTGCCCCTCGCCGGCGCCGCCGCCGTGTGCTACCTGCTCGCCGTCCGGCGGCTGCGGCGCCGCCAGATCCGCTGGCCCGCCGCCCGCACCGTCGCGTTCCTGCTCGGCTGCGGGCTGTTGATCGCCGCCACCAGCGGCAGCCCCGGCGTGTACGGGCAGGTCCTGTTCAGCATGCACATGGTCCAGCACATGACCATCGCCACCGCCGTCCCCGCGTTCCTCGTCCTCGGCGCCCCGATCACCGTGGCCCTGCGGGCCCTGCCGGCCCGCACCGACGGCAGCCGCGGCCCCCGCGAATGGCTGCTCGCCGTCGTCGGCTCCCGCTACGCCCGACTGCTCAGCAACCCGCTGATCGTGATCGCGCTCTTCCTCGGCTCCCTGGTCGCCTTCTACTACACCCCTGCCCTGGAGTTCTCCCTCCGCACCCACATCGGGCATCTGCTGATGCTCGGCCATTTCCTGCTCGTCGGCTACCTGTTCGCCAACATCATCTGCGGCATCGACCCTGGACCGGCGCGGCCGCCGCACCTGTTCCGGCTGATGCTGTTGATTGTCACCTTCGGCTTCCACGCCTTCTTCGCCGTCTCGTTGCTGTCCGGCAGCGCGCTGCTCGCCGAGTCCTGGTACGCCAGCCTGGAACGCGGCTGGGGACCCAGCCTGGCCGCCGACCAAGCCCTCGGTGTGGCCCTCAGCTGGGCCCTCGGCGACTACCCGATCGCCATCCTCGCCGTCGCCCTCATCGTGTCCTGGGTGGCCGACGACACCCGCGAAGCCCGCCGCTACGACCGACAAGCCGACCGTGACGGCGACGCCGAGCTCACCGCCTACAACACCCATCTGCAACGCCTGCACCACCACGACCGCCACGGCGAGAACCAGTCATGACCCAACCAGGAAAGGAAACAACCCGTGGCCCCAGCGGATAAGCCGACGACTCACCACCCCTTAGAGGTAGACATCAGAACCTTCGGCGGATGCGCATCACGCCGCCAGTCAGTCCACCACTCAGCGGTCGGAGCCCAGGGCGTCCTCGAGGCAGCCAAACGTCGCGGACCATGTCCTGACCCCGCACAGGGCACCGGCCACCACCCCAGCACCACCAGGCACCCCCACCCTGGCTGGTGGCACCGAGGGCGGCTGGGACGGGTGGCCGCTGCGCTGGCGGTCGTGGTGGCCGTCACACTTGCCACGCAGCCGCTCGCCGCGTCAGCCCACAGCACGCTGGTCACCAGCAGCCCCGCGGCGGGAGCGCAGGTCAGCGCCCCGGTGTCCACCGTCCGGCTCACCTTCACCGCACCCATCACCACGACCTCCGCTGCGGTCACCCTCGCCGTCGACGGTGCCGCCCCCCGCCCGCTCACAGCCGTCGTGGAACGCCAGGACCTCATCGCGACCATCCCCGCTGAGGTCATCGCCGACGGCGCGCGAGCGACTGGCCCTCAACCGTGGACGATCTCCTACCGAGCCGTCGATGAGGATGGTCACCCGCTCAGCGACCAGCTGACCTTCACCGTGACAGCCACCCGGACCGTGGCGTCGACCGACGCGGCATCCACCCCAGGCCCTGCCCGCCCGGCCGACCCCCCCAACACATCCAGCCCGTCAGCGTCCAGCCCGTCTGCGTCCAGCCCGCTGGCGCCACCACACGAAACCGGAATCAACCCGCACGCCCCGGTCAGTCCTGAACGCCTACTGGGTCCAGGGCTGGCCATCGGTCTGATCGCGATCGCGGCGCTTCTGGTCGTCGTCGCCCCCCGACTGGTGCGCCGCCCCCGCCCGTCGAAGACCACCCCACCGGACGACATCGACGACCCCACCGGCGACGACCCGGAACCACCACCACCGACCACCAGTTGATCGGCACACCGCAGGTGATCCAGCCCTACCCGGAGGCGGGTCGCCGGTCCTTACGGGGATGGTCCGTCGCTGGCCGCAGACCCTGTAGGCGGCTGCCCACGATGGGGGGATCCCGCCACAGTGCGGTCGCCCCCAACTCCAGAGCAAACCCACGACTGCCCGGCACGTTCTGCCCCGGGCTCTCCGGTGCGCCGGATTCCGCTACGACCTGAGTGATTCCGCTGCTGGCTCCGACCACATGGTTCGGGCTCCCCGTCGCCGTCAGAATTGATCGGCGCCATCCCCCCTTACAGCGGTCGGTCCGTCCCGGTATCGGTGCCGGGTCGCCTTGCCCTGCCGCGTGCGCGGGCCCAGACGAGGAGCGCGAGAACGACCACGGCGCCGACGGCAGCGACCGCGCCGGCGAGCACACTGTCGGTTCGCCAGATCGTGAAGCCGCCAGCCGCGACACAGACCACCGCCAACAGCCAGCTCCGGCCCTGGCGGACGAGCTCACGCCTCAGCACGGAGACGGGGGCGTGCTCGTTGGGCATCTGGTCGCCCTCCTTTCCGCGTCGACGGCTCGCGGGGCCGACCGATGCTCCGCTGTCGTTCGAGCACCGAGTGTCTCACCGATCGGTTGGCGCCCTCAGCACGGTGCGTCCCGGAGAGTGGCGATACCGGGACGTGTTCGGCGATGCTTCGAGCCCACCGCCGAAGGACCGCCCAGCGACGGGCCCTGCGGAAGGTCTTCGGCTTCGCGGTGGCGTGGACGCCTCCCGTTGGGCGCCGCGGCGCGGACCTTGTCGAGAGGCAGCAGTGCCGCCAGCAGACCACGAGCTGTCACCAGCCACCTGTGACTCCGCCACCAACGCCACCCGCTCCCCCGTGGGTAGTGCCAGCGCCGGTCGCAGCGTCCGCAGATCGACATGGCGCTGGCCGACCACTCCGCCGGTCACGCCGCCACCTCGCCCAGGATGTAGATGATCAAGAAGCCGAGGAAGAACATGGCACCCAGCAGCGGGGTCTCCTTCTCCTCGTGGGCCTCCACCAACAGCTCCTCGACCGCCAGGTAGAGCAGAGCGGCGCAACCGAAAGCGAGGACCGCGGCCAGCAACTCCGGGCCGGCACCGCCGAGCAGAGCCGCACCGCCGACCGCGCCCACGGCGGTGGCCAGACCGAGCCCGATGCACAACAGTGCCGACCGTGCCCTCGGCACACCCAGATCGGTCAACTCACCCACCACCGACAACGACAGGAACAAGATCTCGATCGTCAAGGCGATGGTGAGCACCAGCCCGGCAGTGGAGCCCAAAGTTACGCCGAGTCCGACCAGCAGCCCGTCCAGCAACAAATCGATGCCAACAGCGGCCAGCAGCCCCACCGGCAGCACGTAACCAGCGGTCCGGGTCACGGCACGGTCGCGGTCTTCCAGCCTGCGACCCCACGCACCGAGCGACAGCATCACCACCACACCGACACAGAAACCGATCACCGCCCACGGCAGCCGGCCTTCCTCGCGCAAGTCGGGCATCACCTCCCCGATCAACGCCGCCATCACCACCCCGGCGGCGAAATGCTGCACCCCGCTCATCAGCCTGGGTCCAGGCCGACGCCACACCGCCACCAACGACCCGACCACAGCCGCACCGACAGGGAAGCTCACCAGCACCGCCGCCTGTCCCACTAACCCCATCGCCACCCACCCTTCATCGCCGATGTAGGGGAAGTACATCAGTCGGGTTTCGAGACTGGTGTCCGCTCCATCAATCGGGTGGGCAGTGCCTGTCGCTGGCCACGGATTGCCACGGGCAGATCACTGTCCTGCCTGCTGAGGAAACCGTCGCTGGAATGACGAGCTGAACTCCTCGGGCGCTCAGATCTCCCCGCATCGCCTCGTCGTCGACCGGCATTCCGGGCAGGAGTCGAGGGTGTTGCCCGGGCCGAAGGCACGCCGGGCGAAGTCGAAGTGCCGAGCGGGCCGGTCCAGGAGCGTGTCGAGTTGCGTGCTGACCCGAGAGTCAGACGCTGAGGACCTGCTCGGCGGTCCCAGCTGACCAATCGCTTCAGCGGACGTCAACAGCCGGATCCGGCCAACCTCACCGACCAGATCGACGCGTTCACCGGCGTCACCGGCGCCGTGACCACCGCCTCGAGGACCTACCAGAGGAGAACCGTTGCAGCGTCAACAAGCCCTCGGGCGCCGCCTCGGCGCCGAGCTTGAGGCGTCGATCTGCTCGCCCGGGTTCGGCACGCTGAGCGGCACAGCATTGATCTCGCCGACCTGCTCGCGACTTCGGAGCGTCAGCGCCGGGTCGCCGAAGACGGGTTGGGCACCACAACGGCTGACCTTGCGGCCGCCCGCGAGACGCTGCCTCGGACAACCAGATCCGTCCCTTCACCTGCGTGACACAAGTTCACGCAGGACCCGCAGGTTAACGGCGGCCCGATTCCGGCTCGGTAGGCGTCCTCTCCTGCACCCGAGGGCCACCGCCTGGTCTGTCGGGCGCCAAGTGTGGAACCAGCCGGACGAGGACCACCATTGCGACCAGCTCGACCAGGGTCTGGGTGACCACAGCCAGCGGCGCGATGCTGAGCTCGGCAGGTAGGGCGAGGGCGAGGGGCAGCACGACCAGCGAGTTTCGGGTCGCGGTCGAGAACATCACCGCTCGACTGGCGGGCACGTCCAGCCGGGTCGCCCGAGCCAGGCACTTGCCGACCAGGACCGCGACGACGACGAACACCACATACAACGGGACGACGCGGACGAGGGCGACCGCTTGGGACCCGACGGCAGCGATCTGGGAGCCGACGACCACCGCCAGGGTGGCCATCATCAGTGGCACCATCGCAGCGGCCATGACGCTCTCGATGACCCGTCCGGCGCGGAAGCGCCGGCTGATGGCCTGAACGACGGCGGCGCCGGTCAGCGGCAGCACGATCAAGACGACGAAGGCCTCGATGAACGGGTGGATGTCGACGACCATCAGCATGTCGGCTCCGGCGAAGAGGAGCAGGTAGAGCGGCAGCAGCAGCATCTGCGCCAGCATCAGCAGCGGGGCGGCCGCGAGCAGCCGGGCCCGAGCGCCACCAGCCAAGCCGGTGAACACGATGACGTAGTCGATGCACGGGGTCAGCAGCACCAACAGCACCCCGAGCATCAGACCAGGGTTGTAGGCGACGAACCGGGACAGCCCGAACGCGACCAGCGGGACGACTACGAAGTTCGCCAGCAGGACCGTGCCCAGGAACCGGATATCCCGGAACGCCCGCCCGACCTCGATCAACGGCACACCGAGGAACGTCGCGAACAGCAGCAACGCCAGTACCGGGTTGATTGCCAGGGTCAGTGTCGGCGCGAGCTGCGGCGCGACCAGCCCGGCGACCGCCCCGACGACGATCGCCGACAGATACAACGGGATCTGGTGGTCATCCCACCAGGCGACCACGGCCTGACGGCTCATCGTGCGGTGACGACGGTCTCGGTTCGCTCAGCGCAGGACCGCTCCTGTTCCTCCTCCAGCAGGACGCACTCACTGCGGCAGGAGCTGCCGCTGTCCGGGCATGCCGCCACCTGCCGGGTGGCGGCGACGAGCCGGGTCCGCAGCAGCTGGAGGTTCGCCAACCGCAGGTCGACCTCGTGAAGACGCTGTTGCAGCATCGGCATCAGGGTCTCGCGCACCCGGGTGCAGCTGTCGTCGTCGACGACCTGCAGCAGCTCAACGATCTCCGGCAGCGCCAACTCCAGCTGCTTCGCGGCGTCGACGAACGCCAACCGCTCCAACACGCGCTCGTCGTAGTCGCGATAGCCGTTGGGTCCGCGCTGGCAGTCGACCAGGCCGAGCGTCTCGTAGTAACGCAGCGCGGTCGCCGTCAGCCCAGAGCGGGCAGCAGCTTCTGAGATCAACACCGGCCGACTCTAAACCTTCGAGTCGACTGGAAGGTCAAGCCCAATGGTCAGCGGTCGTTGGCCTCGGAGATCTGCAGTGCCACCGTGCGCTTCTGGCAGCTGCAGCCGCCACCGTGACTCATGCCCCCGCAGGTGCAGGACTGACGGCGCCGGCCGAGCCACCACACGCCGACCGCGACCACAGCCAAGGCGATCGCGATCGCTGGCAGCCACCCGACCAGCGCACCGACGCCGGTGCCGACGACGCCAGCCGCGATCAGGACCGGCAGGGCACAACACGCCACGCACGCCAGGGCGGCGAGGCCGCCCAGCATCTTCGGGGCCCGGGCGGGCCGGCGGTCAGCAACACTGTCAGTCATGGCGGGTCTCCTTGGACATGTCGGTGAACGGGATCGGGCAGCAGGCAATGGAGGCGCAGGCGGCGAGGTCGTCACAACCCGCTGCCACGGCGGCGGTAAGGGTGGCGCGGATGGCGGTGAGGTCCGCGATCCGGGCGTCCACCTCCGCGATCTTCGCGGTCGCCCTCTCCTGCAGACCGGGCGTGGCTAGGCCGTGGCGGTGTCGGCCGACCTCCAGCAGCTCGGCCACCTCCTCCAGCGTGAAGCCGAGCCGTTGCGCCGCTTTGATGACGCGCAGCACCGTGACCGCCTGCTCGTCGTAGAGACGGTGACCGCCGTTGCTGCGCTCCGGCTCGGCCAGCAACCCCCGGCGCTCGTAGTACCGCAGCGTCTGCGGGTTCACCCCCGCCATCGCAGCAACATCACCACTGCGCAGTCCGGTCGCCGTCATTGCCGCAGCCCCGCCGCGGATCGTGTCTCCAAGGCGTCCAGCACCGCGATCTGAGACGACGGGACCGTCACGTCCACCACCAGCCCGGCATCACCGTCCGCGAGATGGAAGTCGAAGAACGTGCAGCACGCACTCTCGCGTGCCGTCAGATCCCGCAGTGTCACCTCCGCCGACGGGTCGAACACCCAGCGCAGCACCCGTGGCGACACCCGCTCCCGACCGAGAAGCACGGTGGAGAAAACGTCATCGAATTCCTGCTGCCGCAGCGGCCGCTCAACCGTCGGCAAGGTGCACTCCTGCGGCACCCACTCATCCCACACATCCGCCATAGGAACGACGGTAAACCCGTACCTACGTACCGGATGCAACCCGACAAGAGGCTTGTCCTTCTGGCCATCGGGTGCCCACCGGGCGATCACTGGCACCGTGCTCGGCGCCGCCCCGTCTCCTCGGCGTCAATTCCACCGCCTTGATCTCCGCACTCGCCCTGCTACGGGTGCTCTCCGCCATCAAGTGCGGGCGCCACTGACCCCAAGCAGGCCCGATCCTCTGACCGTAGGGCAAGAGTGGTGGGTGACCACGGGTACTCAAACCATGGGCCCTGCAGCCCTCGGCGCTGCGCAGGGGATCTAGCAGCCGGCCACCGCGCTGCGGCGTTCGATCATGATCACGTCGCGCCACTGTCCGGCACACGGCCCATAGGACATATGTCCTAGCCGTCGGCGGATGCCGACCACCTCGAACCCACCAGTCCGGTGCAGCCGCAGGCTGGCCGTGTTCTCGGGGAAGATGCCGGACTGGATGGTCCAGATCCCTGCCGCTTCGGTCGAGGCGATCAACGCGTCGAGGAGGAGCCGTCCCACGCCGTGGCCTTGGGCGGCCGGGTCCACATAGACGGAATGCTCGACGACCCCGGCGTAGACGCAGCGGTCCGACACTGCGGATGCGGCGGTCCAGCCGAGCACCCGGCCCTTGGGGTCGGCTGCGACCAGGCGCTGGTCTGGCAGCTTGGCGGCGTCGAACGCCTCCCAGGCCGGTGGTTCGGCTTCGAAGGTGGCATGGCCGGTGGCGATCCCGGCGGCGTAGATCGCCTCGACCTGCGGCCAGTGTCCGACCGTGAGCGGGACGATCGACGCGGCGAGGCTCACGGGGTGATCAGGCGGGCCAGATCGGTCAGGGTGTCGGGGATGAGCCGGTAGTAGGCCCAGCGGCCACGCTGCTCACGGGACAGGATGCCGGCCTCGACCAGGATCTTCAGGTGATGGGACACGGTCGGCTGCGACAACCCGACTGGCTCGGTCAGGTCACACACGCACGCCTCCTGGTCCTCGTGAGCGGCGACCAGCGACACCAGTCTGAGGCGGGTCGGGTCGGCGATCGCCTTCAACGACGTCGCCAGGGTCTCGGCGTCTGCGGGGGTGATGACCTGCCCGACGACCGGTGAGCAGCACTCGGTCAGCACCGGCAGAACGGTCGTGGTGGGCGGCGCGGTCACGGTCATGCGAACCAGCCTACGCGACCCATTGACATTCGTCGATGAGTTGTGGCTAGACTCTTCCCATCGACAAGCGTCAATCGATACGAGGGGTGTGTGCTCAGGATGACGGAGACGACGAACGAGCTGCGGGAGACGGTGCGGCGGCGTTACGCGGAGGCGGCGGTGACGGTGACCGCCGGCGGTTCGAGCTGCTGCGGTGACGAGGCGACGACCACGCTGGAGCTGGACGAGTCGTTCGGGTCGGCTCTCTACACCCAGCTCGACCGCAGCGACCTGCCCGTGGCAGCCGTCGCGGCCAGCCTGGGCTGCGGCAACCCGACCGCCGTCGCAGACCTCCACGAGGGCGAGCGGGTCCTCGACCTGGGCTCCGGCGGCGGGATCGACGTGCTGCTGTCGGCGAAGCGGGTCGGCGCAGAAGGGTTTGCCTACGGCGTGGACATGACCACCGAGATGCTCGACCTGGCCCGCGCCAACGCGGCCAAGGCCGGGGCCACGAACGTGCAGTTCCTACAGGGCGCCATCGAGGACATCCCACTGCCCGACGGCGCGGTCGACGTGGTCATCTCCAACTGCGTCATCAACCTGTCCACCGACAAGCCGGCCGTGCTCGCCGAGATGTTCCGGGTCCTGACCCCGGGCGGACGGATCGGCATCAGCGACGTCGTCGCCGAAGACCACCTCACCGCCGACCAGCGGGCCGAACGCGGTGAGTACGTCGGCTGCATCGCCGGCGCCCTGTCCCAACGCGAGTACCTCGACGGCCTCGCAGCCGTGGGGTTCACCGACGCGACCGTCGAGTTCACCCACACCGTCGCCGACCAGATGCACGGCGCCATCATCCGCGCCACCAAGCCCGCCGACGGCAGCCTCACGACGGCGACCAGCACCGCCTCCACCGCAGCGGACAGCTGCTGCTCACACGCGGAAGCGTCGACGTGCTGCGAGGCGGAGGCGAAAGCCGACTGCTGCCATACCAGCGACCCCACCACCGACCTGCCGACCAGCTGCGGCTGCCGCTGATGAGCAACACCACCACCACGGCCGACACCGGGCCGGTGCTGCGCCGGTTGTCGGTGCTGGACCGGTGGCTGCCGGCCTGGATCATCGCCGCCATGGTCCTCGGACTGCTGCTGGGCCGGTTCATCCCGGGCCTGGCCCAGTCCCTGGACGCGGTGACGATCGGGTCGGTGTCGGTGCCGATCGCGATCGGTCTGCTCGTGATGATGTATCCGGTCCTGGCGAAGGTCCGCTACACCGACACCGGCCACGTCCTGACCGACAAACGCCTCATGATCACGTCCCTGGTCCTGAACTGGGTCGTGGCCCCGGCGCTGATGTTCGTGCTGGCTTGGGTGTTCCTGCCCGACCTGCCCGAGTACCGCACCGGGCTGATCATCGTCGGCCTGGCCCGCTGCATCGCCATGGTGCTGATCTGGAACGACCTGGCCTGCGGCGACCGTGAGGCCGCTGCCGTGCTGGTCGCGATCAACTCCGTCTTCCAGGTGATCGCGTTCGGCGCCCTCGGCTGGTTCTACCTCCAGACCCTGCCGTCCTGGCTCGGCCTGCCGACCACATCGGCGGAGTTCTCCATCGTCACCATCACCCTCAGCGTCCTGGTGTTCCTCGGCATCCCTTTGTTGGCCGGGTTCCTCACCCGGACCATCGGGGAAAAGCGGAAAGGCCGGGACTGGTACGAGAACACGTTCCTGCCGAAGCTCGGCCCGTTCGCCCTCTACGGGCTGCTGTTCACCATCGTCATCCTGTTCGCCCTGCAAGGCCACACCATCGCCGAACGGCCGTTGGACGTGGTCCGGATCGCGGTGCCACTGCTGATCTACTTCGCCGTCACGTTCACCACCGGCATGATCGCCGGCGGGGTCCTCGGACTCGGCTACCCGCGCACCACCACGCTGGCGTTCACCGCGGCCGGGAACAACTTCGAGCTCGCCATCGCCGTCGCGATCGCCACCTTCGGTGTCACCTCCGGGCAGGCCCTGGCCGGTGTCGTCGGCCCGCTGATCGAGGTCCCGGTCCTGGTCGGGCTGGTCTATGTCGCCCTCTGGGCACGGAAGTTCTACCCCGCCGGACGCACCCCGACCCAACCCGATTCGAGCAGCCAGTCTGATCCGAAGGTGGTGTCGTCATGACCCAGGTCCTGTTCGTCTGCGTGAAAAACGGCGGCAAGTCCCAGATGGCCGCCGGGCTGCTCCAGCACCGCCTCCGCGACCAACACACCACCGGCATCGAGGTTGGTTCCGCCGGCACCAAGGCCGGAACCAGCCTGAACGGACTGTCCGTGCAGGTCCTCGCCGAGGACGGCATCGACATCGCCGACCAGCACACCCGCCAGCTCACACCGGAGCTGCAGCAGCAGGCGGACTGGGTCATCACCCTCGGCGCAGAAGCCCACGTCGACCCGGTCCCCGGACCGCGCTACGAGACCTGGGAGACCGACGAGCCGTCCCTGCGCGGCATCGACGGCATCGAGCGGATGCGGCTCGTGCGCGACGACATCGCCCGCCACGTCGACGACCTCCACACCCGCCTCACCAGCCAGGACCCAACATGACCCCAGGAACCGACGTGACGCAGCCCACCACCCTCGGCGCCGACAACGGCTACGCCAGCCTGGTCGACGACCTCACCTACCGCTTCGACGGCATCCACGACCGGGCAACGGTCACTGCGGCTGTCGAGCAGTCCAGGATCCGGCTGGAGGCGACCGCGACCATTCCCGACTTCCTGCCGGTGCTTGTCGCCCGGTTCGCCCGCGAGCAGCTGACCGCGGCCGCCCAGGCCGACGGCCGGATCGCCACCACCATGCCCGAGCTGCTGTTCGTCTGCGTCCACAACGCCGGCCGGTCCCAGCTCGCCGCCGCCCTCGCCCAGCAGCTGTCCAACGGCAAGGTCCACGTCCGGTCCGCCGGATCCGACCCCACGGGTGAGATCAACCCGCTGGTCGTCCAGGTCCTCGCCGAACGTGGCATCGCCCTCACCGACGCCTACCCCAAACCCCTCACCAACGATGTCGTCCGCGCCGCTGATGTGATCGTCACGATGGGCTGCGGCGACACCTGCCCCGTGTTCCCCGGCCGTCGCTACCTCGACTGGGACATCCCCGACCCCAACGGGGCCGACCTGAACACGGTCCGCGACATCCGCGACCAGATCCAAGCCCACATCACCGCCCTGCTGCGTGACCTCAACCTCTGACCCAGGAGAACCCGCGATCATGACCACCACCAAGCCGTCGGTGCTGTTCGTCTGCGTCCACAACGCCGGCCGATCCCAGATGGCCGCCGGCTACCTCACCCACCTCGCCGGCGACCGCATCGACGTCCGCTCAGCCGGCTCCGCCCCCGCGGACCAGATCAACCCGGTCGCGGTCGCCGCCATGGCCGAAGAAGGCATCGACATCACCGGTGAGCAGCCGAAGATCCTCACCACCGACGCCGTGAAAGCCTCCGACGTAGTCATCACCATGGGCTGCGGCGACACCTGCCCCTACTACCCCGGCAAGCGCTACGAGGACTGGGTCCTCGACGACCCGGCCGGCCAAGGCATCGATGCCGTCCGACCGATCCGCGACGAGATCCGCCAGCGCGTCGAAGCACTGATCAGCGAGCTGGTCCCGGCCTGAGCCGACCTGTTGATCAGGCCGGTGCGGTCGGTGCGCTGCGCGGTCACTCAACCGTCACCCCGCCAAGCGAGAGGCGTAGGTTCACTTCATGAGGCGGTTAGCCGTGGCGGTTCTCGGTCTGATCGGCGTGCTGCTCACCACCAACGCGTTGCTGGAGCGGCGCAGGCACTGCGGTTGCTCCGCCCAATGCTGGTGCAAGACACCCGTCGGACGACGCCTCCGTTGGGTGATCCCCCTCAGACATCGAGGGGCACCATGAGAGCTCACGGCGACCAAGGTCCAGCAACGTCATGAGAGGGACCGGGCCAGCGCCCAGTCGAAGGCCTCGCTGATCTGCGACGAGCAACTGAGCGATCGTCTGCTCGGTTCGCCCCTCATCGACTCAGGCTGGCCGACCACACCCCCGCGGGGCCGTCCCGCCCGTTACCTCCCGTCAACGACGTGTTCCTCTCCCACGCCAGCGAGGACAAGGACGACATCGTCCGTCCGCTCAAGGACGCCCTCGAGGCCCGGGGAGTTTCCGTGTGGTTCAACCGCCGCGGAGAAGGGCTACCCGGTCCGCTACACCCTCGCCACCCGACTGGTGAACGAACTCGTCGAAGCCGCCGACGACAAGACCCCGGCCCGCACCATCGCCCGCTACGGCCGCGTCGACCAGCTCTTGATCGACGAGAGCTTGGCTACATGGAACTCGACCGCCGCGGCGCCGAGCTCCTCTTCCAAGGTCCTCACCGAACGCGAAGAGACGAACTCCGCCGCGATCGCCAGCAACGACTCGTTCCCGGGCTGGACCAAGACCTTCACCGACCCCCGCCCCTGCGCCGCCATCGTGACCGGCTCACCTTCGGCGGCAACATCTTCGAGACTGGCACCGACTCCTACCGCCTCGCCCACACCCGACAACAGCTCCAGCAGACCACGAGCAAGGGCAAATACTCTGAGCGGACACCGTCGGAGAGGGGACTCCTCATGAGCTTCGGGCTCATCGGCCAAGCCGTGGCCCTGTTCGCCGTCACCAATATCGACGACATCATCGTGTTGGCGGTCTTCTGGGGCCTGACCCCAGTTCTTGGACACGCCGAATCCCGCACCCGTGATGGGCAGGGAGTGAGCGAGATGATCCGAGAATCATGGCCAGGAAGAACTACTCCGAGGAGTTCCGTCGTCAGGCCGTCGACTTGTACGAGTCCACACCGGGGGCCACGGTCCGCGGCATTGCTGAGGACCTGGGCATCGTGCGGGGCACGCTGCGCCACTGGCTCGAGGCGTACGGGACCGGCAAGAAGACCGCTGCCGACGGGACGCTGACCTCCAGCCCACTGCACGCCAAGCCGCCGATGACGAGTCCGTCAGGGCCTGTCGATGAGACACAGGAACAACGGATCGCGCGGCTCGAAACAGAGAACGCGGCCCTGCGGGCAGAGACAACGAAGTTGACCACTGAGCGGGAGATCCTCCAGCGGGCGGCCAAGTATTTCGCCGGGGAGACGCGCTGGTGAGTCGCTTCCAGTTCGTCGCCGACAACTCCGCCACCTTCGAGGTGAAGCGACTGTGTGCACTCGTCGAGATCGAGCGCTCCTCCTACTACGCCTGGAAGGCTGGAGCGCCAGCCCGTGCCGACCGTGCTGCCGCGGACGCGGAGTTGGCCGAACGGATCCGGGTGATCCACGAGGCCGACAACGCCGTCGGCGCGCCACGGGTGACCGCGGAGCTCAACGACGGTGTCCCTGCCGGGGAGCGGGTCAACCACAAACGCGTCGCGCGGGTTATGCGTGCGGCTGGGATAGCCGGTTACGTCAAGAAGCGCCGCGTGCGGACCACGATTCCCGAACCGTCCGATCAGTTGGTCCCCGACCTGCTGAAGCGGGACTTCACCGCGGATGCGCCGGGGCGACGCTATGTCGGCGACATCACCTACCTGCCGCTCGCCAACGGGACGAACCTGTACCTGGCCACCGTCATCGACTGCTACAGCAGACGGCTCGCCGGCTGGGCGGTCGCGGACCACATGCGCACCAGCCTCGTCGAGGACGCCCTCACGGCTGCTGCTGCGACCCGCGGCGGCTCAGGTGGGCTGGCCGGGGCCGTCTTCCACAGCGACCACGGGTCGGTCTACACCTCGAAGGACTACGCCAAGCTCTGCGCGCGCCTCGGCGTGACCCAGTCGATGGGTGCCGTGGGCACGTCGGCCGACAACGCGCTCGCGGAGTCGTTCAACGCCACCCTCAAACGAGAGGTCCTCCAAGACGCCGCCTGCTGGCCCGACGAGCTCATCTGCCGCCGGCAGCTCTTCAGGTGGCTGACCCGCTACAACACCAAGCGGCGCCACTCCTGGTGCCGATACCAGTCCCCGTCCACCTACGAGGCCCGCTGGGCCGCTACGCTCCCAACCGCTGCGTAATCAACCCCCGTGTCCAGGAACCGGGGGTAGGGCCCCCGACCGAAGCAGACCCTGCGCTGGCTTTGGGTTCTGATGGAGCAGGAGCACGAAGGGTGCACGGCGAACTACCTCGACTACGCCGTTGGGTACGCTGCGGTCTGGGATGACCCGGACCTCTATCTCGCTCTCCTGGCGCATCTGCTGTCGCCGCGGCTGGAGCCGGCGAAGTCGTGGGGTACCGACCGCATGCGTGTGACAACCCGCGGCGGCCACCACTGGTTGGATCAGGCATGGAAGAAGTACGAGGCGGATCTCGATGCCTTCGCTCCGATGGTTTTCTCGGTCGCCGAAGCCGCCCTCCTGAAGCATCTGAACCTGGAGGAGCGAGTTGAGATCACTCTGCTTGGCTTCAACCGGCGCCGTTCCGCAATTCAGCCTCACGAGCAAGACCGGCATCGCGACCCGATCGATGCCGCCATCGACATCGTCCGTGACACCGCGGTCGCGCTCTGGCGCATCGACACCGATGGCGTAGAGAGGATTATCGAGCGCTGGCTCGCCAGCAAGCACACCCTCATGCGCCGGATCGCTGTCCACGTTGTCAGCCAGACACCGAATGCGACCGGAAGCGACCTCGTCCGGTTCGTGAACCAGACCTGCAAGGAGTGGTCATTGCCGCATGGGGTCAAGTGAAGGAATTAGGCGACCTCGATGCCATCATGACCGTCCTGGCCGAGGCCGACCTTGAGCCGATTCTGTACGCCGTCGGCCAATTCCTCACGCATGCCGAGATAGGCGACGGAGCGCCGTGGGAACGCGTTCCGAAAACTCAGACGTTCATCGACCACGTATGGACCGCGTCCGCAACAACCGCGGTGTACGAACCGGGCGTGGAGAAGAACCGGCACTGGATCGACAAAACCGTGAACGAGCCGGCCGGTCTGTTGATGGAATTCTGGTTCGAGCTCTTCCGCCGTCGCTGGGCTTCCGCAGGCGACGACTGGCGCGGAATCACAGAAGCAGACAAGACGTTCTTGGAACAAGCGCTCAATGACGGGACCGAACGCGGCGCACTCGCCACAACCCAGGTTGCCGGCCGACTCCACTTTCTGGACGCCGCAGATAGCGCGTGGTGTCGATCTCGCGTCCTCCCACTAAGCCTCGATCCACCGATGAGGCTGGGTGATGGTGGCGGGTTGAGCGTGGCGTGACGCGAGAA
>NZ_BAAAYX010000028.1:0-1752 GCF_039536605.1 Microlunatus aurantiacus
CCGACCCCGGGCCGTCCCTCAGTTTCCTAGCCCAGGTGTCGCACATCAGGTGGCGGACCAACGTTGTCCTCCGTCGGGTGACGTGCGACAGTCGTCCGCCAGTTGATGTGCGACACCGGGCCGGTTCGGTCACTCTGAGTTCGACGTTTCCGTGGGGCGTTCGGACTGGAGGAGCCGGGATTGGTACTCGTTGCCTTGTCTGTTGTCGAGCAGCGGCTGGACGCGGTTCGAACTGCGCTGGCGGGTGCTGATGTCACCGAAGTCGCGGAACGGTTCGGAGTTCACCGCTCCACCGTTCACCGATGGCTCGTTCGCTATCTCAGTGAGCAGATCGCAGGTCTGGCGGATCGGTCGCACCGCCCGGCGTCCTGTCCGCACCAGTCGCCGCCTGATGTCGAGGTGCAGGTGGCGGAGATGCGTCGCCAGCATCCGCGGCGGGGATCACGACGGATCCGGATCGAGACTTCCGCGAGCCCATCGATTTACCCCAAGAGACTGGGTGCTGGGTGCCAGGCAGCGTCGCGGGCGAACAGGTTACTTCCGTCGTTCTTCGCCAGCCACAGTTCAAAGTTGGAATGTCTGATGAAGTGTCCCGGTAGGTTCGCGGCCTCAAGACTGAAGCCGCCGTTGCCCTCGGGATTGCCTCCGTCCTGGAACATGAAGGAGGCGTCCTGACGGAAAAGCAGTCCTCCGTCGTTCTGATGCAGCTTGATGCGAAAGTCCTGGTGACGTAGGTAGTGGCCCGGGAAATTGACGGACTCCAAACTCACGCTGATCTGGTCGTTGCCCTCATATCCGGCAGGTTTGGGATCAGCGGGCTGCAGCAGGGCTCGGCGCACGATGAAGGTCGCGTCGCGCCGGCCTAGATCGCTGTTGATGTGATCAATGAAGCCAACGCCATCACGGTGGCGTAGGAAGCGATCCGGGAAGTTGTCGGACTGAATCGACATTGCTCCAGGCGTCAGCCCGCGCTGCGGCGGTGGCAGGCGTCGCCAGGCGGAGTCGCTGGCGAACAGTGGGGACCCGTCGTCCGGGTCGACCCAAAGCTCGAAATTTCGGTGTCGGATGAAGTGGCCTGGAAAGTTCACCGACTCAAGACGCGTCCAAGCGAACAGCCCTCGGCGGCTCGTCTTGAAGGTGGAGTCCAGGCGGAACAGGTCGGTGCCATCGTCTTGGTGAAGCACGACCCGGAAATTCTGATGGCGCAGGAAGTGCCGTGGGAAGTTGGTGGCCTCGAGTCGGACCGTGTCGTTGCCTACGGGCAAGATCCGGAACGTTGCATCGGCGCGGTCAAGATCGCTGGAGAGGTCAGAGATCTCGCCGAGAGCGTTGCGATGACGGATGATCTTGCCTGGAAGACCTAGCGCCTCGAAGGCGCCGACGAAGCCGGGCAACGGCTTGGCAGCGTCCGGCGGCGGCGGCGGCGTCGTTGGCGTGACAGGTGCGGGAAAAGTGGTCACCGAGACCCATTCCGAGCAGCTGCGATCGAAGGCGTGGACGGCGCACACCCTGAACCTGTAGGTCGTTGCCGCCTGCAGACCCGTCACCGACCAGACTCGCTTGTCGGCGTCAGCGATCCACGCGGCGCCCGGCGACTCCAACTCGATCACAAACCAGAACGCGTCGCTGCCACTGTGCGCCCAGGTGATGGTCACCATCCCAGGCGCATTAGGAAACGAGACGACTGAACGGGTCTGCTGCACGAGTAGGTGACAGGTTCGGTCAGGCGGCTTGGGCCTGGTTGATGGTCAT
>NZ_BAAAYX010000029.1:0-3835 GCF_039536605.1 Microlunatus aurantiacus
CAACATCCTTCCAGCGGCACCTCCCGGCACCACAGATCAGATGTCACCTACTCGTGCAGCAGACCCACCCTCAAAGGCGCCAGCTACCGGCTCAAACACCTCACCGACGACGCCACCCTTCCCAGCGTCCGAGCCGAGCAGGCACACTGAACCACAACGACCGTGGTCCACATCTCAACGAGCGAACCTGGTCCACTCCTGAACGAGCGTCGACACTTGCGGATCATGTCAAGATCGCCTGCGAGCTACGCAGGCCAGTCCTTCAGTCACCTTGCGCCCCGCTTGGCGAGCACCGCTGATGCGGTCTTCCAGAGGATGAGGATGTCGAGGGTGAATGTCCAGTTTTCGACGTAGCGGAGATCGAGCCGCACACCTTCGTCGCCTTCGAGGTCGGAGCGACCGCTAACCTGCCAGAGTCCGGTGAGTCCTGGTGTGACCAGCGTGCGTCGCGTCGCCTCGCTTGGCATTTGGGCGATCTCATGGGCAAGATGCGGGCGCGGTCCGACGAGCGACATCGAGCCATTCAAGACATTAAACAGTTGCGGCAGCTCGTCGAACGAGTAATCCCTCAGGAATCTGCCGAGGGGGGTGATTCGTGGATCGTCGGTGAGCTTGAAGAGACCGCCCTTTCCCTCATTCTTGGCCATCAGGGCAGCCTTGCGAGTTTCGGCGTCTGTCACCATGGACCGGAACTTGTACATCCAGAACTCATCGCCGTTCTGGCCGACTCTCTTCTGCCTGAAGAGGACGGGGCCGCCGTCTTGGAGCTTGATCAGGATGGCGATGGCGACCAGTATCGGCGAGATCGCGATCAACCCAAGCGAGGTGATCATCAAATCGCTGCTGCGCTTGATCACCTTTCGCCATCCACTGAAGTGAGGCTCCTCGATGTGTAGGAGCGGAGCTCCCATCAAGGGTCGAATGTGCATGCGTGGCCCAGCGACTTCGACCAGGCCCGGGTCGACGAACATTTCGACGCCAGCACCCTCGAGCGACCAAGCCAGTTTCCGCAGATAGTTGTCCCGGGTGGCGTCGTCACTCGTGACGGCAATCGCGTCACAACCGATCTGCCGGACTATCGTGGCGACCGAGGTCAGATCTCCGAGGACGGGAACACCGACGCCACATACGTCGCCGATCTCGTGACTTGGCAGACAAACCCCGACCACCTTCATCCCGCAATGCTTCTCTCGGTTGAGGCGAGCGGTGAGTTCGCGCACCGCCTTGGAGGTGCCGACGACAACGACTTGTCGGACGTCGGTACCGGCCCGCTGCCGGCGATGGAGCCCTTTTCGCGCGAGGTAACGAATCAAGGTGCTCACCACCACGGCGAATGGCACGCCGACAACCACCAGCTTGAGAAGCGTCTCATGCCCAAGGAGGCCAGCTGGGAATGCGCCCGCGACAACCAAGCCAACTCCGGCACGCAACACTGCGCGAAGTTCTTCAGTCCCGAGGCCCACACGGTTGCGAACGTAACCCCTGGCTAAGCTGATAGACGTCGTCCACGCGATCGCGCCAAGCACTGAGAGTGCCGCGACCAAGGCGAGCTCGCCATTGAGGGTATTGCTGAAGCGACTGGGAACCAGTATTCCTGCCGCACCGATGATGGCATCTGCCACCGCCAATGTCAGCACATACCGTCGGCTCCAAGCGATGAAGTTCCGGCGGCGGTGGCGTTGTGGAAGGCCTATCGAGATCGGCTCCCACGCAGGCTCTGCGTGGACAGCTCCGACAAAGGTGTCATCGCTCACAGCCGTGATCGGACTGACGGGGTTGGAAGTG
This sequence comes from Microlunatus aurantiacus, assembly GCF_039536605.1. NCBI lineage: Bacteria > Bacillati > Actinomycetota > Actinomycetes > Propionibacteriales > Propionibacteriaceae > Microlunatus > Microlunatus aurantiacus. Next base: position 1,786 of record NZ_BAAAYX010000029.1, read on the forward strand.
ATCGGACTTCCGGGCTTGGGCGTTATCGGACAATGAGTCTGCGCGGATTGTCCCTTTGCGGTGTCCGATTCGTCTGAGGGTGCCTCGGAGAACCCTGCGTGATCGCTCCATGGAGCCTTCACCCTGAGTTGGTTTTTTCCGTGCTGTCCTCTGATTGAGGACGCGACTAGTCCGCGCTGTGCCATCCCCACGTCTCCCCCGAGATCGAGCCTGTCGCCCCCGACAGGCCGCATGACTATCTGAATGGGAACTCGATGCGAACCCGTTCTGATGCAAAGAGCGAACGGGCCCTCACCTGATACGTACCCGAAGCAGCTAGGTACTGCGGAGCGTAGCGTGAGCGTCTCAGTACGTTTTGTATCGTGATCGAATCGTGACGTTTTTCCGCGGTCGGCGGTTGCGTCGTCGCGAGTTGGTGCGCGCGCCGTGTCATCAGATGAGTCCAGGAACGTGGTGTACGACCTGACCCGCTGACCGCGTGTCGTGGTGGTGAAGACGGCCACCGTGGTGATCCTTCAGAAGACCGCTCAAAGTCGACTGTGAGGAAGAAACCACGATGACCGCTGATCCCAACCCTAACGACTTGTCGGTCGTGCTCGAGCAGCTGCAGCGGGCTGATCCCGATCTGCTGCGGTCGATGCTGACCGCGTTCGTGCAGGCGTTGACGAGTGCCGACGCCGACACCGCATGCGGTGCTGAGTTCGGCACCCGCAGCCCCGACCGAGTGAACCAGCGGAACGGCTATCGGCACCGCGAGTGGGACACCCGAGCTGGCACGATCGAGCTGGCGATCCCGAAGCTGCGGGAGGGCTCTTACTTTCCCCGACTGGCTACTCGAGCGCCGCAAAACGGGCCGAACGGGCCCTGGTCTAGGTCGTGGCCACCTCCTGCCTGCTCGGCGTCTCGACCCGGCGGATGGAGAAGCTGGTCGAGACCTTGGGGGTCACCCGGTTGTCGAAGTCGCAGGTCTTGATCATTGGCCAAGGACCTTGACGCGCAGGAGGCGTTCAGGACCCGGCCGTTGGACGCCGGCCCCTACACCTTCGTCGCCGCGGACGCGTTCACGATGAAGGTCCGTGAGGCCGGCCGGGTCATCGACGTCGCCTGCTTGCTCGCCACGGGTGTGAACGCTGATGGGCACCGGGAGATCCTCGGCCTGGACGTGTGCTCAGCCGAGAGTCCAATGCCGGCTGGCTGACGTTCTTCCGCGGTCTGACCGCCCGGGGCCTGTCCGGGGTCAGCCTGGTGACCTCGGACGCCCATGCCGGTCTGGTCGCTACAGTCGGGGCGACGCTGCCCGGCGCCGGGTGGCAACGCTGCCGCACCCACTACGCGGCGAACCTGATGCAGGTCACCCCGAAGAGCAGCTGGGGCTGGGTCAAGGCGTTGCTGCACTCGGTCTACGACCAGCCCGACGCTGAGGCGGTGCAGGCCCAGTTCGACCGGATCGCCGACGACCTGGCCGACAAGCTTCCCCAGGTCGCCGCGCACCTGGAAGAGGCCCGGGCCGAGGTTCTGGCGTTCACCGCCTATCTGAGAGACCTGTGGCGTCAGATCTGGTCGAACAACCCCAACGAACGACTGAATCGGGGGATCCGGCGTCGTCGGGATCTTCCTGCGTGGTTCTCTGAGCTGGGCAGGAAGCCTGTCAGGGCTGACTGCGACGCTGGACGAAGAGCCGGGGGTGACCCGGAATCTTTCTGTCAGACCTTGTGGCCCCAACCTTGTTGGGGCCAGTCCCCTCGGCTCTTCTCAACGGGTGGTCGCGTGACCTCAGAGCGGCGTGTTGCCCGAACGGCAGGACTGTCCGCGATCACTGACTTCATTGGTGCACGAGGAATGACAGTCATGGACGTTGTCACCACGATCGGAGTCGACGCGCACAGCCAGGTGCATGTGGCTGCTGCTGTTGACCCGCAAGGCCGAGTGATCGCTGAACGGACGATCACCGCCAGCACCCAGCAACTCGGCGAGTTCGTCGAGTGGGTTGGGATTGCCCCGTTTTGACGGACAGGTTCGATGGCTTGGTCAGGCTACCTGTGCGTACTGG
>NZ_BAAAYX010000030.1:0-34519 GCF_039536605.1 Microlunatus aurantiacus
CAACATCCTTCCAGCGGCACCTCCCGGCACCACAGATCAGATGTCACCTACTCGTGCAGCAGACCCCCCCGGCATCGAGGGCAGGGGTGAGGAGGAGGTTGGAGGCGAGGCCTTCAGTTGCCGACCTTGGTAGGCGCGGAACCCCGGGGTGGGAACAGCGGTGCTCCTCTCGAAGGAGCCGCTGCTCTCGAAGGAGCCGCTGCCGACCTCGGTAGCGAGATGCGGCTCAGGTGTCTGACTGGGCCGTGAGCCACGCCAGCGCTGCGTCGGCGTCGGAGGGCTCGAAGTGCTTGATCGTCAGACTCGGCCACAAGGCACCGGCCAGTTCCGACAGGTGGGCATACCACTCGATGTCGGTGACCAGGGCCACCCAGCGGATGTGGGTGATCAAGGGCGTCAGCTTCAGGTCCTCCCACAGCGCCTTGGGCTTGGGCAATCCGATGCTCTCGACGACGACCAGCACTCGGCGCAGAGCCGGCGTCTCGGCCAGCTGCCGGAGTGCGGCACCGGCTTCGCTGAGGTCGGCGACGGTGAACGGGGCCTCCACGGACAGCTCCACGTGATCGAGTGCGCTGCCGTCGACGTTGATCATGGCTTCACGGTACGCCTGAGCCACCGCGACCGCGCGGAACCGCCCCTCGGTCCTGCCGGATCACCTGGCCGCAGAGATGGTCGGCGAATCGCGCGAACCGGCACCCCGAGAGCGGCGACGTGCAACGCCTTCCCATCGCCTCGTCGGCTCCCGGGGCCCGCTACCGACGACACCGTGATCATGACTACTGAACCGGGAGCCAGCAGGACCCACCGCAACGGAGGCGCCTGCCACTGACAGCGGACCCGACCCAGGTCGCCGGTCAGGAGTGCGGGCCGGATTGGTGCATGGTCACCATCAGCTGTCACGTACAGCATCAGCAGTCATCGACCCGGGGCCAGCGGACGGCAGATGATCTCCGGAACGGGTAGCTGGGCGGTTCCCTCCGGTTGGGTCGCGCCTCACATCGTCGGATCCCACATCGGGCTGGCAGCGTCGTTCCGATCAATCCGGCGCCCGGTCACGAGATGGGCGTCGATGCGGACGTAGTGACGTTTGGTGCCTGGGGCCCATGGCCGAAGGTGCTGTTCCCTGAGCTCGGTGAGCACAGGGGCGTCGACCAGCTCCTCGGCGATCCCGCGGACCAGAACAGTCCAGCCGGTCTGGTCGGTCTCGTCGGTACGTCCCACTTCGAAGGCGACAGCGGCTCCTCGGACAGCCGCAGCCAGCTTCGCCCCGGGGCCGGCCCGAAAGACGACCGAGCCTTCGTGCATCACGTAGTTGACCGGGACGATGATCGGGAGGATCCCGACACTGTCGACGAAGGCGAGCCGGCCGAGGCTGGACTGGCCGAGGAGGTCCAGGCACTCGCCTCGGTTCAGTTCGTGTGTCCCGCAGGTTGTCATGGGTATCCCGTCTTGTTGGACGGCGGAGCAGAGGGAGGTGCTTGGGGGGCCCTCGCCGATCGAGGGAGCGCCTGGCTCAGCATGCGAACCCGGCCGGGCTGAGCGGGTTGCCGAGGTGCTGACGGTGCTCACGAATCCTGCTGAGCTGCGGGGGCCGGATGGTCGGGTGCCCGAACGACCAGGACAGGGCATGAAGCGTGGGCGGTGACGTACTGGCTGACGGATCCGAGGATCAGGCCGGCGAAGCCGCCGCGTCCCCGCGACCCCACCACCAGCAGGTCGGCGTCGGCTGAGGCAGCGATCAGAACCTGAGCCGGGTGCCCTTCGGTGACGACGCTGTTGATCTCCATGCCCGGGTCGGCTTCGGCGAGGGCGGTGGCGAGCGTGGAGCGGGCGAGATCAACCCAGTCGATGCCTTCGTACAGCAGCTCGTTGCCGTACTGCATCGGGTACTCCCAGCTGATCGTGGCCTCGAGGCTGCTGTCGGTGAGCGCTGCCTGTCGGGCCGCCCACCTGAGGGCGGACACCGAGGCAGGTGAGCCATCGACCCCGACGACGATCCGTGAGCTTGTTGTCATGGGCTGATCCTTCGTTTGGTAGAGCGTCGACGACGGACGACTGTTGAACGGGCGCGTGTCCTGGTGCGGCCAGCTCATCGAGGTGTCCTCTGAGTGACAGTGGCGGCCGACCGCCTGGGGCTGGGTCGGGCGTCTCGGAGTGGGTATCCGACCCTGAACGCGACGAGTGGTTTGGCGCCGGGCGGGAGGACGCCGGCGAATCGGGGACTGAAGGTGGCACGTTGCCCCGCGAGCCGTTCTGCGTCGATGCGCTCGGTGATCTGGTTCATGTGCTGCAGGGCGATTCCGCGAGCGGTGGCGGTGAGATGGATCCGTTGCAGCAACCGGCCGGTGTCGAGCTGGGTCACCCGGTCGTCGGGTGAGGCTGCGGTCAGGACACCGTAGGCGGCGGCAGTGGCGGTGTGCACGGTGCGGGTCTGCTCGACCCAGAAGGCATCCCCGGAGCTTCGGGTGGACGCGGGCAAGAGCTTCGCGAGACCGAGAGTCAGTGGAGTCAACCCTTGCGCGTCGAGGGTGAGTCCGTCGCGGTGCGACTGGATGGCGTCATCGGTGCCACGGAACCAGGCGAAGCCGTCGCGGGACTGGCTCTCGTCGGCGACGACCGCTTCCGCGGCATCGACCAGGAGCGCGCTGAGAACAGCCATCGAGGCTGGATCGACGATCCACTGAACACTGATCCCCGGCAGGCCAGCGGTGTCGACCAGCTCGGCGAGCGCCTCGGCGGGGATGGCCAGCGCTCGGTAGGGCCCTCGGTTGGTGTGCCGGTGCCCGATCGCCTCGTAGCGGTCGTCCTGCTGCGCCGGCGCAGGGGTGAGGTCGACATGGGCGACCCGCCGAGCGTCGGGCCCGTCGGGGAGCACGGCGATGTCGGGCCGGAGACCTCGCGCCCGACAGGCCAGGGCGAGGTTCTCCAAGGCGCACCCCAACCCGACATGCTGCTCGCGACGGTAGGGGTCGACACTGCCGATGTGGCGGCCCGGGTCGACATCGACATCGATCGCGGTGGCGTTGACCCGGAACAGCCAGGGTTGGGTGTTGTGCGGGTTCGCCGCGAGGAGGGCGGCGGCCACCGCGCCCATCGGGCCGGCGTCGTCCCGCCAGTGCCGCCACGGCTCGTACGCCTGTCCGTGCCCGGGGTTCACGGCGGCCGTGTCGAAGACCCGATAGCCCCCGACGCCGACCAGCACGGCGGCGCCGACAGTGCCGAGCACACGGACCACCCGACGGCGCGACAGCGTCGACCCGGCCGACGGACCGACCGGCGGCTGTCCGCTCGCCGGTTCCCCGGCCCGCGGCGACGGCGACTCGACCGGGACTCGATCATGGGCGGTGGGCACGGTGACTCCTGAGTGTCCGGTGCTCGGGTGCCGGAGACGGTGAGGTGTTCGATGGCCGCGGCTTCCCACGACGGGCGGTGCGGTCGCAGCGATCCGCAGATGGCGTGTCACTCGCCGGAGGTGAAGGATCTCCAGCTCGCCACACCAGAATACTAGCAGAGTATTACTAGAAACACATTGCTAGTTTTATGGTGCTGCACTCCACCGTCCGATCGGTGTTTGGCCCTTCCTCGACGGGGCAACGTAAGGTCGGCCCGCCGCCCGCTCTCGTACGGGTGTGGCGGGTGGACACCGGCAGATCGACCGAGCAGTCGACCGGCAACCCGAGGAGAAAGAGGAAGAGATGCGCGTCGTCGTGACCGGAGGGACCGGCCGGGCCGGTCAGTGGGTCGTCCGCAACCTGGCCGAGGCCGGGCACGAAGTGGTCGACTTCGACCTGGCGGACCGACCGGATCTCCAGCTGCCCGGCGAGTTCTGTCGCGTCGATCTCACCGACGCCGGCAAGGTCTACGACGCCCTGTTCCAGTTCCGTCCCGAGGGGATCTGCCACCTCGCCGCCAATCCCGCACCCGGCGGCCAGGCGCAGATCGACGTGTTCGACAACAACGTGCTGTCCGCTCACAACATCCTGCAGGCGGCCGGAGACCTCGGCGTGGCCCGCGTGGTCTACGCCTCGAGCGAGATGGCCACCGGACTGCTGACCGACGGCACCGTGCCCGACCGGATCCCCTTCGACGAGTCCGAGCGGCGCCCGTCGCCCAACGCGTACGCGCTCAGCAAGTACCTCAGCGAGGTCATCGCGGACTCCCTGGCCGTCCGCTACCCCGACACCGCCTGGGTCGGGTTGCGGATCAACAACGTCATCCCGCCTGACACGTACGGACGGTTCGAGGCCGAGTGGGACGACCCGTCGCTGAGCAAGGGCAACTTCTGGAGCTACATCGACGCCCGCGACGTGGGCACCGCCTACCGGGCCGCCCTCGAGGGAACCAGCACCGGTCACGAGGTCTGTCTGATCGCTGCCGCCGACACCCGGGCGAAGCGCGGGCTCCGTGAGCTGATGGCGGAGCACTACGACGGCTACGACCGGTTCGCCGACGACTACACCGACCCTCGCTCCGCCTTCGACTGCACCAAGATGAGCACCCTGTTCGGCTGGACGCCGAGCCACAGCTGGCGCGACCGGTAGGCCCCGGCGGGCTACGGTGAGCCGGTGACCACCGGGCCCGCTCCGCTCGTTCCCAGCATCAGTCGCGCCAGTGCCCAGGGCCGCTGGATCCTGCTCGCCACCGTGCTGGGTTCGGGCATCTCGCTGCTGGACTCGACAGTGGTGAACGTGGCGCTGCCGGCCCTCGGCAGCGACCTGGGGGCCAGCCTGGGCCAGCTCCAGTGGGTGGTCAACGGCTACACCTTGTCGCTGGCCGCCCTGGTGCTGCTCGGCGGCTCGCTCGGTGACCGGTTCGGTCGGCGTCGGGTCTTCACCGTCGGCGTCGTCTGGTTCGCCCTCGGGTCGCTGCTCTGCGGCCTGGCGCCCGGCATCGGCTGGCTGATCGCCGCCCGGATCCTGCAGGGCGTGGGCGGGGCCCTGCTGGTGCCGGGCAGCCTGGCCATCATCTCGGCCACCTTCGTCCGCACGGACCGGGCGCGCGCCATCGGGACCTGGTCGGCGCTGTCCGGCGTGGCCACCGCGATCGGCCCGCTGCTCGGCGGCTGGATGGTGCAGACGATCGGCTGGCGCTGGGCGTTCCTGATCAACCTGCCGCTGGCCGTCGTGGTGCTGCTGGTGACGCTGCAGCACGTGCCGGAGACGTCGGACCCACAGGCGCCGCGCAGCTTCGACCTCGCCGGGGCGGCCCTCGCGGCGGCCGGGCTGGCTGGGCTGACCTACGCGCTGATCGGCGCGGGCGACGGCTGGCGGCCGTCGGTGATCATGGTCGGGCTGCTGGGTGTCACCGCCCTGGGGGCCTTCGTCGCCGTCGAGCGGCGTGGTCGTACGCCGATGCTGCCGATGGACGTCTTCGCGTCGCGGCAGTTCAGCGCCGCGAACCTGGTCACGCTGGTGGTGTACGCCGGGCTCGGGGCCCTGTTCTTCCTGCTGGTGGTGCAGCTCCAGGTCGTGGCCGGCTTCGACGCACTGGCGGCGGGGTCGGCCCTGCTGCCCATCACGATCATCATGCTGCTGCTGTCCGGCTCGGCCGGTCAGCTGGCCGAGCGGATCGGACCCCGCTGGCCGATGACCATCGGACCGTTGCTGGCCGGGGTCGGTGCGGTGCTGCTGCAGCGGGTCGGGCCGGACGCCTCGTACGCGACCGACGTGCTGCCGGCGGTGGCGGTCATCGGCCTTGGTCTCGCCCTGACCGTGGCCCCGCTGACGGCGACGGTGCTGGCAGCGGTGGAGGACCGGCACGCCGGCATCGCGAGCGGGGTCAACAACGCGGTGGCCCGGGCCGGTGGACTGCTCGCCGTGGCCGCCCTCCCGGTGCTGGTCGGGCTGACCGGCGACGACTACGCCGATCCCGGCACCTTCGACGCGGGCTTCGGGCGCGCGATGATCGTCTGCGCTGTGCTCTTCGTCGTCGGCGGCATCATCTCCTGCCTGGCCATCCGAGCCCCGCTCGCCGGTGGGGACACCGCACCCGACCGGCGGCCGGTCGAGACGCCGGGTGTGGCCAGCCGGCTGCACTGCGGCGTGGGGGCTCCCCCGCTCACCACCCGGGACCGCGAGGGGGCCAGCGCCATCCCGCCGGCGTGAGTACGCTCGGACCTGGCCGCAGGACGACGATCGGGAAGTGAGGGTCCGATGGCAGCGCCGGGGACTCTCATCGCCGACCGTTACCGTCTGGTCCGCCAGCTCGGCGCCGGCGGCATGGGCGTGGTGTGGGAGGCGCGCGACGAGCGACTCGACCGGCCGGTGGCGGTCAAGCAGCTGCGCACCCAGCACGGCCTGACCGAGGCCGAGACCGAGCTGATCGCCCAGCGCGCCATGCGCGAGGCGCGGATCAACGCGAGCCTGCAGCACCCGTACGCGGTGGCCGTCTTCGACGTGGTCGAGCACGACGGGCAGCCGTGCATCGTGATGGAGCTGGTGCCTTCGGTGCCGCTCACCGAGGTGATGCGGGGACTGGGGACGCTCGCCCCCGCCGAAGCCGCCCGGGTCGGCTCCCAGGTCGCCTCGGCCCTGGCGGCCGCGCACGCCCTCGGCATCGTCCACCGTGACGTCAAACCGGGCAACGTGCTGATCGGCGACGACGGCACCGCCCGCATCTGCGACTTCGGCATCTCCCGGTCCTTCGGCGACGCCACCTTGACCATGACCGGCATGATCACCGGCACGCCCGCCTACCTGGCGCCGGAGACGGCCCGCGGCGAGGAGTCGACCTCCGCCTCCGACGTGCACTCGCTCGGCGCCACCCTCTACGCGGCCGTGGAGGGCGAACCGCCCTTCGGCAACGAGGGCAACGCCATCGCCGTGCTCTACCGGGTGACGGCCGGCGAGCTGCGTCCGCCTCAGCGGGCGGGCGCCCTGGAGCCCCTGCTGCTGTCGATGATGAGTCTGGAGCCCGGGGACCGCCCGACGATGGCGGAGGCCTCGGCCCGGCTGTCCGCCCTGGCCGCGGGCGGCCCCGCCCCCTTCTTGGCCGCCCCCTCCCCGGCCGACCCGCTGCCGTCCCCGCGCCCCGTGGCGGGAACCCTGCCGACGGAGGCGATCCCGTCGCCGACCAGGACGCTCCCCGCGGCACCGACGTCCTCGGACTCCCCCGCCACCCGCGAGCTGACGAAGGGCGGCGAGGCGGACCCGCCGCGGCCACCCTCCGAGCCACCGGCGTCGACCTGGGGTGCCGCCCGAGCCGAGCCGAGCCGTCCGGCCACGCCCCCGACTCGTGCCGCCGCGGCTCCGCCCGAGATCCGGACGACCGCTCCTTCGGCGGTCCCGTCCGCGCAGGTCGGGACCTCGACCCCCGCCTCCCGCTCCACAGCGGCGCCCGCCCGTCGCAGCCGCCGTGGACTCGTCGTGGCGATCGTGGTGCTCGCCCTGCTCGTCGCCGCGGTCAGCTCGGCGCTGCTCTGGCCCATCCTGAACCCGCCGAGCGTGGGCTCGGATCCCACGGCGGGCGGCTCGAGTCCAGCGGTGTCCGCGACCGGGAGCGAGCCGTCCTCGTCGCCGGCCGCCACCGGCGCACCGTCGACGGAGCAGCTGGCCCAGGCGGTCTCGGACTACTACGCCCTGCTGCCCGACGACACCGACGCAGGGTGGGAGCGGCTGACCAGCGCGTACCAGCGGCAGACCGGCGGCCGGGAGAGCTACGAGGAGTTCTGGAAGGACATGGACACCGTCACGGCGAGCGACGTGCGGGCCACCGCTCCCGACCGGGTCCAGGCCACCATCACGTACGTGGCCAAGAGCGGCAACCGGCGGTCGACCGAGCAGCGCTCGTTCCGGCTGGTGAGGTCCGACGGGATCCTCAAGATCAACGAGTCGGCCGTGCTCTGACCGAGGTCGATCGGACCACCGGGTCGATCGCCGGGGCGGGCCGCCGGGAACACAGCACCCCCGTCACCGACGACCCGACCAGCATCCGACGACCGGCGTGCGCGTCACCGTGAACGGGTAGCTCGGCCCCTTGGTCGGTGTCGATCGACGCTGAGCGTCAGCCGCGCGGACTTACGAGCTTCGTTGGACGACGACGGGCCCGCCGAAGGTGGTCGTAGACCCACGACTCACCATCGGAGCTCCCCCTGGACCGACTGTAGGGGCCGCGCCGAAGCCGCCGCCACACCCTCAGGGGTGGTACGGGGCGCCTCGCCGCCCACGACAGCACCGCCGCCCCGGCCGACGCCGCCTGACTTACGCTGTCGCCATGACCAGCAGCGCTGCGACCGACGTCGACCCGGTCTGGCCGGTCGAGCCGCGGGTCCGGGCGCTGGCGGTGGAGCTCTACGAGTCCGTAGCCGCTGCACCTCTGGTCTCGGTGCACAACGGGCTCCCCGCCCGCTACCTGGCCGAGGACCTGCCGATCACCGACCCGATGAACCTGCTGATCTCCCACGACCAGGGCATTCAGGCACTGCTGCGGGGAAGTGGCATCCGGACCGAGTTCGCAGTGACCGACGGCTGGCGTGCGGAGCACGCGTCCCGGCAGGCTTTCGTCCTGCTGTGGCGGCATCTGGTGGTGACCTTGGCCCAGCCCTGGATGCGGGCCGACGGCGACGAGACCGTACGCCTGGCGGGTCTGCCGCCGCTGCGGGCGGACCGTGACCCGGCCACGGTCTACGACGAGCTGGCGGCGCGACTGGCCGCCGAGCCGCTGTACCCCCGGCGACTGGTGGCCGCGGCCGATCTCCGTCGGTTCGCGACCAGCGACGACCCGACCGACAGGCTCCGGGCCCATGAGCAGCTGGCCGAGGACCCGGCCCTGGCCGGCCGGGTGGTCCCGACCTTCAGCCCCGATCGGTTCCTCGACCCGGGTCGGCGCGGCTGGCGCACCGACGCGGACCTGCTGGCCGAGGTGACCGGCACCGGCACCGACGACCTCGACGGGTACCTGACCGCGCTGCGGGAGCGCCGTCGCTACTTCCTCGACCGCGGCGCACTGGCGTCGGAGCACCACGTCAGCGACGTGGCGATCCGCCGGCTGCCCCACGACGATGCCGTCGGGCTCTACCGGCTGGCCCGGTCGGCGGAGCTCCTGCCGGACGAGGCGCTCGCCCTGGAGGGCCACCTGCTGTGGGAGTCGGGGCGGATGGCCGCCGAGGACGGACTGGTGATGAGCCTGTTCCCGCCGGCCGGGTTCTCGCCCCGGACACCGAGCGGGTCGTCGGGCGACCACGGGGTGGCCGACCGGGTCCGACCGCTGCTGACCGACTTCGGCGCGACGGACCTCCGGCTGCAGCTGTTCACCGTCGACACCGACGCGTACGTGACGGAGATCCTGCCGCTGGCCGCCCAGCACCCAGCGCTGTCGGCGGTACCTCCGACGCGCTTCGCCGACGACCCCGCCGACCTCCGTGCGGTCCGGGCCGCCGCCGTGTCGACCGTCGGCGTCGCCCGGTCGCTGGGCGTGGTCGACGACATGAGCGGTCCGTTCGTGATGGCCGTCCGTCACCGGCTCGGGCGCCGGCTGGACGCCGGAGCGCTCGCCGAGCTGGTCGTGGCCGGGCAGCTGTCCGAGGAGGAGGCGCGGACGGATCTGGTCGCCGCGGTGGCGCAGCGACCGGCCCGCGAGGAGCTGACCGTCCCCCCACCCGGGCTCTGACCGACCTCAGTCGAACGTGAGCCCGTGGCCGAGCCGGTACCGGTTGCCGTCGGCGTCGGTGTAGACGTACGGCCGCCCGTCCATGTAGCGCTCCTTGTCGTAGCCGGGCACGTCGTTGGGTGACGCGCAGTGGCCGTGCTCGTCGACGGCGATGGCCGCGTCGTCGATCGGGAAGGTGAGCGGCAGGCGACCGGTCGGGGCGAACCCGCCGACGATCGCCTCGAAGACCGTCTCGGTCCTGGTGTCGAAACCCGCCACCACGGCGTCGGCCAGCGGCTCCAGCGTCCCCAGCAACCAGGGCATCGTCACGTTCAGCCCGATCACCACCTCCTCGACCACGGAGCGGATGTCGATGATCTTGGCCAGCGCGATGTTGGTCGCCTCGTGAACAGCCAGATCGAGCAGACCGGTGGAGTGGAAGTAGCTGCCGGTCGACGGGTTGACGAAGAGGACGGCGACGTCGGCGTGCCGCGGGTCCGTGGTGAACCGGAGGCCGGGGTGCGCCGCGGCGAGCCGTTGGCGCAGACCATCGAGCTTGGCCACCCGCAGGTCCGCCTCGAAGGCCTCGACGTAGACCGTGCGCCCGGACAGCCGGTCGGCGGTGAGCGGCAGGGTGGCGGCGTGGTTCTTCATCAGCACGACCGACCGGCGGTGGGCCTCGTCGGCGGCGGCGAGCAGCTCGGCGCCGGCGATCACCTCGTCGGCGTGGTCGGGGTCGACGTACGGGTTGTCGAACAGGCCGAGGGCGAACATCTCCTCCGTCAGCCGTCGGGCCGCGTCGTCCAGGCGCTCGGTGGTGATCAGCCCCTGCAGGTAGGCGGTCCGGATCGACCCGACGTCGTTGGTGTCGGCGATGATGTCGGTGCCGGCCATCACGGCCTTGCCCACCCGCTCCGGGACGCTCAGCTCCTCCACCCCCCAGGCCATCTTGGACAGGATGCCCGAGTCGGAGTTGACGTAGCCGCGGTGCCCCATCGACCGCAGCAGGTCCAGGATCGGCTTGTTGAAGGCGAACCCGACGTCCTCGAAGTCGTCCAGCGGTGGTTGCGGCATCGCCGACTTCTCCGCCGACGGGATCGCGTAGTACGGCATCACGCTGGACGTGCCCGCGTCGATGGCCGCCTGGAACGGCGGCAGGTGGTAGGCCTCCAGGGAGCCCGGTGTCGGGTAGACGTTGAACTTGCCCTCGGCGTAGTGCGGGTCGAAGCCGTTCTCCCGGGCTCCGCCGCCCGGGAAGTGCTTGGTGGTCATGGCCACCCCGTCCCGGGCCAGCCCGTGCTCACCCTGGAAGCCGCGCACGACGGCGCCGATCGCCCGGGCGTTGAAGGCCGGGTCCTCGCCGAAGGTGCCGTTGCCGCGGAACCAGCGCGGGTCGGTGACGGTGTCGGCCATGTACATGTAACCCTTGCGCAGGCCGGCGGCCGCCCACTCGGTGCGTGACTTCGCGGCGAAGTCGGCGATCAGCTCGACGTCCCCGGTCGCGGCCAGCCCCAGGGTCCCGGGCCACTGGGTGAAGTCGCGGTCGGCCGGCGTGGCCCCCATCTTGAAGCCACCGAGCTCGTTCTTGGAGTTGGCCGCCACGATCACCGGGATCCCCAGCCGGGTGCCCTCCGCGACCTCGTTCATCGCGTTCACCCAGGTGGCGATGGTCGACCCCGCCGGGGTCTCGCGCATGATGAAGTGCCGCAGGTGCAGGTTGGTGATCTGGTCGGTGGTGCCCTCGTAGGGCAGCCCGGCGGTGTTGTGCGGGTCGTTCTTGATCTTGTGGTGCTGCTCGTCGAGCGCTCCGTCGTGGCTGGTGAGCTCGGGGTCCGGCTGGGAGATCCCCATCGATCGCGAGTTGATCACCATCAGCCCGATCTTCTCCTCCGGCGACATCCGCTGCACCAGGTCCGCGGCCCGCTCGGCGGGGGTCAGCCGCCAGTCCTCGTACGGGTCGAGCACCCCGTTGGCGTTCAGGTCACGGAACGCGAGGCCGTCGGCCTCGACGACGGGCTTCACGCGGACGGCGATGTCGAGCTGGGTCACCATGGGACGGTCCTGCTTCCTTCGGATCGGGCGGCGGTCGGGGGAGATCGGTGCTCAGCGCTCGGGGAACGTGCCCTCGGCGCGGATGCGGTCGTTCAGCTCGGAGAGGTAGCGGTCCTCGTCGAGATCGAGGGCGACCTCCTCGCCGGTCCAGCTGGACAGGTGGATGGCGTTGGCCAGGCGGACACCGTTGATGCCGTCCGATCCGGGGGCCAGCAGCGGGGTGCCGTCGAGGATGTTGGCGGCGAAGTTCTCCAGCACGCCGGAGTGCTGCGTACCCCAGGCGGAATCGAACTCGATCGTCTCCTGGCTGTACATCGTGGTCGGGTCGAGCTGACCCATGAACAGCTTCCGGACGTCGTCCATGCCCATCGAGTCCGACAGCTCCCGCTCGTCGCGCACCAGCCGGGTGACGGTGGCGGTCTTCGAGCCGTCGACGACGATCTTGCCCTTGTCGCCGAGGATCTCGAACCGGTCGGTGCCGACCAGGTCGTGGACGGCGGTGACGAAGGTGCCGGTGGCGCCGTTGCCGTAGTCGACCACGGCCGTGACCTCGTCCTCCACGGCGATGTCGCGCCGGAAGCCGTACGCGACCTTGGCGTACACCGACTGGGGGATGCCGCAGATCCACTGCCACAGGTCGAGCTGGTGCGGTGCCTGGTTGACCAGCACCCCACCGCCCTCGCCGCCCCAGGTGGCGCGCCAGGCGGACTGGTCGTAGTAACCCTGCGGCCGCCACCAGGTGGTGATGATCCAGCTCGTCCGGCGGATGGCGCCGATCTCGCCGGCGTCCACGATCTCCTTGATCCGGCGGTAGAGCGGGTTGTTGCGCTGGTTGAACATGATCCCGAAGGTCAGCTCCGGGCGCTGGGCAGCGTACGCGTTGAGCTCGGCGACCTGACGGGTGTAGACACCGGCCGGTTTCTCGACCAGGGCGTGGACACCGGCCTTCAGCGCGGCGATGCCGATCTCCGGGTGGAGGTAGTGCGGCACCGTGGTGATCACCGCGTCCACGTCGCCGCCGGCCAGCAGCGACGGGTAGTCGGGGTACACCGGCACGCCGTGCTGGTCGGCAGCCTGCTCCCGCTTGGCGGGGTCGGTGTCGGCCACCGCACCGATCACCATGTTCGGCACCAGGCCGTCGGCGATGAACGTCGCGTACATGGAGCCCTGGGCGCCGTAGCCGATGATGCCGAGGCGGACTTTGCCGGTCACGGGAAGAGAGGACATGAGTGTTCCTTCGGGTCGGAGGGGGTCGGCGTGGCCGGGTCGGAGGAGGTCGGCGTGCCGGGGTCAGAAGAGGTCGGCGTAGCCGAGGTCCAGCAGGTTCGCCCGCGACGTCCGCAGGCAGTCGAACGGGTCCCGGCCGTACTGGTCGTCCTGCTCGATCAACAGGTACTGCGCGCCGGAGGCGATGGCCTGGTCGATGATCTCGGTCCACTCCAGGTTGCCCTCGCCCACCTCGCCGAACTGCACCACGCCGGTGAAGGCCTGCATGAACCCGGCGTAGTCGCCGGACTGCAGGGCGGTGAAGGCGGTCGGTGGGAGGTCGCCGATCCGGTAGTCCTTGAGGTGCACCAGGTCGACCAGACCGGCGTACTTGGCCAGGGTGCGCACCGGGTCCTTGCCGCCGCGCTGCACCCAGTGGACGTCGACCTCCAACCGCATGGTCGGTGCCTCGGCCCGGATGGTGTCCAGGATCGAACGGCCGCCCCGGCGGGCGAACTCCAGGTGGTGGTTGTGGTAGTACAAGGTGAGCCCGTCCTCGGCCAGCCGGACCGAGATCTCCTCGGCCTGGCGGCAGAAGGCGAGCAGCGCGTCGTGGGACGACATCGCCGCGAACGGCATCATCCCGATCCTCAGCCGCGTGGCGCCCAGCGCACGGGCGTCGGCCACGATCTTGGTGTAGTCCTCCACCAGCGAGTCGTTCGGCCCGGCCTCGAGACCGGCGGACAGGGCGGCGTAGTCGGTGCCGAGCTCGTCCTTGGCCCGACGCATCTCCGCCAGGTTCTCCGTGGTCATGGGGATCTGGGACACCTCGACAGCGGCGAAGCCGATCTCGTCGAGGCGACGCAGCACCTCGTACGGTCCGGTCTCCTCGACCTGGTTCTTCAGCATCATCAGCTGGACACCGATGCGGGGCATGGTCACTCCTGTGGGGTTCGGATGGTCGAGAGCACGCGGCGGGACAGGACGTCAGCGGGAGCCGGGGTCAGGCTCGGTGGTCGGGGGTGATGAAGTCCGCCGGATCCTCATGGTGTTCGTCCAGGAGGGCGAGCTTGCGGGCTTCGGTCTCGTTGCGGATCTCCTTGAACCGGGCATCGGTCAACGGGTACCTCACGAAGATCAGCATCGCGATGAGGGCGGCGGCGGCGGGCACCAGGCCGATGGTGGCCTTGATCGCGATGATCGCGCTCTCCGGCTGGACCGGGCTGGGGTTGACCGCGCTGGCGGCGATGTAGCCGCCGATGGCCAACGCCCACGCCCCGACCGCACCGCCGATGGACTGGGTGACCTTGCGGGTGAAGGAGAACAGCGCGTAGGTGGCACCCTCGCTGCGCTTGCCGGTCTTCCACTCGCCGTACTCGACGGTGTCGGCCTCCAGACCGAACATCACCGTGTTGATCAGGCTGGCGCCGATGCCCTTGATCGCCAGCGTCAGCAGGACGAGCCAGAACATGTTGGCCGGGGCGAGGAACAGGCCGACACCGCCGACCACGGTGAAGATGCCGCAGTACTGGAAGACGTTCTTCTTGCCGAACCGGTCGATGATCGTCGGGATGAGCGGGGTGATCAGCAAGGTGATGCCGGTGTTGACCAGGGTGATGATGCCGATCAGACCGATGTTGCCGAGGACGTACTGGGCGTAGAAGGCGGTGGACCCGCCGACGGCGAAGACGCCGATCAGGTAGAAGAAGCTGGAGCCGCACAGGTAGGCCAGCGGCTTGTTCGACCGCAGGGTGTTGACGGTCTCCTTGACGCTAATCCGCGGCTGGGTGCGGACGACCGCCTCGCGGCAGGCCCAGGCGGTGAAGAAGAACGCGAGGGACCCGATGACGATGAAGGCCAGCGTGACCTTGGTGAAGACGCTCTGGACGGCGGCCTGGTAGACGACCAGGTCCTCGGGACCTTGGATGAGCGCCTTCTGGCCGCGCAGCTCGCTGATGAAGTGGCCGACCACGAAGGTCAGGATCACGCCGCCGATGCCGGCCCCGAAGGCCCGCGCAGCGACCAGCTTGGCCCGCTCGTGCACCGACTGGGTGATCGCGGAGGCCAACGAGCCGTAGGGGATGTTGACCAGGGAGTAGACCAAGCCCAGGATCGCGTACGTGGCGTAGGCGTAGATCAGCTTCAGGCCGGAGTCGAAGCTGGTGGGCACGTGGAAGACCAGGTAGCTCATGAACAGCAGCGGGACCGCGCCGAACATGATGAACGGCCGGAACTTGCCCCAGCGGGTCATGGTGCGGTCGACCATGCGACCGGCGAACAGGTCGGCGAACGCGTCCCACAGGCGCACCACCAGGAACATGGTGCCGACGGCGGCGGCGGAGATGCCGGCCACGTCGGTGTAGTAGTAGAGCAGGAACGCCGTGCTCAGGCTGAACGCCAGGTTGCAGGCGAAGTCGCCGGCCCCGTACCCGGCGACCGTCTTGAACGGCAACCGCTCCATCGAGCGGAGATCCTTCACAGCAGCCGGATTCGGCATCGACACTCCTCGGTCTTGTTCCCGGCCGTCGTCGGCCGGTACCCGCAGTCAACGCCCTGGCCGGCCCCCCCGACCAACACTTGCCACCTGTTGCCAAGTTGCCCCGACGGCGGCGCCTGGGGCTACGGGGGCCGGGGGCCGGTCGAGCCCCGCACCACCAGCCGCGCGGGGAGCAGCACCGGCTCGCGGGTGTCGGCATCCACCCGCCGACGGGAGGCGAGGTGAGCCACGGCCGTCGAACCGAGACTCACCAGCGGAGCGGCGATGGTGGTCAGTCCCGGCTCGACGAGTCCGGCGTCCACGATGTTGTCGAAACCGATCACGCTCACGTCGCCCGGCACCCGTCGTCCGCTCGCCGCGACGGCCTGCATGAACCCGAGCGCCATCAGGTCGTTGTAGGCGATCACCGCGGTGGTCGGTCGCTGCCGCCACCGCTCGGCCGCGTCGCCACCGCCTCGCAGCGTCGGCAGGAACGGACCGATCCGCCGCACCTGGAGATCGAGCTCGTGGCCGGCTTCCTTGAGGCCACGCCAGCGCATCCCGTTGGCGAACGACGCCTCCGGGCCGGCCAGGTAGCAGATCGAGGAGTGCCGGAGCTCGATCAGGTGCTCGGTGGCCTTCTTGGTCGCCCGGACGTTGTCGCTGGCCACCGAGGCGACTTCGCCCACCGTGCGGTTCAGCACCACGACCGACTTCCGCTTGGCCAGGGCACGGATCGTCTGGTCCGACAGCCGCGACGAGGCGAGGATGAAGCCGTCGACGGTCGCCTCCAGCCGGGAGATCGCCCGCTCCTCTCCCTCCTGCGACTCCTGCGTCTCCACGATGGCCAGCGTCAGGCCGTGCTGCGCGGCTTCCCGCTCGGCCCCCCGGATCATGCCGACGAACACCGGGTTGGCGATGTCGGCCACGATCACGGCGAGCACGCCGGTGCCCCGGGTCGACAGGGGTCGCTCCATCCGCCCCGACCGGTAGCCCAGCTCGTCGGCCACCCGGCGCACGTGCTCGGCGGTGCGGAAGCTCACCCGGCCCGGTTTGGACAGCGCCCGGGAAACTGTCGACGAGGCCACGCCCGCGGCCCGCGCCACGTCGTAGATCGTCGGCTCCGACCTGCCGCCGTCCGTCATGTCAGCCTCCCAGGCGCAAGGTAGCAATGCCGGTCCGGCGAGGTCAGCCACCCCGGGTCCGCGGTCTCCGTCGGACGCCTCGCCGACGAGCTGCCCGCCCCGGCCCTTGCCTTCCGGACCCCGGGGGCTTACGTTGTAAACAGCGTCGGACCCCGGATCTCGGGGCCCGCTGCAGGTGGGTCAAGACATGTGCGCACCTCCTCCGGACTCTCGAAGGATGCGCCTGTGCCCACCTCCCCCCTCCCCTCGACCCTCGCCGACTCCGCGCTGGTGCTCGACCACCTCTGGTTGGCCGACGCCATCGCCCGCCGCTTCCGCGGCCGCGGTGAGGACGACGACGACCTCCGCCAGGTCGCCCGGTGTGGCCTGGTCGAGGCCGCCGGCCGCTACGACCCCGCCCAAGGGGCGTTCGCCGCCTTCGCCAGTCCCACCATCAACGGTGTGGTCAAGCGCCACTTCCGCGATCACGGCTGGAGCGTGCGACCGGGTCGCTCGACCCAGCAGCTCGCCCTGCAGATCACCAAGCACTGGTCGGAGGTCGCGCAGGGCGGGCGCAACGAACCGACCGACCGGGACCTGGCCGGCAGCCTCGGGGCGTCGGTGACCGACATCCGGGAGGCACGCGTGGCCTCGCAGGGCTACCGGAGCGTGTCGATCGACGCGGCGCCCTCGATCGAGGCGTCGGCCTCGATGGACGACCCCGAGTTCGAGCGCTCCGAGGCCCGGATCCTGGTGGCCCAGGCGTGGGCCTGCCTGGATGACGCCGAGCGGCGCCTGCTCCACCTGCGCTTCTGGGAGAACCGGTCGCAGAGCGACATCTCACAGCTGCTCGGCACCAGCCAGATGCAGGTGTCCCGGCTGCTGACCAAGACCCTCGCCCACATCCGCCAGATCCTCGACATCGACCTCTCGAGCGTCGCCTGAGCATGCAGATCGACGACGAGCGGGTGCTGTGGTCGGCGCCGCCCGGTGAGCGCGCCGGTCGCCCGCTGCTGGTGCTCCTCCACGGGCACGGTCTGGACGAGAGCGTCGGCTTCGACCTCCGCCACCGGCTGCCTCCGGACCTCGTCCTGGCCTCCTTGCGTGGCCCCCTGAGGGCTCGTGGCGGCTTCGGCTGGTTCGCGCTGGACTCCACGTTCGGCTTCGACCAGATCGAGTCGGCCGTCGCGGCCGTGCTGGCGTGGCTGGACCGGCAGCTCGGCTACCGCTCGGTCGGCGTACTCGGCTTCTCCCAGGGAGCCGCCATCGCCGCCCAGTGCCTCCGGGTCCGACCGAGGGCTCTCGCGTACGCCGTCCTGCTGTCCGGCTTCCTGAGCCCGCTCCCCGCCCCCGGCGACCAGGAGCTCGTCCGCGTACGGCCGCCGGTGTTCTCCGGTCGGGGCGACCGCGACACCCTGGTCCCCGCGCTCCTCAGCGACCTGAGCGACCGCTGGCTGGAGGTGCACACGACGGTGACCAGCCGCATCTACGCCGGCCTGGGGCACCAGGTGTCTCCCGAGGAGCTGGCCGATGTCGCCGCCTTCCTCGACCGGCACGCCTCGGTGACCGGACGCCTGCCTGTTTGATCCGCTGATTCTCGGGTACTGAGCGGACCCCGGGAGGATGCCGAGACGCTGATCCCGGTCTCGGGGCGAGCGTGTGGCCGTCGACGCGGCAGAAGAGGACGCAGGAAGGTGAGCGTCCGAGGGGGGCGTCGCACGGTCGACGGCCATACGCGGGTTTGAGGCTGCCGGCGGGGCGCCGACCCCGCCTGAGCTGCGACCGGAACGGCGCGTGCCGCCGGCGACGAGATCCTCAGCCGGCGGCCTCCGGGCGCGGGTCCGGATCAGTCCCCCAGCGCGCGGGGCGCGACGTCCTCCGACCCCTGCAGCGCCGCCCGCAGCTGCTCGGTCCACAGACCGGCCAGCTCGATGCCGTTCGGGAACTGGTCGTCGCGGTCCCAGCGCCAGGCGGTGATCATGGCCAGCACGAGGATCTGGCACTGCCGCAGCAGGAGACGGTCGACGCCGTGACAGCGGGCGGCGACGTCGGGCGGAGCGTGCGCGAGGTCGAACTCGACCGGACCCCGGCAGCACGTCTCCAGGTCGACGAACAGGGGGCCGTCGGGGGTGGCGAGCAGGTTCCCCGGGTGCGGTTCTCCGTGCAGGAGCTGATGGTCGGCCTGGTCGAGCACACCACCCAGGTCGGTGAGCGTCCTGACCAGCAGCGCGCGATCCGCACCCCCGAGCGCCGGGGAGAGGTCGGGGTCGCTGACCAGGCGGTGGGCCGAGGCGACTCGATCCCTGGCCAGCGGCGCGGCCAGGTCGAGGGTTCGCAGGCACCGGTGCAGCTCCTCGAGGGCCCGGGCGTAGTCCTCCGGCGAGGTCCGCGCGGCCGACGGTGGGACGTACGCCCACAGGGTGATCGCGAACCCGCCCTCCTGGTGCACCAGTGGCTCCAGGCGAGGCTCAGGCGCCAGCACGGGACAGCCGGCCTCAGCCAGGCGACCGGCCAGCTCGAGCTCGAACCGGCCGTCCATCTGCCCGACGGGGGCCACCCGCGCCACCACGTCGCTCGGTCGCACCCGCAGGATGATCTTGTTCGAGTTGCTCAGCAGCAGCGCCTCGTCGGCGGCCAGGCCCTGCGACCGCACGGTGCGCAGGGTGGCCGCGACGGCTCGTCGCCGCTCGGGAACCTCCATCGCACCGACGATAGACCGAGCAGGCACGTGCTCGGACCGCTCAGGTGACCGGCAGGCCCCCGGTGACGGCGATCATCTCGGCCGTGATGTAGCTCGACTCCTGGGAGGCGAGGAACACGTACGCCGGCGCGACCTCGGCCGGTTGACCGGCCCGGCCGAGCGGAGCGCTCTCCCCGTGCGCCTCGGCGCGCTCCACCGGCATGGTGGCCGGGATGAGCGGAGTCCAGATCGGTCCGGGCGCCACCGCGTTGACGCGGATGCCCTTCTCGGCGAGATCGTGAGCCAGAGCCTTGGTGAAGTTGTGGATGCCGGCCTTGCTGGTGGCGTAGTCCAGCAGCTCCGGCGAGGGGCTGACGGCCTGGACGGACGAGGTGTTGATGATCGTCGCTCCGGGACGCAGGTGCGGGATCGCCTTCTTGCACAGCCAGAACATCGCGTACAGGTTGGTCTTCATGACCCGGTCGAACTGGTCGGTGCTGATGTCGACGATCCCGCCCGACTGTGCCATCTGGTAGGCGGCGTTGTTCACCAGGATGTCGATGCCGCCGAGCCGGTCCACCGCAGTCGCGATGATCCGGTCGCAGACGTCCTCGTCCCGGATGTCGCCCGGGCAGCACACGGCCGTGCGTCCCGCAGCCTCGACCAGGCGCACGGTCTCGTCGGCGTCGACCTGCTCCTCCTCGAGGTAGCTGAGCACCACGTCGGCGCCTTCCCGGGCGAAGGCCAGCGCCACGGCCCGGCCGATGCCGGAGTCGGCGCCGGTGATCACGGCACGCTTGCCGCTCAGCCGGTCGGCGCCCCGGTAGGAGTCCTCGCCGTGATCGGGCTGATCGGTCATCGACGAGGTGAGACCGGGATGAACCAGCTGCTCGTCGGTGTGCTCGGGTTGCTCGTACTGGGTGGTCGGGTCTGCCTGGGTGGTCTGGTCCGCCTGATCGCTCATGCTCGTTCCCTACCCCCTGACGCCGGCCGCAATCACAGCAGTGTCGAACACCGCGTGGCCGACAGGGGTGACGGCCTGACGGCTCGGGTCTGAACCGTCAGGCCTGACCCTACGGACCTCCGGAGAACCGGAGGGTCTGTCCACGGATTTCCCCTGCCCCAGCACCTCAAACACCGAGTCGGCGGCGCGCCGACCCTCAGGCGAGGACGGTTGCCGCCACTGCGGCGTGGATGGAAGCCAGCCGGTCGAGCTGGTCGTCGGCGCGGGTGATCAGCTGCGCCACCTCGTCGTCGAGGTCAGCGGGCAGCCGGACGGCGGCCAGGGCGTGCCACCCGGTCCGCTTGGCCGCGACGGCGTCGACGAGCGCCTCGACCTCGATCAGGTCGCTCAGCGGGGACCGTCGCAGGACACGTCCGTTCGGCTTCAGCCGCCCGATCCTCTCCCCCACCTGAAGGGCGACCCCCAGCAGCGGGTTCGGGTCGACGTCCACCGCTGCCATGATCAGCCGGAGCCGTGACCGGTCCTCCTCGATCGCCCTCCGCAGGCTCCTCAGCGCCGGGCCGTGGGCCCGCTTCCGCTGGTTGAACGCGGCGCGCCGACAGAGGTCGACGCCCGCTCGGGCCGCCGCCTCGTGGTTCTGCAGGTAGATCTCCAACGCTGACACGCCGGGTCGGTACCCAGGGAGGCGCCGCTGAAACGAGACCTCGTGGGGTGCCGGCGTCCGAGGTCCCCGGTCAGGACCGCTCCGGTCGCGGTGGCACCGCCAGCTCACCCGGCCGAGTGGTCGGCACACCGCTGGAGAGCAGGTGACCGTTGGGAGTGCACGGCCGGTCCTGGCAGAGTGATGGCCTGACGACGGGAACCGGCGTCGTCCCTGGCGGGACGAGCTCGGCGGGGTGGCCGCCTGGCGCAGGCCGGTGCCCGACGAGAGGAGATGACGACGATGCCCAAGACGACCAAGACCGGGAAGCCGAAGAAGAGCGAGCTGCCCGGCACGCTGCGCAGGTCCGGCAGCAAGGCGCAGCGGACCTTCACCAAGGCGTACGACGCGGCGATCGACCAGTACGGCGACGAGAAGCGGGCCCACCAGGTGGCGTTCGCAGCGCTGAAACACACCCACGAGAAGGTGGGTGACAAGTGGAAGAAGAAGCCCAAGGGGAAGAAGGGGCCCTCCGACGCCCGGGCCGAGGGTGGCCGCGACACCGACCGGCCCACCGCCGGCGGCGTCGATGCGAACGCCACGAAGCAGCACCTCTACGACCTGGCCAGGCAGCTGGACATCGCGGGCCGGTCGTCCATGACCAAGGCGGAGCTCGTCGAAGCCCTGCAGAAGGCGAACGATCGCCAGTCCGCTCGGTCACGCACCACGGAGGCGAGTCCGAAGCGGGCGAAGAAGGGCTCCAGGAAGAAAGACGCCCAGAACTGACGCTCGCCGCCGAGCTCGTGGAGACTCTGTCCTCTTTGGGACATGTCATCAAGCGGCCATCGGCAACGGCCCGCAGAACCGTTAGGTAGCCGTACAGTCGTACTCAGAACCGCAGCCCCCCGACTGTGGTTCAGCGGATTCCCCAATCCGCACAGAGCACGACCGAGAGGTCCGCGGCCCGCTCCCCCGGCGGAGGCCGCGGACTTCTTCATGTCCCGGCCCTTGTCGGGCGACATCGGCCGCAGATCAGCGCCCCTCGGGCTTTGCCGCCGGCGAGGTGGCTCGGCGTGAGAGGCGACGCAGCCATCGTCTACCCCGCGTGATCGACGACGCGTCCAACGCCGCCCGGCGCACCTGGGAGTCCAACGAGCGGGTGAGGGTCGCCGACCACTGCTCGAGGCGGTCGTCGATGGCGCCCGCGGTCAGGGCCTCGACCCGGTCGTAGTCGACCGGGGGCGGCGGAGGCGGCTTCGGGGGCTGCTGGAGACGCATCCGGAGCACGCTGTGCCCGGCGATGTCCTGCCGCTCGGCCCAGAACTCACCGGACGTGGCCACGACCTGCTCGGCGTTCCGCGCCAGAGCAGCCGGCTCGGCGTAGACGCCGTAGAACTTGGTCGGCGTCAGGACCACCGGGATCAGGCCATCCACGAAGACGGACTCCCAGACGGCCGCCGACACCCCCGGCGTGTGCTCGGTGCGCCAGTCGTCGAAGACCACGACGCCACCCGTTCGGAGCATCGTGCGCGCGTTCTGGATATCGGTCCGGACGTGCTCGTACAGGTGCGAGGCGTCGATGTGGCAGAAGCGCACCGATCCCGGTTCGACGTGATCGACCACCCACGAGCTCGGGCCCTCCACGACGTACGGCAGCGCCGGGTGCCGGGACAGGTAGTTCTCCTCGAACTTGGACCGGGTGAGTGACTTGTACGACTTGTCCACCTCCCGCCGGTTCGCCTCGGCTCCCGCCAGCAGGTCGGTGCGCCCGAACAGGTCGACCGCGACGAAGCGCTCCACCGGCCGGACGTACTCGCCGATGAGCACCGCGCTCTTGCCCAGGTACGTGCCGATCTCCACCACGTCTCCGGGTGGACCGTCGGCCTGGTCGGCGAGGATCGCCCGGAACAGCTGCTGGTCGACCCACCGGAACCAGCCCGGGATCTCCGTCGTCGTCATCCTCATGCCCCTTCACTCCACCGTCGCGAAGTCGTTGATACCAAGCCTGGAAGACGATCAAGCGACGCGCAGACGAACGTCAGGGGTTCGGCGCGGCAGTCGCACCGGAGCCGGGTCCGGTCCCCGCGGGAGCCAGGCGGGGACCGGACCGGGCCAGGAGCGCGCCGACGGTCGGTTCGGCCGGCTCAGGCGTCGAGCAGGCGCGACCGGTTGATCAGCCGCACACCGACCAGGACGGTGGGCAGGTAGCAGATCAGACCCACCACCCCGCCGGCGACCAGGCCCAGGAAGCTGGCACCGATCAGCTGACCGGCGGAGCCGCCGACCAGACCCATCACCACGTACGGAGCGACCATCGGGAACAGACTCAGCGGCACCACCCACCAGGAGATGACGCCCGCCCGGGCGAGCCCGGCGTAGAGGAACACGGGCAGCAGGATGGCCCCCTTCCCGGTCTGCCACCAGAGCGCGCTGAGGATGTCGCCCTGGACCATCATGGCGTCGGCGACGCCGACGGCATCGGCGCTGGAGAGGTGGGTGCCCAGCGCGACCAGGAAGTAGTCGTTGAGCAGCAGACCTGACATCTGGACGGCGCTGAACCCACCGAGCACGCCGCCGATCAAGGTGAGCACCCGACCCCGGCGGCCGCGGACCAGGCCCATCGCCACCACCAGGCCGAAGGCCATGGCCACCCAGCCGTGGTGGAGCAGGGTGGCCGAGACGCTGCTCAGCCACGGATCGCGGGCCAGGGACTCGATGTAGTCGGCGGTGCTGCGGCTCTCCTGGGGCGGCGAGGTGAGGATGCCGCCCACGATCAGCAGCGGGGTGACGAGCAGCGCGGCGCCGGCGATCAGCTGGACCGGCCGCCGGAGCGACGGACCGACCGGGACGGACCCGGTGGCTTCGCTCAGCTCCGACGGCGCGAGCACGGCGGGGGGTTCGACGTTCACGGGGACTCCTTGGGAGGCATGGCCTCGACGCACGAGACCGGTGGACTGATGCAGGAAAACTACGAACCGGACCCCTCCTCGCGGATCGTCCGCGCGGCCCGATCCCGCTGCGACCTCGGGTCGGTCGTCGCCCGGTGGGTCCTCCCCGGAGAGGAGGTTCGGTGGTCGGGTGTCGTCTCCGGAGAGGATGCGTCTCTCCTCCCGGAAGCTCTACGGTGCTGCTGTGTCCAGCACCACGAACACCGTTGACGCCGTGGCCAAGCCGCAGCTCGTCTACGCGACGACCACCCGGGGGTGGCTCGTCGTGGCCGGGGTCGCGGTCCTGCTGGCCGCCGCCATGGTGATCGAGAACGCGACGTTCCCCGGTGGGAACGCGATGACGCCACTGGTCGCCCTCAACGCCGCGCTGATCGCGTGCTGCGTGCTGGTCTGCTATCCCTTCCCGGTGCTCGGGTTGATCATGGCCGTGGCACTCGGCGTGGCCAACGTCGCTGTCCCCGGCATGCCCCGCGGTGGCGGGACCGAGCTCATCGTCTTCCTGTTCATGACAGGCTTCTTCTCCTACCGGCTGCCGGGTCGCTGGGGGGTCGGCGCCTGGGTGTCCACCGCGTTGATCATCGGTATCAGCACCTTCGCCCGCGGCGGCGAGGTGTTCGAGATCCTGTTCTACCTGCTGTTCCTGGGACCTGGCTGGTTCGTCGGCTGGCTGCTGCAGCGCGAGAAGCGACGCAGCGTCCAGCTCGCGCGGCTGGCCGCCGAGCTGGCGGCCGAGCGTGAGCACCGCGAGCGGGCCGCGATCGCCTCGGAGCGCGCCCGCATCGCGCGCGAGCTGCACGACGCGGTGGCCCACAGTGTCAGCGTGATGACCCTGCAGGTCGGCGTGGTACGCCGTCGGCTGACGGCGCTGCCCACCGAGCAGGAGCTCCTCGGACAGGCCGAGCAGCTCGGTCGGCAGTCGGTCGACGAGCTGCGCAGGATCGTCGGCCTGGTGCGGACCGATGGCCCGAACCTGCGACCGGTGCCCTCGCTGCGCCAGCTCGACGAGCTCGTCGCCCAGGTGCGGGCCGCCGGCACCGACATCTCCGTGCGGCGGATCGGCGTCCTGCCGGAGCTCAGCACCGCGTTGGAGGTGTCGGCGTACCGGATCGTGCAGGAGGCGCTGACCAACGCGATGAAGCACGCACCCACCGCCACGGTGGACGTCACCGTGGCGGCCGACGCCCACCGGTTGACGATCAGGGTGAGTGACGACGGTCCGGCGGCCGCTCCGGTGACCGCCGGTCACGGGTTGATCGGCATGGGCGAGCGGGTCGCCATGCTCGGCGGTGCTCTGCAGTACGGCGCTGCCGAACCCCACGGGTTCGTGATCACCGCGGTCCTGCCCCTGGACGGACGCGCGGAGGTGTCGGCGCGGTGAGCACCATCCAGGTGGTGATCGTGGACGACGAGGCGATGGTCCGGGCGGGCCTGCGGCTGTTGATCTCGGGCGAACCCGACATCGAGGTGGTCGGTGAGGCGGCCGACGGCATCGACGGGCTGGCAGTGGTGACCCGGCTGCATCCGCACGTCGTGCTGATGGACGTGCGGATGCCCCGTCTGTCGGGATTGGCGGCGGCCGAGCAGGTGCTGGCGCGCACGCCCGGGACGCGGGTGCTGATCTTGACCACCTTCGACGAGGACGAGGTGGTGGACACGGCCCTCCGTGCGGGCGTGGCCGGGTTCCTGCTCAAGAGCTCACCACCCCAGGACCTGATCGACGCCATCCGGCACGCGCGGGCCGGTCAGGGCGCGCTCGACCCGGCCGTGGTGCCCGGCGTGATCGCCCGGTTGTCCAGCACTCCGCCGCCCGCGACGCGGGCTCCCGAGCTCGACCTGCTCACCCCCCGCGAGACCGACGTGCTGCGCCTGGTCGCCCGCGGTCACAGCAACTCCGAGGTCGCCGCCGAGCTGTTCCTGGGCGAGACCACCGTGAAGACCCATCTCGGACGCGTGCTGGACAAGCTCGAGCTGCGCGACCGGGCGCAGGCCATCGCGTACGCCTACCGCAGCGGGCTGGTCCGGCCCGGCGACTGACACGCGCACTCGACCACCCTGCGGGTGGGGCACGCGAGCGAGCTCACCGCCGGCATCCCCGTTCGGCGGTCAGCGCCCGTCCGGGTGTCCGGAACCAGCCGACGGCCGAGCTCCCACGCTTGCCCCGAGACTGAGCAGGGAGCCCGCGAGGGCCAGGACGGCGCAGACGGAGAACGTGAACGCGATGCCGGTCCGGTCGGCGAGCAGGCCGACCAGCGGAGCCCCGGCCGCCTGGCCGGCGGCGATCATGAAGAACGCGAGGCCGACACCCAAGGAGGCTCGGGTCGGGTACAGCCGGGTCGCCCAGACGAGCACGACGCCGGACAGAGCGATGTAGGACGCGCCGAACACCGCGCCCGCCAGCACCGCGACCGCCACGATCCCCGCGCCGGCACCGAGACCGGCGATGCCCACCGCCAGCAGGATCATCAGCCCCGACCACGAGGTCCTCACGCCGACCCGGGCGACGAGGGGACCGGAGAACGCCCCGACCACGCCGGCAGCCCCGATGATCGTCCAGATCACCGGTGCCGCCCAACGAACCGGGTTCTCGGTCTCCACGTGCTGCTGGCTGAAGGTCCAGACGGCGATGCTGGCCAGCCCCAACGCCGCCGAGGCCGCGAGCAGCCGGACCAGACCGGCGGGGCGACCATGATCGACCGAGCGACCATGATCAACGGGGCGCTCGCCGGCCACCCGTTCGGCGCTCGGTCCGCCGCCGGGGACGGCGCGCGCGATCACGATCGTCATCGCGGCCGCGACCGCGGCGAACATCACCCAGGCCAGCCGCCACTGATCGAGCAGCACCAGGGCGACCGGGCCGGACACGAGCACGCCGATACCGGTCCCGGCATTGACCACGGTCTGAGCCGTGTCCCGCGAGTCCTCGGTCACCCACCGGGCCACCGCCTCGGCCAGCGGCGGGGAGACGATGCCGGTGCTCGACCCTGCGATCAGCACCCCTGCCGCCAGGACCAGGGCCGTCGGCGCTGCCGCGACGACGCTGATGCCGACCGTGGCGACGACACCCGCCGCCACGGCAACCCGACGAGGACCCCAGCGCGCGGTGGCGACGGTGCTCAGGCCGATCGCCAGGCAGTAGCCGACATAGCCACCCGAGCCGATCAGTCCCGTGGTCGCGGCCGTCAGCCGGAACTCGTCGGCGATGCGCGGAGCGAACAACCCGTAGGCGAAGCGGGCCAGCCCGTAGCAGGTCGCGATCAGCCCCACGCCCGCCAGGACCAGGCCCGACCACAGTCCGCGGGACGACGTCACGCTCGGAGCGTAGCCAGCGCCGTCACCCGACACGCGTGTGGCGTCGGTGAGGAGCAGGCGTACCGGGTGTTGACGACAGTCGCCGCCAACCCTCAGTAGTGCGTCAGGACGCGCGCGTCACTCACCACGCCGGAACAGATGCACGCCCGATCGCCGACGCCGAGCGAGGTCGCCGCGCACCAGCGGGTGCTGATCCTGTCGTGCTGAGAGGTGGGATGACCGCAGGCGGCGCAGCGGTCCGCTGTCGAGGTCGAGTCCTGGACGTCGGGCATGATGAGCTCGGGCATGGCACGTCCCTCGTGGCCCGTCTGGGCCAGATGTCGATCGCCAGGGACCGCCGACGGAACGTCGACACAGAATCCTCAGTACCACCACCGTACGCGCTGCGGCTCAAAGGCCGTCCGCAGACCTGAGACCGCCAGGAGCCGGGTCCTACCGAAGCGCGCGTTAGGCGTTGCGCGGTCCTGCGCCTACGTTGGGGTGAGACAAGAGGGAACGCGACCAGCACTCGCTCTTGCGTCACCGGAAGCAGGCCAGCCATGCGCAGCCACACCATGAACGCCACCGGCCTGGGGTCGAAGAGCTTCGAGAACGACAGGGACGTGACCCTGTCGCCACGTCTGGAGATCGGGTTCGACTGCCCCGCGCCCCATCACTTCTCGGTCACCTTCGCCGTGGAGGCCAGCCTGCCGCTGTCGTGGGACTGCCCCACGTGCTGGGCGCCAGGGGTGCGCACCGACGGGGCCCGAGCCACGGCTCAGCCTGCGAAACCGACCCGCACCCACTGGGACATGCTGCGCGAGCGTCGGTCCCTCGCCGAGCTGGAAGCGATCCTGGCTGAGCGGCTCGCCCTCATGAAAGCAGGAGTCATCGGTCCAGGCATCTACGAGTCGATCCCGCCGAGGAAGAGAAAAGCCGCCTAGGGGCGACTGCCGGGACGACGTCGAAGGAAGGTGACTGGCTGCCTGAACCCCCGAGCGGGCAGCCTCAGACGATCACCGAGTGGCGTGGGGGCTCCCGGTACAGCGGGTACAGGTCACCGACGATCCGCTCGGCGGTCGCGTACGAGTAGTAGACGGGCCCGCCCAGACGCTGCTCGGCGTCGGCGGTCAGCTGCACCCGGTGCTGATGGCTGGCCGATGGCGCGTCCTGACGGCGCACCAGGTCGAGGTCGTCGTCCAGGGCACGGCGCGACCCGAGCTCGCCGATCCGCCCGTACGACAAGATCTCCACCTCCAGGTCGGTCACCAGGACCTTGGCCGCCGTGACGCCGCCTTCGGTGGCGATCACCGCGAGGACGTCGTGGGCGGACTCGGTGCCGTCCAGCGAGGTCAGCAGGTGGTCCTCGAGCCGGTCCTGGGTCGAGAGATCCGGAAGACCCGGAACCACGATCTGGTCGTAGCCGACGGTCCGGGGGGTCTGTGGAGCGGTCTCGGTCCGCAGCGTCGCGACCGGGAGGTCGGCCCAGCGACGCAGGGCTTCGCGAGCGCGCGCCTCACCCGGCGAGGACGCTGCCGCCACCGCCGACCAGTACGCCCGAGGTCCCAGCTGCCTGACCAGTGGCTGCCGACCGAAGAAGAACGCCTTGCGGGCCCGCGAGTTGGCGAACTCCAGCAACGCCCTGGTCAGACTGACCTCGGCCGACGGGTGGGCGGCCTCGCCGCAACCGGTCAGCCGGATCGGGTCGCTGTCGTCGTCGTCGTGACCCATCACGTAGGTCGAGCAGACACCCAGCTCGGTCGCCGCGTGCTTGAACACCGGCGAGACGCCGACCTCGCGCATCGCAGCGGCCAGGGCACGCACCGACGACGGCAGACCCGACTCCTCGATCACCGGTGACAACCGGTCGAGAGCCCGGAACCGCAGACCGTTGGTGTGCCGCTGGAGCACCTCCCCGATCCCGTGGCTGACCGCTCTCGCCTCATCGAGCCCGGCGCCCAGCCCGTTGGTCACCGCCGTGATCAGGGGTTCGTCCGTGCCGAGCTCGCCCGGCTCGCTGACGACGAAGTCCGCCGGCACGAAGACGGTCTCCCCCGTCCGGATCCGGGTGGTCGGCACCCAGGTCAGCGTCCTGTCGTCGTCGTACGCGGACCCGGCGGGGAGACCGAGTCGACGGGGGTCCACCACCCGATCAGCACCCTCCGCGGCCACCAGCTCGCGCCGCGAACCGCGTCGCGCCGCTCCGAGCAGAGCCGTCATCGCCCGGCCCATCACCACGCCCTCGGCCAGCTCGCCGAGTCCCCCCACGCGGGCCGACTCGAGATCGAGCCCATAGCCGTTGGCCTGGGCCGCGAAGTGCCCGTCGACGAGCAAGGAGCAGCTGGTCACGGCGATCCCGACCCGATCCAGCGCGGAGATGTCGAAGTCGACGACCTGCCCGACCGGCGACAGGGCCGCCTCGTAGTGTTCGATCACGTCGGTCGGGTTCATGATCGACCAACCTAGTCGGGCCAGCCCACCTGATCCGGAGGAACCCATGGCCGAGGTCAACCGCGAGCTGCTCCGCATCGTCGAGAAGCAGGGGCGGCAGCCGGTGGGCATCCCGGTGCTGCTGTTCACCGACGCCACCCTCGCCCCCGACGGCCCCCTCACCGACGGAGACGAACCCCTCCCCGACGGCGGCGAGCGGACCGGGAACGTGGTCCGACGGGCGGCCGCCGACCTGGGGTTCGACCTGGATCAGCTGGAACTGTTCTCCACCGAGTCCTACCTCGTGCAGACCGTCGCGGGCCAGCTCACCGCGGGGGCCTGAGTGGGCAGCGAGGACCTCGCCTGGACACCGGTCCGTCAACGCGCGCTGAGCACCGCGCCGTTGCTCGCCCTGAACTTCCACGAGGTGCCGCCCGACTGGCGAGCCGAGGCCCGCCGCCGCCTGGTCCAGCTGAGCCAGAAGGCCCCCGGTCTGGATCTCGACCGACTCGACGAGCCGGCCGACGGACCGCGCGTGGTGGTCGGTTGGTACGACGGCTGGCGGGACACAGCCCTGTTCGGTGCCGAGGTCTGCGCCGACCTGGGGATCCGCGCCTTCTTCTTCCCCATCACCCGACCGCAGCTCTCCGGTCGCGGCACCCTCACCCCCGACGACCTGGCGTCGATCGCCACCGCCCACGAGATCGGCTTCCACACCGCCACCCACCGCAGTGCACCGACGATCACCTCTCGCCTGCTGCGGACCGAGCTGGACCGTCCGATGGCCGAGCTGGAAGCCGCCACCGGCCGCCGCCCGCGGATCGCGGCGTGGCTGCTCGGCTCCCGCTTCGACCCCACCCTGGTGGGCAACCGGCGACTGCGCGAGCTAGGCGTCACCTTCATGATGTCGAACTGGTCGGTCGAGAGGATCCCGCCGGCCTCGGTGTGACGGGTGCCGGCGCCGGGCAGCGTGCTCACCACGAGCTGGTCGGTGAGCCGGACCGTCGACGGGTGCAGCGCTCGCTCGTCGGGGGCCGGTGCCGCCGGTGTCGCGTCGGATGAGGTGCTGGACGTGCAGCAGCCGGGGTGGAGCGTGCACGTCGTCCCTGGCCGCCTCCACCTCCCGGCCCTGATCGTGCAGGCTCGTCCACGCGACGTCTTCACCCCACGACGGAAAGAGTGATCATGACCGACAAGCCCACCATCGTCCTCGTCCACGGCGCCTTCGCCGACTCCGCCAGCTGGGCGCCCGTCACCCGGCTCCTCCTCGATCAGGGGTTCACCGTGCGGGTGCCCCCGGTGTACAACCGTTCGCTGGCCGCCGACGCGGCCTCCCTCAGGTCCTACGTCGAGCAGATCGGCGGACCGGTCCTGCTGGCCGGTCACTCCTACGGCGGGGCGGTGATCACCGTGGCCGGCGCGGCGGACAACGTGATCGGGCTGGTGTACGTGTCCGGTTACGTGCTGGACGAGGGCGAGAGCCTCGGCGCTCTGCAGGGCGGTTTCCCGGACTCCGACCTGGCCGACCACCTCGTGTACACGCAGTTCCCGGTCGAGGGCGGCGACCCGGGCACCGACGTGTCCGTCGAGATCGACGCCTTCCCGGCCGTGTTCGCCGACGGCGTACCACGGGAGGTCGCCGAGGTGCTGGCCGTCTCCCAGCGTCCCCTGGCCGCTGCCGCGTTCGGTGAGCCCGCCTCGACCGCCGCCTGGAAGACCAAGCCGGGTTGGGGCATCGTGTCCGCACAGGACCACACCATCAACCCCGACGTCGAGCGCTTCGGCTACCAGAGAGCCGGACTTCGCTCGGTGGTGGAGATCGACGGCCCGCACCTGGTGATGCGTTCCCACCCCGCCGAGGTGGCCAAGGTCATCACCGACGCCGTCGCCGAGCTCGGCTGACCGCAACCCAGACCCCGAAGGAGTCCGCCATGCCTGCGAACCCGAAGAACTACGCTCTCGATCCTGCCGCGCAGGAGTTCTGCGAGGCCACCGTGACCCCGCCCTTCCTCTACCAGATGACCCCGGAGGAGGGACGCAAGGTGGTCGACTCGGTGCAGGACGCCGAGATCTGGAAGCCCGAGATCGACGAGAAGTGGATCACCGTCGAGGGCGGTCCGACCGGCACGGTTCCGGTCCGGATCGTCAAGCCGAGAACGGTCACCGGCGTCCTCCCGGTGATCCTCTACACCCACGGCGCCGGGTGGGTGTTCGGGGACGCGCACACGCATGACCGGCTGGTTCGGGACCTGGCTGTCGGCACGGGGGCCGCTGTCGTGTTCCCGGAGTACACCCGCTCACCCGACGTGCGCTACCCGGTCGCCAACGAGCAGTCCTACGCCGCCGCCCGTTGGGTGGTCGACCACGGCGCCGAGGAGGGTCTGGACGGCACCCGGCTGGCTGTCGCCGGCGACTCCGTGGGTGGCAACATGGCGATCGCCCTCACGCTGATGGCCAAGGACCGCGGCGATGTGGCCTTCCGCGGTCAGGTGCTGTTCTACCCGGTGACGGACGCGGCCTTCGACACCGGCTCCTACGACGAGTTCGCCGACGGCTACTGGCTCACCAGGGAAGCGATGACGTGGTTCTGGGAGCAGTACACCTCCAGTGAGGCCGAGCGCAGCTCGATCACCGTCTCTCCCCTGCGCGCCACGGTGGAGCAGCTCGCCGGCCTCCCGCCCGCTCTGGTCATCAACGCCGAGTGCGACGTCCTGCGCGATGAGGGAGAGGCCTACGCCGCCCACCTGCGCCGTGCCGGCGTACCCGTCACCGCCGTCCGCTACGGCGGCATCATCCACGACTTCGTGATGGTCAACGCGCTGCACGGCACCCCGCAGTCGCGGGCAGCCGTCGCCCAAGCCGTCGCCCACCTGAGCGCGGTCCTGGCCGAGTGACATGCAGTGGTCGGAAGCCCTGAGCGGGCCCGACCGGACTCGCCGACGTCCGATGAGCACCGACGAGGTGCCGGTCGGGGACCGCGCTCGGCTGGTCACCGAGAGGGTGATCGCCGAGTCGGGACGTTGTCGCATCACGCACCTGTGCGACGCCTCGTCGGTCTGGGCCAGGTGGCGCTGCCGCCAGCTCTCGGCGGAGGTGCGGGCCGTGCGCTACGACGGTTCCGCGCTCCAGCTGACCCGTCGTGCGGTGGACGTGAGTGAAGCACCCGACGACCGGCTGCTGGTCACCGTCCCGGGCTCCGCCGGCGGCACGCTGTGGCAGAACGGCGTCAGCTACGTGTTGGCCGCCGACGACCTCGTCGTGGTCGACGTCGGCGCCCCGTTCGACTACCGAGGGGGTGAAGGGACCCGATGGGTCGTGCAGCTCCAGAGCGGCGCGCTCGACATCCCGCGCACCGACGTCCGCGCCGCGGCGCCTCACCTGCCGGCCAGCCCCCTCTACCGCTTGGTCCGCGACCACCTGCGGACCGTCGCCCAGGACCTCACCACCGGCTCAGACGTCGGCGCCGACGGCTCCGACGCGCTGGTCGACGTCGGGGCGGCCACGATGCGGCTGCTCGAGGCTCTGTTCCTCAGCAGCGCGTCGTTCCTCAACAGCACATCCAGGGGCGGAGGTTGACCTCGACGCCCGGCGACGGCTGATCGGCCCCCAGTTTGTAGGCTGGCGGTCACCGTCAACCCCGGGGCGAGATGCATGGCCGTTCTGCTCGACACCCTCCAGGTCCTCCCACGTGACCGGATGGAGGCGATCCACGCCGCATACGCCGACCAGAGCCCGCGGCGCACGGTGTTCGTCGCCGAGCTCCCGATCACGCACCGCATCGAACGCGTCGACTTCGGACCCGAGGCGCATCTGCTCCGGGCCACCGGCAGCGCCGTCCACATCATCAGGAACGCCCGGCAGGTCCGCACCGAAGCCCCGGAACACGTCGCTCTGGGACTTCACCGCCACGGCCGGACCTGGGTGTCAACCCGAGATCACGACAGCGACATCCGCGACGGGCACCTCAACTGCGTCGACATGACCAGCCCCTACCGGCTGGCGCATCGCACCAGTCACCACCACGAAGTGCTCATCATCAGCAACCGGCAGGCGGGAGTCTCCGTCGACACGGTCCGGTCGGCGGCCCCCGCCCTGGCGCTGAGCCCGGTGTACGACCTGGTCCGCCACCACGTCGCCGGACTCTTCGGAGCCACCGAGACCCTGCCCGAATCGACCCGGCTCCTGACGGGCCAGGCGACCATCGCGCTGGTCCGGGCCCTGCTGACCACGGCAGCCCAGGCCCACGAGGGCAGGGACGCCATGGAAGAGGCGCTCGATGCCCGGATAGCGCTCTACATCGACGCGCACCTCGGCGACCGCGAGCTGAGCGCCGAACAGATCGCGGCCAGCCACCACATCTCGCTGAGGCACCTCTACAACGTCTGGGCGCGCAGCGGCCACGACCAGACTCTGCACGAGTGGATCATCCGCCGCCGCCTCGACCGTGCCCGGGGGGACCTGGCCGGCCTCGACCCGCAGCGCAGCAGCGTCGACTCGGTCGCTCGCCGGAACGGGTTCGCCGACGTCAGCCACTTCCGCCGCCGGTTCCGTCGGGCGTTCGGCGTGACCCCTGGCGAGTGGCGCGCTGATCACGCCGAGAGCGGTGGGTCAGCCGGCGACGCCGCCCCAGGACCGCCAGGACCCGAGCGCGGCGAGTGAGCCGTCGAGCGTGGCCGGGGGTGGGAGCCGTACACGGCTCCCACCCCGCGACGTGTCGTCGCCGTGGCCTCAGTCCCTGACCGTGACCTCAGGCTCTGACCGTCGTCTCAGGCCGGGGTCGGGTCCGCCTTCTCGGCCGGCTCCGGCGGCAACGCCTTCGCCTCACCGGCATCCAGGGTCGACTCGCTGCGGTCCAGGCTCCACTCGGTGTGGAACGTGCCCGGCTTGTCGACCCGGTGGTAGGTGTGCGCCCCGAAGAAGTCGCGCTGCCCCTGAATCAACGCCGCCGGCAACCGCTCCGCCCGGATCCCGTCGTAGTAGGCCAACGACGACGAGAACGCCGGCGTCGGGATCCCGTTCCGCGCCGCGCCCGCCACCACCCGCCGCCACGCCGGCAGGGCCGTCGAGATCGCGTCGACGAAGTACTCATCGGCGATCAACAACGCCAGATCCGGCGTCCGCTCATA
>NZ_BAAAYX010000031.1:0-12647 GCF_039536605.1 Microlunatus aurantiacus
CAACATCCTTCCAGCGGCACCTCCCGGCACCACAGATCAGATGTCACCTACTCGTGCAGCAGACCCCTTCGGCCGGGACGTTCTTCATGCCTCCAGCCGCGCCGGCCATGATCACGTGGAAGATGTCGCCCTGGTACTGATGCGAGCACGACTCACACACCGCCCGACGCCGGTTCCCACACCGGAGATACGTGATTCCGTCGGGCTCCGACGCCGACGAGTAGCTGCGCAGCACCACGCCCGTCGCGGTGTCGATGGTTTCGCTCGATCCGACCACCCGGATCGGGTTGGTGCAGCGGCCGACCTGCTGGACCTGCGCCAACCAACGACCAAGGTCGGGCGACCTCAGCCGGTCGGTGACCTGCATGCGGGTCGACGGTGACAAGTCCTGCAGGGTCAACATGGCTGACGCTTACTCACCAGACCTGGCGTGGTCGGCAACCTCGCCTGTCTCGGCCAGCTGCAGACGCAGCAGCAGCGCATGCCAGGACAGTTGGTCGATGATCCAGTACGACGTCACGGCCGCTGCCTGCCTGGTGCAGTAGTCATCCAGTTCCACCGTGACTCCCTGATGGGTGTCGAGGAAGGCGTGGCAGTGGTCCAGCAGCTCGACCAGACCAGCCACCGCCGACAACGTGACTAGGTCGGGAGTCTCCACTGCGGTTTCCGTTTGGTTGTCGGTGGTAGTCACGATCGGCTCCTGGCGGTACGGATCCGCGACTTTGGCGCGGGATCTGGGTCGGGTTCGGGCAAGCGAATCGGGATCTGGATCGGTGCTCGGAAGTGGACGGCGAGGGCGCGGATCATGTCGTCGGGCACGAACGCGCACCGGATCCGGGTGACGTCGCCGTCCTCGGTCAACGCGAATCCGACACCGGGTGTCGTACGCGGGATCTTGTGGCACGTAGCGCCGGCCGCGACCGCGCCATCGGAGAGGACCATGGCGACCTCTTCGCGTTCGCGGAGGCGGAGGGCGATGGTCTGGGTGAACATGTGCCGTTGCGGCACCGTGTCTTTGCGGGGGTCCTGCAAAAACCCCCAGACCACGAACCCAGGCGCCCGCCCCAGGCCCAGCAGCGCCCGCAGGGCCTTATCAGCGCGTTGGAACAGGTCCCGCTGGTTCGACAGGTACGAGGTGAGCATCGCCAGCTCGTCGATGAGGACCAGGACCAGGGGGGCAGCGGTCGACGGGGTGTGACTTCTGGTGTGCCCGGCCAGGGTCGCGGCGCGTGCAGTCATGGCCTGGACGGCGTCCTCGAGCAGGATCACCGCTTGCTCGGGGGTGGTGGCGTAGCGGGTGAACAGTCGGGTGCCGAGCCCGAGCTCCATCCCTCCCTTCAGGTCCACGCCGTGGACCTGGACGAGCCCGGACTTGATGGCGGGCGCCAGGTTCAGCAGCAGCATCCACATCGCTGACGCCTTGCCCGACCCGGTGCAACCCGCCGTGAGCGTCGACACCGGGATCGGGAGTCGCCACGGCTGCCCGCCTTCGGTGACACCCATCTCGGCCGACTGGATGGTGGCTGCCAGGTTCGGGGAAGGGAACCTTGCCTCCACGACCGCCGCGAGCGGGTCAGCGAAGAGGAACCGGACCGTGCAGCCGGTGTGCGTGGCGTTGGGGATGATCCGGACCTGCCGGGAGCCGACCGCCACCCGAAGCCGCTCCGATACCGCCACGACGTCTTCGACGGTCTGACCGACCATCAGCTGCGGGACGACGACCAGCACGTCGGGGTCTTGCCAGCCGATCCGGTGCAGGGCCGGCACTCTGAGTTCGGTCCCGGTCGGGGCGATCACCCGCCGCGCCAGGCCGCACGCCTCCATCAGTCCAGCCCAGGACTTGCGGACGGAACGACAGATGCGGCGCCGCCAGGCCGGGTGCACCACCCGCTGTTGGTAGGAGCTGGGCCAGCCCCGGGCCCACACCGCGGGCACCAACGCCACGACCGTGAGCCCGACCAACAGCAGCCAGGTCTGGGACAGGTAGCTGTAGACCGTGCCTCCCGTCCAGACCACTGCACGGCCGGGCGCGCGGACCAGGAAGCGGAAAGCCCCGGCGATCCACCACCACATCTCCGCGAGGCCGTGACGGATGCCCCGTCCGGTCCACCGGAGTCCGGTGCCGATGCCTCGACCTACCGTCCGCGGGCCGGTCATGCTGCGCCGCGTCGCTGGTTCCGGAATGCGAGCACGTCGTCGCGGCGGAACTGGACTCGACGCTGATCGTCGCGGTGGGCGGTGGGTGCCCCGTAGTCGCGTCGCCACTTCGAGTTGTTCATCGTGTTGAACGAGACCCCGGCCAGCTCGGCTGCTTCCTCCACCGTCAGCCATTCCCGGTCCGAGAACCACTCCTCTACGGGCTCCTCAGAGGACGTGGAGGCTGGACGCAGACCCACACTGGCGCGAGGTTCGTTCAGGTGAGCGGACAGGCGAACCTCGACCGCGTGGGCTTCCCGCACCAGCTGACGTTTGGCGTGGCCCGCCAACTCGCCCCACTGCTCCGCGCGCCGTGAGGCTGTCGTGAGGGACCTGACCGCCGCGCCGACGGACAGATGCGAGGCTGCGACCTCCGACCAGTCGGCGTCCTCCCCGGCAGCCCAGTACAGGCCCTGCTCGGTCGACCGGCCCAGACAGGCTGCGAGCTGCTGCAGACCCTGCGCCAGCCCGTAGCCGGCCGTGGAGAGATGCCCCAGCACCACCATCAGCTCCGAGGCGGGAATCGCCGGCTCCGATGCTGTAGCCCGGACCAGTGCTCGCACCGCCTCACCGAGTTCGATGCTGTACCGGTTCGCCTGCGACCCCGCTCGCGTCACCAACACCGCAGGGTCCACGACTGACGTGGCGTCGGCAGGTTCGACCGATGCGATGCCGTTCACGGCTCATGCCGCCTTGCCGTCGCCGGCCTTCGCGGGGCCGCCCTGGGAGACCCATGCCTGGAACACCCCGACCGGGGTCACCCGCTCGCCGGTGATCGCGGCCCGGATCGCGGCGAAGTCGCCACCCGACAGCCGGGCCGTCGTGTTGCCCTCGACCCGGACCACCGAGCCGATCTGCAGCCCGGCCGCTTGCATGTCCGGCAGCAGCACCGTCGCGTCACCGAGCATGCCCAGCGGCTCAGCAACCACCACGGCCGGGACCGCTGACAACGGTCGCCCGTCCGCGTCGGTGAACCGGCCCACGACCCGCCGAGCGTCCCCCTGCCCCTGGTAGACCTGCCGCTCCCGCGGCTCACCCGTCACCAACGCCGTCACCGACGTCAGTTGCAACTCAATCGCCATGACAACCACCACTCCTGTTGGCTTGGCCCGTCATCTGTGCGGACCGGTTGTCTTCAGTGAATGGCGATGTATCTGACACCACCCGGACAAACTGTCCGGGTATGTGCGGAGGTTCCTCAGACCAGTGGTGGCGCGGTCACTTACGCTGGTCCTATGCGCGGTGCTGGCGACCAGTTCACCGTCGGCGACCGGATCGCGTTCTACCGCCGTCGCCGAGGGCTGACCCAACGCGTTCTCGCGCAGCTCGTTGGACGTTCAGAGGACTGGCTTAGCAAGATTGAGCGTAACGAACGCGATATCCGACGGCTGGACGTGCTTGGTGATGTTGCCCGTGCCCTCCGAGTCAGCGTGGGCGATCTGCTCGGCCAGCCCATCCTGGTCGAGGACAGCCAGCCCCAGGACGACGACATTCCAGCCGTGCGCGATGCGCTGATGAGTCATCGGCGTCTATCCCCAACGCTGTTTGGACAGTTGGCTGGTGACGCCATTGATGTCGGTCCGGTGATCACTTACGCCGAGTACGCCTGGACCGACTATCAGCGCGGGCGACTCGGCAGAGTGATCGCGGCCCTGCCGGGACTAATCAAGAGCGCGCAGACCCTCGAAGAGCATTCCGCTAATGATCATCAGACCTGGTTGGTTTCGGCGCGCATCCATCACTTGACTGCGACGACGCTGGCAAAAATCGGCGAGGCGGACCTTGCCTGGATCGCCGCAGAGCGCGCGATGAGTGCCGGGGAACGCTCCGGCGACCCGCTCGCGCTCGCGTCGGCCGCACGTGCGGGGACACACGCCCTGCTGTCCGTGGGCAGATACGACGACGCCATGAACCTCGGCCAGACAGCTGCCGACTGGCTGCGGGGCAGAGTCGACGACAACGATCCGTCAGCTCTCAGTGTCGCCGGCATGCTGCACCTCCGCACCGCCTTGGCAGCAGCTCGGCACCAAGATCGCTCGGCAGCAACGGCACTCTTGGCCCAAGCCGAACACGCTGCGAGCCGCCTCGGTCGCGACGCGAACTACTGGCAGACCTCCTTTGGGCCTACCAATGTGCAGCTCCACCGGGTCGCGGCCAGCCTCGACCTCGGCGACGTGGACTGGGTGATCGAGCGCGGTCCTCAGATCGATTCGTCGAACCTGCCACCGGAGCGGTGGGTTGCCCACCGGGTCGAGATGGCTCGCGCGTTCTCCTACGTTGCTCGCGACGATGAGGCGCTGACCTTCCTGCTCGACGCGGAGCAGATGGCGCCGCAGATCGTGCGTCATTCGGCGTCAGTCCGCGACACGGTGAAGACCATGCACCGCCGCGCCAAGCACACCAGCGACACCCCGCTACTTGGCCTCGCCGAGCGCGTCAGAGCCATCGCGTGAGCGCTGTCGGTGTCGTCGCAGCCTCGGCTGGCGGCGTCGAGAAGCTGCGCGAGGGATTGGTCCAACCGCTCCTTGACGACGGGCACCAGGTCGCCGTCATCTTGACCCCAACGGCCGCCGCCTGGCTCGACCACATCGGCGAACGGCAACGTCTGGCCGACCTCACCGGCCTACCCGTGCGATCCGAGCCACGGCTGCCGGGCGAGTCGAGCCCACACCCGAAGATCGACGTGTACGTGGGCGCACCCATGACTGCCAACAGCACCGCGAAACTCGCACTCGGCATCGCCGACAACCAGGCACTCACCGTCCTCTGTGAGAACGTCGGAACAACGCCGATGATCATCTTCCCGCGCATCAACGCTGCCCACGCTCGCCAGCCGGCTTGGTCTAGCCATATCGACGGACTGCGATCCGTTGGCGTCGAACTGATCTACGGCGACGACGTCTGGCCCCTCGTCGAGCCACGAAGCGCAGGCCCGAGAGACCTCCCTTGGCCAGCCATCTTCAGCGCACTCAAACGACATCTGTGACGCCCCCATCAGTAGAGTCTGGGCTCCCAAAGGCGATGGAGGCCAGATGAAGATTCCCAACTATCAGCACTTCATGGCCCCAGCACTCAGGGCGCTACAGGATGGCAGCGCACGTCCACGTGGTGAGATCTCGGATCTAGTCGCCAGCGAGTTGGGAATCACTGAAGAGCAGCGAGCCCAGCGCATACCAAGCGGCAAGGCCGGAGTCTTCGATAGCCGCGTCGGTTGGGCGCTCACTTACATGGTCCAGGCCGGGCTCGTTGAGCGACCGCAGCGAGCTCTGAACAGAATCACCCAACGCGGCCTCGATGTGCTTGCCGAACACCCAGCTGCAGTCAACAACCACGTGCTTGAACAGTTCGCGGAGTTCCAGGAGTTCCGTGCCCGGAGCGGCAAGAAGCCTGCACAGGAGAACGATGACGGAATCGGCGGCGAGGATGGTCCCAAGCCACCCGGCGACGAGTCACCCATCGAGACAATCCAGCGTGCCGTCGACGAGATCAACAACACCGTCGCGACCGAGCTGCTCACAAGAGTGCGTGCTCAATCGCCCGACTTCCTCGAAAGGCTAGTCCTCGAACTCCTGACTGCCATGGGCTACGCGGGCGCAGCCGGCTCGGCCGAACACCTCGGCAAGTCTGGAGACGAGGGCCTCGACGGCGTCATAAAGCAAGACAAGCTTGGACTCGACCGCATCTACGTTCAGGCGAAGCGGTACGCAGAAGACAACACTGTCGGCCGGCCCGAGATCCAGGGGTTCGTCGGCGCTCTGCACGGTGCCCAAGCAGACCGCGGAGTGTTCATCACCACAAGCCGGTTCAGCCCCGGCGCACGGGACTACGCCCGCAAGGTCAACGCCCAGGTCGTCCTCGTCGACGGCCTCAAGCTCACGAGCCTCATGGTCGAGCACAACGTCGGCGCCCAGGACAACGAGGCATTCGTCGTCAAGAAGCTTGACGAGGACTACTTCGACCCCGCGTAGCCCAACGCCGGCATCGCTGCACCCCCTCATGCCTGTCAGTCACCTGGACAGTGACCCGGGTCCCGGGGTCGGATCGCGATGCCGTGAGTAGTTTCTGTACTCCTTCAAGCGGCTCGCTCCGCTCGCCGACGCTGCGGTCCGTGTCCTCGCTCGCTAGCGCTCGCTGCGGGCCGGTCCTCGCTCGACCTCTAGATCCAGCGATCCTCTCGCATCGTGTTCTGCTCACAAGGAAGATCAGCCGATCTCCTCGTCAAGGTCCGGACTCTTGAGGTGCACCCGACGCAGCTGCTGTCTGTAGTACTCCTGTTCACCGCTCCGTCGGACGGCTCTTGCCATCGCCTGTCCAGCTTGACCGTCCAGGCCCGCCAGCCAGGAATTGGTCCTCTTCTGCTGTTCGAATCGAGTCCAGGATGCCTCAGCCCGGAAGAAGTTCGTAGCGACGTCCTCCGCCAGTGCAAACTGTGTCGCTTGCACCAAACTCCTCAGGAAGTTGAAGACCAAAAGCAAGGGGACATTCGCATAATTGAAGTGACGCGTCCCCCATTCACCACTTTGAAGGTGCCGACATACATTGATTGCGACTTCGGCAGCCTCGTCAGGATCCGCACCAACCCATTGCTCAATCAAGTCGACTGAGATTTCAGGCAAGTCATCGATGAAAAGTTTCTGATCCTCGAAATTCTGTCGAACCAATCGCCGAACTTCCACAAAAGCATCCGAGTCGAGGTGTTCGTTCGCAAGTAGGTCCCGCAGTCGTGCCCGTGGCCGTACGGCGGGTCGTCCGAGCACCGCCTTCATCTCGCCAAGCGCCAAGTTCAAATCAGCAGGACGCAGATCCGGATTTTGGTCAGTACAGTCAGCCACAAATCCCCGCATTCGTCCAGCTGGCAGCAGAGGGGTATTCCAAATAGGTGTGCGTCCAGTGAGGATCTGAGCCACCAATCGCCCAACGCTATACACGTCCGCCCGCGCGTCTACCGCGTGCATGTCATCCCACGTCTCGGGAGCAGCATATCCAGGTGTCCCGTAGGCACTTTGGGTCACCGCCGAAGTAGTTTGTCCTAGCGGCCGCCTGACCAGGCCCCAATCGGCCACAACCCAGGTTAAGGTTCCGTCGCTAGTGTCCCTAAGAAGAAGCATGTTGCCCGGACTAACATCTCGGTGAACAACGCCCTCGCTATGGGCAACCCCAAGTCCTGCAGCGGCCGCCTCGACAATATCGAGTGCAACGCTCTCTGGGTCGAGTCCCAGACCCCCGATCCTTAACAGCTGCCCGAGGTTGCCCTCGGCAACCGGCATTACAAACCAGGGCTCATACTCGTCATAGTCAAGGATCTGCATTACATGCTTGTTCGCGAACCTCCTCATCAATTCAATCTCGCGGCGCATCCGCTTCGCCGCGTTCGGGACCGACTTGGGCTCCTTGAGCGCAACATGAGACCCGGTCAAGTCCTCGGCAAGCCAGACATGAGCAAATCCTCCTGCTCCCAGCTCGCGCAGCCTCTTGTACGGCGACTTACCCATCGGATTCTTCCCCATCACGTTCTTGGTTCAAACTGGCACTTCTTTAGTCGA
Source organism: Microlunatus aurantiacus (assembly GCF_039536605.1). Classification (NCBI taxonomy): domain Bacteria; kingdom Bacillati; phylum Actinomycetota; class Actinomycetes; order Propionibacteriales; family Propionibacteriaceae; genus Microlunatus; species Microlunatus aurantiacus. The sequence continues at coordinate 7,740 of NZ_BAAAYX010000031.1, forward strand.
CAACTGCTAGAGTCCGCGACCGCTATCATTCAGGTCGAAAGGAAGCATCATATCCTCACCGACTCTGGGATGAATTCGATCAAGTTTCAAGATGAAGTCCTGATAATCGCTACTCAATTTCATAAGCGTCACCACCGATCCGAGATGTTCGCGGAGCTTCGGATAGCCGTGATTTGAGGTCAGCCGCTGGAAGTACTTATTCTTCCGTCGCCCAGAGTCACTCTTTGGAGTCTGTTTCCGCAGCTCTTCCAGAACTCCGGGCGCTAAACGCTTGTACACAATGTCGTTGGTCAAGTGCCCAAAATACTGAGGTCGTTGAACCTTGTCAGTCGGATAATCAAGACCCCGCAGGCGAAATAACTCAGAATAGTAGTCAGGAGGGAAGGTTGTTACCCAAGCCTGCAGTTCCTTTGCAACGTACAGCTCTAGTATTCGAGCGAGCGAACCGCGCTTTCGCACCTCCTCGTACCCCGTAGCTTCGTCGACCAGCGCGATGATTCCTACGCGCGCTAGACCACGTATCAGAATGTCGGCTTGGCGCGCGACATGCAGTTGATTTGTGGGCAAGGCGCCAGCGTCACGTGCTTGGAGATAGACTTCACAAACCTCTGGCAGTAGCTCCGCGTTATACCCGCTGGCGCGTCCGCCGGACGGAAGTCGAAATGAGATAGGCTGGCTTTTTTCGCGAATCTCTTCGGAGATATATGGATTAATGGCTTTGCCCTGAAGAATTGGCGGCAGAGGCTCTGAGCCACCTTCTCGTCTGACGTTCGCCTTTCGGTGGCGCCCCAAGGCCTCAAGGAATGAAGCTTGCGTCAGAACTCGGGTCCCGTCATCAAGGACGTAGCATTCGATTTCCACATTGCCGATACGCAGGGGTTGGTCAGGGGAGCCGCACACGACCTCACTCAGGTTTTCACTCCATCTGGCCTGCGCCGCGCGCTTGGCGATTTCAGAGCGCTCTTCTCTGCTCAGCCGAGCCGCACGAGCTTCACCACCGCGAGCTCGCCCAACCGCCTTGCTCTCGCCGTCCATCTCTGTGACCATGACCCCTCCAGGTTCCGATGCTTGCACAAGTATGCTTGCATCACGGGGCAAAATGCAAGCATCGCGGGTGTCATGCATGCACGGCTACCGCTGGTTGAGTTCGGGCTCGGGTGACGCTCGAGTCGCTTTGACACCGCGTCGGCTGCATTGGTGCTCAAGCAGACGAGGACGATTCCGAACCTTGAGTGGAGGAAAGCAGCTAGTCGAGTGCAGCACGGCCGCCTTCGCACCGAGGTAGTCGGCAGGCGCAAAATGCTGACAGCCGAAGTGACAGGCGATCTGGACAAGCATCGACGCCGAGCCCGAGGTACGCCTACGTCCACTCGGGCCAGCGACCACCCCACCGACCGAAGCACCACGCTCTGGCATCATTCGTTCATGGCCGCGCTAAATCCCGCCCAGGAACTCCTCGACCTCTTCGAAGTGTGGTTCAAAGATCAGGCCAGCGACGTCGTGACGTCACGTGGATATGCGGGGGAAAGCCCGCACATCATCGCTGAGAACATGCGACGGGGCATGCAGGCCGTGGTCGGCATCGACCGCGCCCTCGACCAGCTCGCGGCGCGCGGACGCAAGATCGCGGTCTACTTGCAGTACGTGGCCAAGTGGACCTTCATGGTCGTCGCGTATCCGCAAGCATGGCAGCAAGTGGCCAGCAGTAACCTCTATAGCAAGGACGCAGTGAACGTTCTGGAGTTGTTGGCCCACCAGATCGACAACGACCTGGCCGACACCGATCCCGCTGCCGTCGAGCACCTGACCCAGGTACTGGCCGACGTACGTGCTGTACTCGGTGAGGACGACTCCATTTCTCCAGAGTTGCGCTGGTATCTCGGCCGTCTGCTCAGCCAGATCGATGACGCCCTCACCGACGCCACGTACAACGTGTTCGATCTGCGCTCCGCGTTGGAGCGATTGTGGGTCGCGATGGGTGCGGCAACGGCTGAGTCCAGGGAACCCACGCGCTGGCAGAAAATCCGGGACCAGATTCTAGTCCCTGCCAGCGTAGGAATCCTGACCGGCATGCCTGGAACGGTCCTCCAACTGACGAGCGGCGGCTGACCAACCGGCAGACATCACGGGGCTTCGCCCAATCTCCAGAGGCTTGGTGACTGATGCCGTGTGCCCCTGGCGTACCCCCGACCACCCGCACGCTCCGCGACATGCACTCGGTCCGCGCATTGCGGACGCTGGCGAACGACCTCACGAGACTTTCGCAACGAGAAGGTCAGCACTGAAGATTGGACGAATCCTAATGAATATCGGGCGGCGATCGCGGGTCAGAATTATTGGCATCGGTCTAGCCATTGCCATGGTTTTCTGCGCGGGATACCTCTTTGAGAAGGCGGCGTTGATCCCATGTATAACCCCGCTCGGAAAGCCATCCGTAGGCTATGACGGGTCCGCGTACGCTCTGCCCGAAGTCTCACTGGCGGAGCCACGCATTAGCTCCATCTCGTTCGTTAGCGGAAAATGGTTTCTCATGTCACCGAGACGAATCTGGACATCGATCGACTTGACCTCCTGGAAGGAGATTCCGGCGCCGGATGGAGCTATTGCCGACATCAAATGGGCGGGGTCAGCCTGGATCGCTGTTGGCTGGTCCGATGGAAATGGCAGAGTCTGGGTGTCAACGAATCTGCAATCTTGGCGGCAACTGCCTGTTGTCTTGCCTGGTGACCTTGAATCTTCCGATTTTGAAAGTATCGACCGTATCGCGGGGGAATGGCGCATTTTGGGTGAGGCGCAGGAACCGGGCGCGAACACGTATCCGGCGATGTGGCGCACGCAGGATCTTGTGAACTTCTCAGTTCCGGAGTACCCCATTGGGCGAGCAGACTATAAGGCGCTTGGTGAATCTGAAGCGACACGTGATTACCTAACCGACGTCGCCTCGCATGATGGGAAGACCGTTCTAATCCATCGCAGATTGAGTGACGGTCGGCTCCGAGATCGTCAGTTCTATGCATTCTCAAAAGATGGATTTAACTTCAAGAGAGCAGGCAACTTGATGCAGGAGCAGCAGTCAGAAGAGATATTTGCCGTTGCTGCATTGAAAGGGCGAGGATGGTTGGCGGTAGGCACAAGAAAGGACTATCCATCGTCCACGCCTGTCAGCGCCCTATTTTCAACATCAGGGACACGGTGGGATCCAGCAGGAACAATCGTTGGATCGCCTGAAGTCCGAACCATCTATGATCTGGCGGTGTCACCGAAAGAAATAGTCATGATTGGCGAGCCCAGCGGCCAGGACGACTATCGGACGTGGCTCTGGACGCTTAACGTCGACCCGTGCAAACACACCTGAGCGCCCTGGTGGCCCAAGGCATGTGCGGCGTTGTCGGTCTTCTAGCTGGTCACGAGGAACGGCTTGCCTTTGTCATTGATCTGAATTATTCGATCCTGTTCACCGCGAGAGAGCGTAAGTCGGGCTTTCCATTTGTACGAACCATCGTGAGCGATTGCGCGAATCGAAAAGACTTTTGCCTCACCTTCAGTAAGCTCGTAGTACCCGAGCTGGTCAGGCACAGGTAGGGCCTCTTCCAACATTGCACTTCCGCGACGCAGGTCGAGGTCGAAGGCGAGGACGTTCGGTCCTCCTCCGGCGCAGATAGTCTTGCTCGTGCCAGCTGCCGGGTCCTGATCGACCACTTCCGCCGGAGTCACGTCCTTGATGACGACTGTGCCGTCATTGTCTGACACCAGGATTACGTCCACGATGTTTTGATCTTGTTCTAGCGCACCACTCCGCAGTAGCCAATCAGCCCCCTTATTGCTGCAACTTCCTTCGCCAGCTGGTGCCGTCGATAGATCTTTCGACCCTGCCGGGAAAACCCACGGCCGAGTGACGTCGACTCGCCTCTCGATCCTTACCGTCACGTTGTCGAGGTTCGGTTCGCTACTTCTGGAGTCCAGAATTTGAACGATGACGGTAGTGAGACCAATAGCGAAGACGCTTGCGGCCACAATTAGTGTTACTTTATGGCCGCGCCGAACCTCACGTATTGTTTCGACATGGCGGTGATTCTCGTCCAAGTTCTGCCCTATTCGACGTGGCCTCATCAGGACCACCCGCAACGCGCAGCAGGTGACATGGGAGACCGGTTGTACGTATGTGGACCTAGGGTACGGCCGAGCAATCGCCTCGGGCCTGCGCGTCCCACTCATGGAGTTAATGTGTTAGCCCAACGCTCGACCTGCCCTCAGTGTGCGAGCCGAGTGGGGGCGATGAGCCCTCCGCGGACTGCTCGCTACCGCCAAGAGACCCAACACGAGCATCCCAGACGCAATGCGCGGCTCGACGGGGACAAGTCCGGGGACGAATGTTTGGGATCCGGACCAGTGTCCAGCGAAATGCTCCGAACGATTTCGCGCTCAGGAACCGGTTTCAGCAGGACCTCTCGCGACGTTCGAGACGTTTCCGCGGGTTGTGGGTTCGAGTCCCACGGGGCCCACCCAACCACCTAGTCAGAGGGCAATTCGATGGGCTTGGCAGCCGGAACAACCGGCCCTGGGGACATATGGTCCTCCCGCCCACCCACGGCAGCAGCATCAGCGCCCGCTCAGAGGCACGCGAGTTCACCCGCTTCGAGATCAGCCCCTGGCCCTGCGGACGGATGATCGTCCACTGCGCGACTCTCCGTGCCTCTAAGGCTCGCGGTCAGATGCCTCCCGAACCGAAAGATGGGTCCGCTCTTGCCCTGGAACCCTCAACGATCCGAGTCTGGGACAGCAACCTGCCACGTCGGACCATCTCGATGGATCCGAGGTCAACGGTCGGGTCGCATCGCGGGATGGGCTGGGATTGCCCCGTTTTGACGGACAGGTTCGATGGCTTGGTCAGGCTACCTGTGCGTACTG
>NZ_BAAAYX010000032.1:0-2901 GCF_039536605.1 Microlunatus aurantiacus
TTCTCGCGTTACGGCGCGCTCAGCTCACGATCGTCAACGGCCCCGATCGGTGGATCCGGGCTTAGGCCGTGTCGACGGTGGGCTTCGGCAGCATCCTCCAGCCCGCCGCGGACCTCGGCGATTAGGTCACGCCGGGACCCCAACAGCCACGGCAGCCGGTGCCCAAGTCGGACCAGCACGTCGTCGATTGGCCGGCTGCGCTCCGAGGTCATCACGACGGTTCACCGAGAACCTTGCCGATGCTGCCGGAGAAGGCCGACCAGGCCCGCCGCTCCGCCGCAAGGGCTCGGCGGCCGCCGGCCGTCAGCGAGTAGGTCCGACGTCTGCGTCCACCGACGTCGGACCAGACTCCCTTGATCCAGCCCGCGTCCTCTAGCCGGCGCAGGGCGGGGTAGACGGTCCCGGTCGGCAGGTCCAGGGTCCCGCCGGAACGCTGCTGGAGCGCCTCGATCACCGCGTATCCGTGTGCCGGACCGGTCTCGAGGACGGCCAGCAGAAGGCCGTCGAGGTGGCCCTTCACGCGATCTGTCGCCATGAGTTGGCAGTCTACTCGTCCGGCCTCGGAATCGTCTGCCGGACAGGGATTCCTCGGGGTCGGCTCAGGGTCATCCGACCTTGATGCGTAGACCGCCTACCTATAACGTCAGGGGCCATGACCACTCTTCTCCGGCCTGCCGGCGAGGCGACCCACCCGGGTCGTCGACGAGCCGGGTTCGGCCTCACGCTGATCCTGCTCCGCGTCCTGGCGACCGTCCACGCGCTCCTCGTCCTGTCGCAGCCGGTCTCGATCGGTCAGTACCTGTCCGGGCTCTACGACTGGGTGGGGGTGCACGCGTTCGGGGCGAGCATGGTGATCCTCTCCGCGATGCTGCTGTCGGTCTTCACGATCGGGTATGCCGTGACCGGTGGCCGCCTTTGGGTGGCCGCCGTGGGCCCGGCCCTCTTCCTTGCCGAGGGCCTGCAGATCGGCATGGGCTACCAGCGCAACCTGGCCCTGCACGTGCCGCTTGGAGTGGCGATCGTGGTTGCCACCCTGGTGTTCGCGGGGTGGTCGTGGAACCGGGCGGCGGCGCGGCCGAGGAGCGGACGATGAGGGCGATCAGCCGCCGGAGCGCGCTGACTGGCGCACTCGGACTGGTCGGCGGCGCACTGCTCGGCAGCACCGGAGGATGCGCGAATCCCTCCCGGGACCAGACCGCCCGTCTGCTGTCGAGCACGACACCGCTGCCGGAGCGGTTCAGCGTCCCGTTCGTGGTGCCCCCTGTGAAGCAACCGGTTTCGCGCGCGGGCGGCGCGAGTGCGTACGAGATAGTCCAGCGGCGTGCCGTGCTGGAGATTCTGCCTGGCCGACAGACGGAGGTTCTCGGCTATGACGGTCTGCTCCCTGGCCCGACCATCGTCGCGCCGCGAGGCGAGCAGGTGACAGTCACCCACCGCAACGAGCTCTACCTGCCGACCGTCGTGCACCTGCACGGCGGGCACACAGCGGCGGCGAGCGACGGATATCCGACCGACCTGCTGCTGCCCGCTGCATCGCCGACCGGTCGCCGCCTCTCTGGCCACGCCCACACCACCGGTGGCGCCAGCGGCGTGGTCGCCCGGGGTTCCCGACCGTACGTCTACGAAAACGAGCAGCCAGCCGCCACGCTCTGGTACCACGACCACCGGATGGACTTCACCGGACCTCAGGTCTGGCGAGGGCTCGCAGGCCTGTATCTGATCACCGACGATGCCGAGGAGGCTCTCGGCCTCCCCGCCGGTGATCACGACCTGCCGGTGATGATCATGGACCGGGCGTTCGCGGCCGACGGGTCACTGGCCTACCCGTCGCTGGATCCACGGCTACTGGAGACCCCAGGCGTCCGTGACCCGTACACCGCCGGCGTGCTGGGCGACGTCGTCCTCATCAACGGCCGCCCGTGGCCCGAGCTCGCGGTGGATGCGGCCCGTTATCGACTCCGGATCGTCAACGCCTCCAACGCCCGCCGCTACCGGCTCGGCCTGTCACCCGGTCCGGCCGGTGGCGGCGCACCCTTCCTCCAGGTGGGTTCCGACGGCGGTCTGCTCGCGGCACCGCTATCCCAGCACGAGATCCTGGTGGCACCGGCGGAACGGTTCGACGTGGTCGTCGACTTCGGCGCCTACCCGGTCGGCACCGAGGTGGTGCTCACCAACGCGCTCGGGCTTGGCAGCACCGACGCCGTGATGCGGTTCCGGGTCGTCCGGTCCGTACGGGACGCGAGCCGGGTGCCCGAGCACCTCGCGTGGTGGGAGGCGTTGGAGACCGCCCCGGACACCCCGGTGCGTGAGTGGCGCTTCAGCCGCGGCGGCGCGGGCGGTCCGGCCCACTGGTTGATCAACGGACGGGCGTTCGACCCGGATCGGATGGACGCCCGGCCACGCCTGGACCAGACCGAGATCTGGCGGTTCAGCAGCGATCTGCACCATCCCGTCCACGTGCACCTGTCCCCGTTTCAAGTGCTCCGCCGAGGATCGGACGGACCCGGCCGATGGGACGCCGGCTGGAAAGACACAGTGGACCTGACGCCGACCGAGACAGTCGAGGTGGCAATCCGGTTCACCGAGCACACCGGCCGGTACATGCTGCACTGCCATAACCTCGAACACGAAGACATGATGATGATGGCCGCCTTCGAGACGATGGCCTGAACGAACGCGCATTGCCACTGGAGGCACCGTCGACCCGAAGTTCCAGGGCGATGCTGGTGGGCTGCAGAGCGCTCAACTCGTGCAGGAAGGTGACCGTGGCCAGGGCGTGGAGCCGCGGGCAGGAACCGTTGCGGCGCTCGGCCGGAGCGTACTGGGCAAAGTTGCCTTAGCCCGGATCCACCGATCGGGGCCGTTGACGATCGTGAGCTGAGCGCGCCGTAACGCGAGAAT
>NZ_BAAAYX010000033.1:0-6085 GCF_039536605.1 Microlunatus aurantiacus
CACCAGTAACCGGGCCAACCCCAAACCAAGATCAACTACCCAAGCCAATCGGTGGATTGAGGTTAAGAGGCGATCAGTCCGAGACTGGTTGTCCGCGACAGCTGCTGGCCACAAGTCCCTCGCGCCGCGTCACCTGAGTGACGGGTACCCGCCCACGACCGAGCGGTCGTCGGGTCTGGTCGCTCTACTGCCCGCTTTGCGACGTCACCCAGTTGGGTGTTCCTGGGGATAGGCGATGACTTCACGGTGGCGACCGGGTCGGTACCAGGGACCGAACTGTTCGAGGAGAAGCATGAAGCTCGACCGGGCCACACTGTGTGTGTCCATCGCCGACCGCGCGATGTCGCACAGCTTTTACACCGCTCTCGGGTTCGCCGCGGTCGGTGAGCCGGGTGACAACGGGCTACCGGAGCCACTGCAGTTTGAGGTCAGCGACGGGTGATGCTGATCCCGACCGGCGGCTTCGGTTTGGTGATCGGCGGCCGGGACCTTTCCGCCCGAAAGACACACGAGTGCATGGTCGTGATCGGGATGTCCTCCGAGGCCGAGGTCGACAACCTGATGCGCCGCGCCAGCTCGACCGACGTAGCCATCGATACCCCAGAGGTACCGCTCACAGGTGGTCGGCCGGCGGCATGCCGGTTACCGGATCAGGACACCGTCGGCTCGGCTGACCCGCCAGAAGTGCCCGTCGTGGTCGGCGAACACGCCGGCGTAGGCGTCGACGTGGTCGCCCCGCCCCCAGGCCTGGTTCGCGGCCGCGTAGACGATGTCGGCACCGGCGTCCCCTGGAGCGAGACGTCCGGCGTCGGTCGGTTTTGCCTGACTGAGGTAGGCGTGGGGGCGCGGATCGAGCCACTCGATGATGGGGCGGCGAGCGACGGACATGGCGAAGCAGTGGTTGCCGGCGGGTGTGTAGTGGCCGTAGTAGTAGCGGTTCACGTACTCCGCCGGCGTGACAGAGAACGCTTCGATGTCTTTGAGGTGCGCGCTGAGTCCGTCGACGTAGGCAATGCCGAGTTGGTCGAGCTGACGGACGAAGGTTTCGTCGCTCCGCTGTCCGCCGCCGCAGACGCGTGCCACTTCGTCATCGGGGTAGCTCAGCAACACAGGTAAGCGTTGATCTTGCTCCGCGAGCTCTTCAAGGGTGCGCTGGATGATCTGAATCGACGACCGGAACGCGCAGGTGGCATAGAGCCGGCGGGCCGAGATCGCACGAACCTGCCCGAGCAGCGGCCCCCAGGTCCGGTCGCTAGTGCGCATTGCTCCCTCCACCGCCCCGGCCTTGCTGGCCACCTCAGCGGACGTCAGCGTGTACAGGAGCCCGCAGGGCGGACCACGGCGTAACGCTGACCCCACGCCACAGCGTCGATGTCGATCCAGGTCGGACCCTCCCTTGGATTCGACGGCGCACGGGTGTTTCACCTCTCGAGCAAGTCCAGTCGCTGGCGGGAGGTGGAGACTTTCACGGTTCCGTTTTTCGGGTGGGCCACCGCCATCAGGTGTCCCGGCCACGGTAGGGGAAGGGAATGGACGAGGAGGTCTTCGCCGCCACCGGCTTTGAACCGGGCTTCGTGGTGGGTCCAGGACTCGGCGGCCGCTGGGGAGCTTCGAATGCGTTCCACATCGATCCCGACCGCCCCTGCGGTGGCCATGGCGACGGCGACCAGGAGTCCCGCGTGGGACACCGACAGGTGCAACGACGACCCTGGCACACGGGGACGGCCGTGCCACGCTCCGCAGCTCTCGCACTCCCGATCGACCGGCACGTCCTCCGGCCGCATGCCCACCTGCTGCCCGACGGCGGAGCGGAGCATCGCCGCGCCCAACAGGAACCGGGCCCGGTCCGCCGGACTCTCGTAGCTCAGGAACCGGCCCATCTCGCGCGGATCCAGCCAACGGCGCAGGCGCAGGTCGGCCTGGGTCAGGGTCGCCACCCAGATGCGAACTGAAGGCGGCGCCGGATTGTCCACGACCACCCCCTTAGGTTAGCCTCACCGATGTGTCGCTTCTGAGTGCGCCGCCGAGGACAGGGCTGCGGCTTCAGTCGGTGGCCGCCGATCCCCACCAGCTGGCCCTTCTCGATGCCGAGGACGCCTCTGGTTCGCTCACACACGGTCAGCTCGCGGCCCGGGTCGCCGAGGTAGCGGCGACATTGCCGGATGTCGGCACCGGCCGCCGCCTGGTGCACGTCCCGCTGACCGCTGACCCGGCAGCAGTGACGGCGTATCTTGCCGTGCTGCTGGCCGGGCACGTTCCGCTGGTCACTCCGGCCGAGCGCGGCGAGACGGTGACCGAGCGCTACCGGCCGGACCTGCGGCTCGCGGCCAATGGCCACCTTGAGACCGTGACGACCGACGCGCAGCATCTGCTACATCCCGATCTGGCGCTGCTGATGAGCACGTCGGGGAGCACCGGGTCGCCGAAGCTGGTCAGGCTCAGCCACGAGAACGTGCGAAGCAACGCCCACGCGATCGTGTCCGCGCTGGGGGTGACCTCCGCTGATCGGGCCATCACCTCGTTGCCGCTGCACTACTGCTATGGCCTCTCGGTGCTTCATGCGCAGCTGGTTGCCGGCGGCACGGTGGTGCTGCGCCGGAAGTCGTTCGCGGAACCGGACGTGCGGGACGTGCTGGGCCGGTGCGGTGTCTCGATCGTGGCGGCGACGCCTTATCTGATCGATCTGCTGGAGGTCCAGGGGGTGTTGTCGGCTGACCTTCCCGATCTGCGTTTGGTGACGCAGGCGGGTGGAGCGCTGCCCGCAGATCGGGTCCGGGACATCGCCGCGCTGGGGCAGGCGGGTGGGTGGTCGCTGGCGGTGATGTATGGCCAGACGGAGGCCACGGCCCGGATGGCCGTGCTGCCGCCGGCATCCGCGGCGCGGCATCCGGACGCGGTCGGCTGGCCGGTCGCCGGTTCGTCCTTCTTCCTGGACACCACCGTTCCGGAAGCGGCGGGTATGCCCGACGGGGTGGGGGAGCTGGTCTTCTCCGGGCCTGGGGTGATGCTGGGGTACGCCGAGAGTGCCGACGACCTGGCGCTGGGCCGGATGCAGGAGGTGCTGCGGACCGGCGACCTGGCCCGGATCAGCGACGACGGGCTGGTCCGCATCGTTGGCCGACGCGCCGACTGGGCCAAGGTGATGGGTATCCGGATCGACCTTGGCCAGGTCGAGCGCCGCCTCTCCGACGCCGGCTTCCAGGCCTGCGTCACCGGAACGGACCAGCAGCTGCATGTCACCTACCGCGCCAACCACGGACGCGACGCGGCGCGGGTGGTCGAGGCGGTGTCGGCGGTCTCCGGTTTTGGTCCCAGTGTCATCTCGGTGGCGGCGGTCGCGGAGCTGCCGCGACTCAGTAGCGGCAAGATCGACCGGCTGGGCTGCGCTGCTCGGCACCGGACGCCGCAACAGCCGCCGGGCCCTGGGCGGTTGAAGCTCGGCCGGGAGCCGGCCGACCTGGCGGCGGTGGTCGCCGTCCTTGGGCCTCTGGTGGGACGGGAGTCGCTGAACCCGGACCGCTCGTTCGTGGAGCTGGGCGGCGACTCGTTTTCCCACGTCCAGGCATCTCTGCGTCTGGGGCGTCTGCTGGGGGATCTCCCGGTGGACTGGCACCATCGACCGCTGCGGGAGCTGCCCGACCTGGCGGTGACGCGGCCCCGCCGCGGCTCCGGTCAACGGGTGGAGATGAACGTGCTTCTCCGCGGGCTTGCCGTGGTCATGATCTGCGGCAGCCACGTCGGGCTGTTCCCCCTCGCTGGCGGCGCTCACCTGCTGCTGGCTGCGGCGGGGTTCAACGTCGGCCGGTACGTGCTGGCTGCCGGGTCGACAGCGCAGCGCTGGCGGCGGACGGCGCGGTTGGCGGTCGCCATCGTGGTTCCTACCGTGCTGGTCGCCCTCACCATGAAGGTGGTTTTCGGCGGCGCCCACTGGTCCAATGTTGTGTTGCTGCATTGGGCGGTACGTCCGATGGCCGGCAACATCTTCTGGTTCGTCGAGGCGCTGCTGATCTTGCTGCTGGTCTCGGCGGCCCTGCTCTCGGTGCCCCGTCTGCGGCAGGCGTACGCGCGGGACCCGTGGCGGCTGGCGTTCCTCGCGACGCTGGTGCTGCTCATCCCGCGGTACCTGGTCGTCGGCCTGGTGGAGGGTCCGGTGCGCGGGATGCCGTGGACGGTCGGCTGGCTGTTCACCGCCGGGTTGGCGATGGCTTCCGCGCGGACCCGTCGCCGGCAGCTGCTCACGGTCACCGTGGCGCTGGTGGCCACGATCGGGTTCTTCCCGGCCCCGGAGCGGAACCTTGTGATCATGGCCGGGCTGGCGCTGCTGGCGCTGGTGCCGAGCGTGGTGGTGCCGCGGCTCTTGGTCCGCCCGCTTGGGGTGTTGGCGGCCGCCTCGCTACATGTGTACCTGGTCCAGTTCCAGATGTTCGCGTTCTTCTCCAGTCCCGGGGTGAAGTTCGCCGCCGGGCTCCTGGCCGGGCTGGCGTTCTGGCTGCTCACGACCAGCCTGCAGAGGCGACTCCAACGCCTCGTGCCCCTGGCCACCGCGCGTCGTTCATCAGCGGCGAGGCGGCTCAATGATCGAAAGGGAGACCTGTGCGTCGACGCCAATTCCTGACAGCCGTCGGCTTCGCCGGCGCCGGCGGGCTCGGTCTGTTCGGCTGCCGCGCCAGCAGCGCCGAGGAGTTCACCGCCGACCCGCAGGCCCTCCAGGTCTACTCCGCGCAGCACCAGAACCTGACCAAGCCCTGGGCCGAGGCCTTCACCGCCGCCACCGGGATCCCCGTCCAGATCCGGCAGGGCCAGGACGCCTCGATGGGGCACCAGATCGTCGCCGAGGGCGACTCCTCGCCCGCGGACGTCTTCTTGACCGAGAACAGTCCGGCGATGACCCTGGTGGAGCGGGCCGGGCTGCTGGCCGAGGTGGACCCGACGACCCGACGGCAAGTCCCCAAGGACGCGGCTCCTTCCTCCAACGCCTGGATCTCGATCGCCGCCCGGTCCACGGTGCTCGTCTACAACACCGCCCGGCTCGCGAGGTCGGACGTCCCCGGGTCGTTGATGGACCTCGCCAAGCCCGAGTGGCAGGACCGCTGGGGCTGCGCAGCCGGCGGTGCGGACTTCCAGTCGATTGTGGCCGGGATGCTCGCCGACCAGGGCGAACCGGCGACCGCGGAGTGGCTGACCGGGCTGAAAGCCAACGCCAGGATTCTGCAGAACAACATTGCCACCATGAAGTCAGTTAACGCGGGCGAGATGGACTGTGGCGTGATCTTCCACTACTACTGGTACCGCGACCAGGCCGGCACGAAGGAGGGCAGCGGCAACACCGCCCTCCACTACTTCCGCAACTCCGACCCCGGGGCGTTCGTCTCCCTCTCCGGTGGAGGAGTGCTGGCCTCCGCCGACAAGCCGGCTGAAGCGCAACAGTTCCTGAAATTCATCACCAGCCCGGAGGGTCAGAAGGTCCTGGTGGAGTCCCAGTCGATGGAGTACGCGGTCGGCACCGGCGTCACCTCCGACCCCGCGCTGCCCCCGCTGACGTCCCTGGAAGCTCCACCGGTCGACCCGTTCACCCTGAACTCGGAGAAAGTCATCCAGATGATGACCGACGCAGGCATCCTGTGACCCTGGTCGACGACCCCACCCCCGCGGCCCCCGCGACTAGCGGGACCGCGCCGGCGACCCGGGCGCCGCGTCCACTCATCCTGGCCGCGGCCGCGGTGGCGCTGCTGAGCGTCGCGCCCCTGGTCATCGTCGTAGGTCGCGTCGTCCCGCTGGGCTGGGCCGGCATCACCGCGTACCTGTTCCGCCCCCGGGTGGCGGAGCTCGTCGTGAACACCACCGCCCTGGTGCTCATCACCGTGCCCCTGACCCTCGCGATCGGGGCTGGCGCCGCCTGGCTGGTCGAGCGGTGCGCGCTGCCCGGCGCGGCCGCCTGGCGGGCCCTGCTGCTGGCCCCGCTGGCCATCCCCGCCTTCGTGTCCAGCTACGCCTGGAGCTCCCTGGTGCCCTCCCTGGACGGCCTGGGCGGCGCCGTGCTGGTCACCACCCTCGCCTACTTCCCGTTCGTCTACCTGCCGACGGC
>NZ_BAAAYX010000034.1:0-3090 GCF_039536605.1 Microlunatus aurantiacus
CATTCTCGCGTTACGGCGCGCTCAGCTCACGATCGTCAACGGCCCCGATCGGTGGATCCGGGTTTAGGCCCTGGCCCAGGCGTGAACGCCGTGGCACCGTACCGTTGTGACCGACCACCGCGACGCCGTGCCGAGGTTCGAGGAATCCGGCGCAAGGGCAGACGCATTGCCCACAGCCGACTCATGCGGTTGTGGCGACGCGGACGATGGCGTCGACCACCACGCCGGTCACCATGCGGGAAGATCTGATTGCGCGCCGTGCGTGGCTCGCCCGTCGCCGCTGCCGGAGCGCATCAAGGCGGTCCAGGCAGCGATTGAGGCCGAGTCCGAACCGTTGGTCACGCTCACCCATCTCCTGCAGCTGTGCCGCGACGAGCATCCCGTGCTCCGCGAGCAGCTCGGCATCCCCGGCCGCCACACTCGGGTTGCGGCCATGGTGGCCGACCTGGTGCCGGCGCTGTCCACGGCCGCGACCGCCGCGCTCGAGCCGGCCGAACGTCGCGCTATCGCGGCTGCGCTGACCGTCGACCCCACCCTTCCCGCCGTGCTGGTTGCGCGGGCGCTGGTCGAACTGCTCGACGTCCGCTACGGGCACGGTTTCGCGGCGTCGTTCCGCCGACGCAGCCCCTACCAACCAGGGGTAGGTGACCCTATCCCCTTGGACAGCCCGGATCTGCGGCTCATCTCCGAGCTGCCGGCCACCTCGCCGCCGTGGCGGCTAGCCAACCGACTCGACGAGACACGTCACGTCAGGCTGGCGGGTGAGTGGGCCACCCAGTTCCAGGTGATCTTCGACTACAGCCGGGCCGACGCCCTGACCGGCATCATCGGCTCCGATACGGTCGTGGCCACCTGCCATCCCAACCGAGGATTGTCCGAGTTTGCGTTCCCCCTCGACACCTCAGGGCTGGCGTTCCCAGTCGGGCCGGTTGATGAGCGGCGCCAGCACCGCGAGATCGACCGTCTGATCGGCATCGCCGTTGCCGAAGGTGCCAGCGTCGTCGTGCTGCCTGAGCTGTGCGTCACCGAGCGCTTAGCTGCCCAGCTGCACGACTGGACGACCCGTCGCGAAGGGCCGCAGCTGTTGGTCGCCGGAAGCTACCACCACGACGACGAGCATCTCGACGCAGACCTTGGCCACCCAGCCCGGCAGCGGCGGCGTAACACCGCAGTCGCTTATCTACGGGGCTGCCCGATACCGCTCACTCAAGATAAGCACTCTCCTGCCGATCGACCCGTCAACGAGAACATCCAAACGTCGGGCTGGCCGGAGCTTCGGGTGCACGTCAGCAGCGACGGGTGGCATCTGGTGATCGCCATCTGCCGTGACCTACTGAACCCGCACGCCGCGCACGCCCTGGCCGAAGCCGGCGTGAACCTGGTGCTGGTGCCGGCGATGAGCGAAACCCTGGTCGCATTCGGTGGTCCCGTCGCTCAGTTGGTCGGAGCCGGGCAAGCCTTCGTGGCGGTGGCCAACAACCCGGCCGACTTCTCCACGACCAGCGATCTGACGGTCCACCTGCCCGCACGGGCGCTGTTCGGTCATCCAGGCTTCGGCCAGCAGACGCGACTCGTGCAGCCAGCCGACGGCGAACCGGGCGTGGCGCTGCTGCGGGTTCGGACCGGTCAGCTGCGATGGCTGGACGCCGGCGCCAGCCCATCAGGATCGACCCAGGGTGACACGGTGGAACTCCCGCCGTGGGCCGCCGGGCTGCGCCGACTGTGCGGTCTGGACCCCACCAAGACCAGCCTGCCACCGACCGAGCTCACGCTACGGCCCGCGGCGGTGCTTGTACTCCTCAGCGACAGCTCGGACGGCCCGACCGTCCTGCTGACCGAACGAGCCGCGGACCTGGCCAACTACCCGGGACAACTGGTGTTTCCCGGCGGTGCCGCCGATCCGGGAGACGACGGACTGGTCGCTACCGCTCTACGCGAAGCCGTGGAGGAGACAGGGCTCGACCCACGCACCGTGAACATCCTCGGCACCCTGCCTGCTCTCGCGCTACCCGACAGCGGATTCCTTCTCACCCCGGTACTCGCGTGGTCGCACCGGCCCGAATTCATCACCTCACCCAACCTGGCCGAAGTCAGTGGCCTCGCCACTCAAGCGTTACACCTACCCGCATACCCCAGGCCGACCTTGCCGCCCCGGCCCAGTCCAAGCGACGAGCCAACGGCGAGAGACCCGCAGCCCCCGGCCCCGGCCCCGGTCATCGGAATGGTCACCAGGGTCATCCTCGACCTCGTCACCGGAATGGTCGCCCGAGCAATTGCCCCGGCCACCACAGATGCGTTCAGGCTGGCAACGATGCAGCCTCATGAGCGATGATGCGTTCCGTCTGACGGTCCCGAGAGGCGTCCCCTTGTCGTGAGGTATTTGCTGGGGTCGCTGGCCGGCCGGGCGCCGGCGGCCAGCCAGCGGCTGAAACCTTACGGGTCGCGGCGTTCGAGTTCGTCCAGATATCCTTGCCGTGCTGCGACCAACCGCCCTCGGTGAGCAAGGCCCTTGGAGCGCAGTAACGCGGTGTAGCTGGTCCGCCATGCTAGACAGAGCTGGGCATCGGTCAGCGAACGAGGGACGCCACGCAGACCATGCGCGGAATCAAACGGATCTGAATGGTCACCGCTGCCGCCGCTATCCGTCGCGGACAGCAGTCGTTTCGAAACCAGCACCTCCAGGGCCGCTCTGCCGCCAGAGGCGTACCAGATGATGGCCGGGGGGACAGCGCAATCAACAGCACGGATGTCACCATCCCGACCAGGCCCACAAACGCTGCCGAGCCCATTATCGCCAACCCCCCGGTCGCGCCGACCATTGCCGCGGTGGGCAGCGAAGGCGACTCGATCGGACCCTTGCGCCCCCGACCGGCGACGGACACCAGACAGGAGATCACCGCCGAAGCCGCGGCGACGCACAGCACAGCACCCCAAGGCGCAATGATCATGGTGACAGCGGCGCCGACCGCACCAAGCGCGTAGGCCAACACCATCCAGCAGAGCCGGTAAAGGGGCATCCGCGGCACTCTGACGGCGCTCAGTGAACTTCCCCGGTTGTGCTCATCGAAATTCCCCACCCGGAGGCATCTG
>NZ_BAAAYX010000035.1:0-3341 GCF_039536605.1 Microlunatus aurantiacus
TTCTCGCGTCACGCCACGCTCAACCCGCCACCATCACCCAGCCTCATCGGTGGATCGAGGCTAAGTCGCCGCGGCTGTAATGCACCATGCCGATGTTGTTCAAGGCGGCCGCTTCGCCGGCGCGGTCTCCGGCCTCCCGAAAGATGGGGAGGGCCTGCTGGAAGTGGGTGAGGGCAGCCTCCAGGTCGCCTCGGCTGCGGTGAGTGCCGCCAATGTTGTTCAGGGTGGTGGCTTCGCCGGCGCGGTCGCCCGCGTCCTGTTGGATGGAGAGGGCCTGCTGGTAGAAAGTGAGGGCCACCTCTAGGTCGCCTCGGCCGCGGTGGACCATCCCAATGTTGGTCAGGACGGACGCTTCGTTGGCGCGATGGCCGGTCTCCTGCTGGATGGTGAGGGCCTGCTCATAGCGAGTGAGGGCAGTTTTTAGGTCCCCGCGGTTGTAGTGGATGCTGCCGATGTTGTTCAGGGTGGTGGCTTCTCCGTGCCGGTTGCCGGTCTCCTGGTGGGCAGTGAGGGCTTGCTGGAAGTGGGTGAGGGCAGTTTTTAGGTCCCCGCGGTTGTAGTGGATGCTGCCGATGTTGTTCAGGGTGGTGGCTTCTCCGTGCCGGTTGCAGGTCTCCTGGTGGGCAGTGAGGGCTTGCTGGAAGTGGGTGAGGGCAGTTTTTAGGTCCCCGCGGTTGTAGTGGATGCTGCCGATGTTGTTCAAAGTGGCGGCTTCGCCTGCGCGGTCGCCGGTCTCCTGACAGATAGGGAGGGCCTGCTGGAATTGGGTGAGGGCAGCTTCTAGGTCCCCGCGGCTGCGTTGCACGTTGCCGATGCTGTTCAAGATGGCGGCTTCTCCGGCGCGGTCGCCGACCTCGCGGTAGAGGAGGAGGGCTTGCTGGTAGTGCGTCAGAGCGGCGGTGGGGTTTCCGGTAGCGCTGAATGCTCGGCCAGCGTAGTGCAGGGCTGCCGGGCTAACTTCGATCAGCAAGGATCGGGTTGCTAAGCCGTGTACTTCACGGAACCGAGATACCGTCAGCCAGTTGGCGGCCAACTGCTCACCCACTGGGGTGGCGATCTGGCTGATACCGGCGGCTTCGGCTAACCGGAACACTTCCTCGAGCTCGGCCTCACTCGCCATCAGCCCTCCCCAGGGTTGTGATCAAGACTGGGCCTGCAGCTCGGCGCGGACCTGGTTCAGCGTGGCCGTGTCGTCGGCGAGTCCAGGGTGCTGGATGGCGCGGTCGATTGTGACGACGTGTTCCAGCTCGGCGACGGCCGCGGCCAGGTCCCCGGTCGCTCGGTAGATCATGGCGATGTTGGACCGGGTGTAAGCCTCGCCGACTCGATCGCTGATCTCCTGGTGGATGGGGAGGGCATGCTGGTAGTGGGTGAAGGCAGGTACTAGGTCGCCGCGGCTGTGATGGACCATGCCGATGTTGCTCAGGGTGACTGCCTCGCCTAGTAGGTCGCCGACCTCTTGGCGTATGGGTAGAGCCCGCTGGAAATGGGTCAGGGCTGCCCGCCAGTCGCCAAGGCCAAGATAGATGCCACCTATGTTGTTCAACGTTGAGGCTTCGCCGTAGCGGTTGCCAGTCTCTCGGCAGATGGGAAGAGCCTGCTGGAAGTTGGTCAGAGCGGTTTGTCCGTCACCGAGGTGGTCGTGGATCATGCCAATGTTGTTCAAGGTGGCGGCTTCGCCGTCGCGATTACGAGCTTCCTGGTAGATGGGGAGGGCCCGCTGGTAGTGGGTGAGAGCGGCTTGCCAGTCACCGAGGTGGTCGTGGATCATGCCGATGCTGTTCAAGGCGGCGGCTTCGCTTGTTCGGTCGCCGGACTCCTGGCAGAGGGAGAGCGCCTGCTCGCAGTAGGCGAGGGCTTCCGTCGGATACCCCGTCGCCCTGAGTGCTCGGCCGGCATGAAGCAGCGTTATTGGGCTGGCTTGGAGCTGTAGGGACCGGGTCGTCAAGTCCTGTACTTCCCGAAACCGGGACATTGTCAGCCAGTTGCTGGCCAGTCGGTCACCCACATCGGCGATGATCCGGCCAATGCGGGCGGCCTCGGCTAGCCGGAACACCTCCTCCAACTCGGCTTCACTCACTATCGGGGTTTTTCACCCAGAGCTGGTAGAGAAACTCTGCTGCACGTTCTTGGGCCTGGCGTAGGTCGCTGGCTGAGAGATGTTCTACAACGTCTGCGACTAGGGGGCTGAGTAGTGGGGAGACGAGGTACCGCGTCTCGCCTGTGTTTGGGTGCAGGCCGGCTTGGATGAGTCCGGACCGCACCGCAGCCTCGACATCGTCAGCGATGGACCGTTCTGGTGCGAGGGCCAGGATCGCCTCGAGGGGGACGGCGATTTCGTATATGGCGGCGAGTGCGATCGTCCGTCGTACGTTAGGGGTCTGTCTTTCAAGGAGCTGGTGCAGGAGGAGCTCTTCGCGGTACTCCACCTGGGTCTGCTCGATCGTGGCGAGCTGGGCGTCAAGGTCGCCTGGCTCGTTGACGAGACTGTCCAGTCGTTCCAGTAGCCGGGGTATGCCTGCTGAGGCGGCAATGGCCCGCTGCCGGACGGCGTCGTCGAGAGTGCTGGTCGGGCCGAGGTTCACGGTGAGCCGCAGCTTCTTCTCCAGGTCGGCGCCGTGGAGCTGTCCGACCGGGTGTCGTACGACGTTCAGTGAGGTGGGCAGGGGGAAGTCGTAGCGGCTGGTGATGATGATCCGGCTGGGGCTTCCAGCGCGGTTGATGGCGGTTCCGAACGCCTCGATCACCTCGAGTGCGTCTGGGGTGCACAGGTGGCCTCCGTGGCCGTCGTCGTCGAGGTTGCCGTCTTCGAAGTCGTCGAAGGTGAACAGGCAGGGGATGTCGGCGAGTGGTCCGTCGAGGATGAAGCGGAGCCGGTCCCGTAGGGGGCTGTCTCGGCTGAGGAGGTCGTTGACGAGCTGGTCGACGTCTGGGTCGAGGTTGAGACGCTGGGTCAGGTTCTGCACCGCGGTGGTGTCGATTTTCCCGACCCATACGGCGTGCTGGTTGTGGGTGGTGCGGGACCGGTCGAGTAGGCGCGCGGTCAGGCTGCTCTTGCCGAGGCCTCCCATGCCGGTGAGTAGGGCAGCTTGGGGCCCGGTGGTGGGGTCGGCTGGCCGTAGCTCTCGTAGCAGTTGTTGCAGGTCCCGTCGGCGACCGACGAAGCTGCCGCGGTCGGGCACCTTGACTCGGCCTTCGGCGTCGAGGAAGAACGTGCTGGTGTCTCGCGTGCGCAGCCTGGTTCTTCCCCTTTGGCCGAGGGGGGTCACGAGTGGTTCGAGTCCGGACCTGTCTGTGTACAGGCGCAGGAGGTGCCAGTAGCGGCTGTGGTGGGTGAACAG
>NZ_BAAAYX010000035.1:3398-123238 GCF_039536605.1 Microlunatus aurantiacus
AGAGAGATGAGGCCAGCTGGCTGGCGGACTGGTCGCCTACTGGGAGGGCCCAGCCCAGGACGGCGGGGGCGCCGGCGTCGACGAGGGACTCGGCCATGGATGCAACTAGTCCTGACTCGGGGGACTGTCCGGTGGAGCATCCGGACACGAACACCAGCCGTGGCCAGTTTCCGCCGACGGCTGCTGCGATGTCACTGGCTGCGGCGTCGGACCGGAGTCCGGCGTCGTCTTCCATGACGAACTGTGGGCCTGCTGGACCGACGGTGCTGTGGCCGCTGAGGTGTAGGACGTCGAAGTAGTCGGGGCCGAACCAGTCGAGCCGCTCGGCGAGGCCGGCTACGGACCCGCTTTCCTCGACGACTACCTCGACCCGGCCCGGGGCGGCGGCAAGGATCTCAGACTCCTCCCGTTCGAAGTCGAGAACAGGTTTGACTCCGTCGGGGGAGGAGGCCATGAACAGCACTCGTAGTGGACGGTTCTGGGGTGCCCGTTTGCCGGAGCCATCACGCGGCGACGCCGCTCTGACTGGAATGACCGGCCGTGCCGGGTGCACTGAAAGGAACGCATCGGCGAAGATCAACTCCCATGGCAGTCCGCGCAGGCGTTCCTGCACGTCGATGTAGAGCGCAATGGGCTGCTGCCTGCTCCGGGCTGCTTCCAGCCACCGCTGCGTGGGGCCATCGAGCCATTGGTAGAGACTGTCGCCGAGACCCGTTAGGTCTGGTGCGAGTGTCTGGTAGTCGCTCTCGACTCTCGCGGCCCATGCTTCCATCTCGGCTCGGTCCAGGCGACGTTCCTGCACTGGCGCGTCGGTCGCCGACCACCAGCGCAGCCGAGGGTTCGTGCCGTTGGCGTCGAAGACCTCGCAGCGGCAGATGTCCATAGTCAGTCCTCGGTCTCGTTGCTGGTGGCGGACGGTAGTTGAGCCCGTAGCTCGGCTTGGACTTGGTTCAGTGTGGCGGTGTCGTTGGCGAGGTCGGGGTGCTGGATGGCTTGGTCGATGGTGACGACGTGTTCGAGCTCGGTGACGGCTGCGGTGAGGTTCCCGTCTGCCCGGTTGACCATGGCGATGTTGTAGCGGGTGGTGGCCTCGCCGGCGCGGTTGCCGGTCCTCTGGTGGAGAGTGAGGGCCTGCCGGTAGTGGGTAAGGGCGGCGGGCAACTCGCCGCGCCGGCGGTGGATGCTGCCGATGTTGTTCAAGGTGGTGGCTTCGCCGGCGCGGTCGCCGACCTCGCGGTGAAGGGTGAGGGCCTGCTGAAGGTGGGTGAGGGCGGCCGGGAGGTCGCCGCGGTCGTGGTGGATGCTGCCGATGTTGTTCAAGGTGGTGGCTTCGCCGGCGCGGTCGCCGACCTCGCGGTGAAGGGTGAGGGCCTGCCGGTAGTGGGTGAGGGCGGCCGGGAGGTCGCCGCGGCCCTGGTGGATGCCGCCGATGTTGTTCAAGGTGGTGGCTTCGCCGGCGCGGTCGCCGGTCTCGCGGAAGAAGGGGAGGGCCTGTTGATAGTGGGTGAGGGCGGCCGGGAGGTCGCCGCGGTCGTGGTGGACGCTGCCGATGTTGCTCAAGGTGGTGGCTTCGCCGGCGCGGTCACCGACCTCTTGGCGGATCGTGAGGGCCTGCTGGTAATGGGTGAGGGCGGCCGGGAGGTCGCCGCGGCTGTGGTGGACGCCGCCGATGTTGTTCAAGGTGGTGGCTTCGCCGGCGCGGTCGCCGACCTCTTGGCGGATGGTGAGGGTTCGCTGGTAGTGGGTGAGGGCGGCCGGCAGCTCCCCGCGGTAGTAGTGGATGCCGCCGATGTTGTTCAAGGTGGCAGCTTCGCCGGCGCGGTCGCCGACCTCGCGGCAGAGGGTGAGGGCCTGCTGGTGGTGGGTGAGGGCGGCCGGCAGCTCGCCGCGGTTGCCGTGGATGCCGCCGATGTTGTTAAAGGCGGCGGCTTCGCTGGCGCGGTCGCCAACCTTCTGGGAGAGGGTGAGGGCCTGCTGGTGGTAGGTGAGGGCGGCGGTCGGGTTACCGGTGGCACTGAACGCTCGGCCGGCGTAGAGCAGCGTCGAGGGGCTTGTCTGAACCTGTAAGGAGCGGTCTGTCAGGGCCTGGACTTCCCGGAACCTGGACACCGCCAGCCAGCTGCTGGCTAGGCGGTCGCCGACGTCGGCGACGATCCCGCTGATGCTGGCGGCTTCAGCTAGCCGAAATACTTCTTCGAGCTCAGCCTCACTCGCCATCAGCACCGCTCCACCATGTTTCCAAGCAAGAAGCTGGTGAAGTCGGTGCGGCTCACTGGACCGTCGGTAGCATCGCGGCGCTCGACCTCAGCGTTGTGCATGACGCACATCTACATCATTCGTGTCCGGGGCGCGACAAAATCCACACTTTGCGTATCAGAAGCGTGTGAAGTCGGGCTTGCTCGTCCGGCCCCGGTACGCCGAAGGCACCCACGACGTCATCACCGGCTACTTCGTCGCCGAACGACCGACAGTCAGGGGTGAGCGGCCGGTCTGGTACGGCGGCGGACGGCTTGCCCGCGACCTTGGACTGAGCCGGCTTAGAGAGCACGCCGGCTGGCCCGACGACCCAGTGACGGCATCGGCGGCGGCCGCCGAGTGGAGCGCCGCCTCCCGCAACTCGTCTGTGTTGCCCAAGATGTCGAGGTTGAGGCGTCGGAACCTGTCGTCTACGCCGCGACAAGCGGACTCGACAGCTTCACCGAGGATGTCCATGCTGACCAGGTACTGCTGACGCTCGTCAGGGTCGAGGTCGGTGAGGCCGCCGACGCCTGGCCGATCGACCAACAGCACCCAGTAACCCGGTAGCCACTGCACGTCGCCTATGACTGCGAAGGCACCCGGCAGCTTTGCCATCACCGTCGGGTTCGTCCCGCGCAAGGCTGACCCGATGCGGTCCGCGCGCCAGCCAGCTGATCGGTCGTCCACCCGGTGACCCTATCGAGCCGCCCGCCTCAACGTCTCCGTAGAACGGTCGGCCTACGGGACCTACATAGGCAAATACCTCAATCGAGAGTCCGACGTCTCACCAGCTTGAAATTCGGAGGTGGCGAGAATGCGAGCGAGAAGACTCTGCGCCATGACCGATCACAAGACCGAGTTGCGCTGGTACTCCAGTCAGCGCGCGACGCCATGCTGTGGAAGCTCGATGGACTCTCCGAGTACGACGCCCGTCGGCCCATGACACCGACCGGGACCAACCTGCTGGCTGGAGCACGCCACGTACGTCGAGTCCGGCTACCTCGCCGACTCCTTCGGGCGCCCGTCAGGCCTCAAACTCCCCTGGCTTGGCGGCGTCGAGCCCAGCAGTGATCTGTGGGTCACGCCAGTCGCGGGCCAGTGTGATCGACGGCTACCGCCAGGCCTGGACTCTCGCTGACGCCACGTTGGACGAGCTCCCGCTCGACAGTGTCGGCGCCGTGCCATGGTGGCCAGCCGATGACAACGCTGTGAGCCTGCACCACGCGCTCGTCCGCGTGGTTTCCGATACCCAGCGCCACGCCGGTCACGCCGACATCGTCCGCGAGCTGATCGACGGCGCCGTCGGCATGGAGAAGGACGACGCGAGCCTGCCTGCGAGCGATCCCGCCTTTTGGCAGACACATCACCAGCGCGTGGAGGAAGCCGCCCGCTCAGCGCAGTGATTCTGGCGCAAGGGCACGGCGCCACAGGAGAACCGCCTTGCAGCTGGCGCTCTGATCGCAACACTCGATGCGCCCGATTGAGGGTGGTTGAGCGCTGCTTATGAGACGACGGTCGGCTAACCCATGGTGTACGGATGCCGGTCCGCCATCGGCGACTCCGGCTCTGCGGCTCTCGAAGGAGGATTGAGTCGTGACGATCAGCAGCTTCGCAGGTGATGACGTGCCAGTCCCGGCAGTCATACGGCAGATCAGCGCCGGACACCCAGTCGTGCCCATATGGGTCAACGGCGATGGCGGGGTGACCTTTCGCATCGAGGTTCCCGGACTGAGACAGTTCGCGAAGTGGGCTCCCACCGGATCGCCCAACAGCCTGACTGCTGAAAGGGAACGGCTGCGATGGGCCGCCGACTTCGCTGCTGTTCCCCACGTTCTTGACTACGCCGAGACCACCGACGGCACCTACCTGCTCACAGCCGAACTCCGCGGCGAAACCGCGATCACCGACCGATGGAAGTCACGGCCAGCTCAGGCGGTGCGGGCGGCCGGCTCCGGCCTGCGATCCCTCCACGACTCCTTACCCGTTCGCACCTGTCCCTTCGACTGGTCCGCGGCTACCCGCTTGGCGGCAATTCCTGGCCGCGACGGCGACCAGCTGCCGTCCGTGCCGCCCGTCGACCGGCTCGTCGTGTGTCAAGGTGACGCCTGCGTACCCAACACCCTGATCGAAGCCAACGGCGACTTCGTGGGCCACGTCGATTTGGGCAACCTGGGACTGGCCGACCGATGGGCAGATCTCGCGGTCGCGACCTGGAGCACGGAATGGAACTACGGACCGGGCTGGGAACTACCGTTCCTCAACGCCTACGGCATCGCACCCGACCCGAAACGAACCACCTACTACCGGGCCTTGTGGAACCTCGAACACCCCGTCTGAGTATCTGGGGCGCACGTCGCAGCGACCGGTGGTTGAGCGCAGGGTGTGAGACGGCTGGCGTGCGCTTCTGCCTGACCGCTAGCCGGTCGCTCAACGTGCGACCCTGCAGACCCTCGCTCGACCGTGAGGTGCCCCTGAATGCCGCGAACCATGAACTTGCTCCAAAGCTGGTCCGTCCATAACTCAGCATGAACCGCCGCGACCGTCCTGACGCTCCGTCCCCCAGCTCGTCGACGGACTGATCCGGGCGCAGAATCAGCCGAGTTGAGACCCAGATTGAGACCCAGAGCCGAGAAACGCCGCGCAGCCCGAATCGGGCGCGCGGCGTTCTTCCTTGCCTACAACCGCGGAGGATACGAGATTCGAACTCGTGAGGGCGTAAACCCAACCCGCTTTCCAAGCGAGCGCCATAGGCCTCTAGGCGAATCCTCCGCGCGGAACCTTACCCGGATCGGCACGGAGGCGCGAAACCGTCGGTGGCCCGTATGACCTGGGCCACGTTGCGTACAGTCGTACACTGAGCGTACGATCGTACGCATGACGACAGAGGCAGTCGAGCACCCGGCTCGGCGGTACGACCCCCACCGGCGCGACCGGATCATCGACGCCTGCCTCGACGTCATCGCCGATGTGGGGGTGGCCGGGGTGTCGCACCGGAGGGTGGCCGAGGCCGCCGACGTGCCGCTCGGCTCGATGACCTACCACTTCAGCGGCATGAGCGAGCTGCTGCACGAGGCCTTCAACCGGTTCGCGAACGCCTTCAGTGACCGGTTCGCGGTGCGGATGGCGGCGGCGGCCGATCGCGACGCGGCCGTCGCCGCGATCACCGAGGCGGTCGAGGGCGACATCCTCAGTGACCAGCGCGAGCTGGTGCTCACCCAGGAGCTCTACACCCTGGCCGCCCGAGACGCCTCCTACCGCGACATCACCAACGCCTGGATGGGTCGCAGCCGCGCGGCGCTCGAACGGCACTTCGACCCGGCCACGGCTCGGATGCTCGACGCCCTGATCGAGGGCCTCACGCTGCATCGCGCCCTGGACACGGAGTCGCAGGGCGGTCACGTGGTCACCACAGCCATCGCCCGCCTCGTCACCACCGACAGCGACACCGACACCGACACCGACACCGCAGGAGAGACCCCGTGAGCCCGTCAGCACCCGCCACCGCCGCCCCGGTCTCGGCACGACTGCGCCGGGCGCGGTTCGGCGTCTTCGGGATCTTCTTCGTCGTCGGCCTCGGGATGGCCGCCTGGCTGGTCAGCATCCCCGCCGTCCAGCAGCGCACCGGTGTCTCGCACGCCACCCTCGGTCTACTGCTCCTGGTGCTCGGCGCCGGTGGGGTGATCGGCATGCAGATCGCCGGGTACGCGATCACCCGGTGGGGCAGCAAGGTCGTCACCGGCGCCGCCCTGGCGCTCTACGTGCTCGCGGTCAACTTGCCCGTGCACACGACCGGCACCGTCACCCTCGGTCTGGCGCTGTTGATCTTCGGCCTGGCCAACGGCGCGGTCGACGTGTCCATGAACGACCAGGCGGTGATCGTGGAGCGCGGCTACGGCCGGCCGATCATGTCCGCCTTCCACGCCTTCTGGTCGGTCGGCGGGGCCACCGGTGCCCTGATCGGTGCCGCCGCCCTCGGACTCGGCTACCCCGTGAGTGCGGCCGTGCTGATCGCCTCGATCGCTGCCGCGATCGGTGGGGTGGTCTGCGTACGGCTGCTGCTGGCGCCGGAGCCGGCGCCGCTGGAGGTCGCCTCCGGCCGGTCGGCCGAGTCCGCCGGGCCGGCTCGCGACGGCAGCGTCCGACGCCGGGTGATCGGCTTCGGGGTCCTCGCCTTCCTGCTGATGCTGGCCGAGGGGGTGGCCAACGACTGGAGCGCGCTGCACGCCGTCGAGCACCTCGACCAGCCCACGTCGGCCGCCGCGTTGGCGTACGCGACGTTCGCCGTGGCCATGACCGTGGGTCGGCTCACCGTCGACCGGATCGCCGGTCGGTTCGGGCCCGCGTTCGTGGTGCGGTACGGGTCGCTGGCCGCCGCGGTCGGCATCGGGGTCGTGATGGTCTCGCCGGCCTTCGGTCTGACCCTGGTCGGCTGGGCCGTCTTCGGCCTTGGCCTGGCGGGTGTGGTGCCGCAGCTGTTCACCGCCGCCGGCAACATCAGCGCGACCCACCAGAGCATCATCTTGTCCCGGGTGGTGGGGGCCGGCTACGTCGGCCAGCTGGCCGGACCGGCCCTGGTCGGGGTGGTGGCCGGCTGGGTCGGTCTGAACCTGGCCTTCGCCCTCCCGCTGATCTTCTGCGTCGTGGCGGTGATCGTGGCCCCGATCGTCTCCCGTCCGACGGATGTGGTCGAGGCTCCGGCCGCGGAGCCGGCCGAGCCCTCGTACGAGACCGATCGGGCCTGACCAGGAGCGGCGTGAGATCCGCCACGAAGCCGCGTTTCGTCACACGCCCGTAGCAACGGCTCCCTAGCCTCTGCGGTGCGTTCCTGCGGGAGCGCCCCGACAGATCGACCGAGATCGCACACACGGAGTTACCGACATGGCTTTGAAGATCACCACCAAGGGCAGCACCACCAAGATCCAGTTCGTCCTGCCGGACGACGCGCACACCGGCCCCGTCTCCGCGGTCGGCACCTTCAACGACTGGACGCCCGGCAAGCACAAGCTGGTCAAGCGCAGCAACGGCACCCGCAGCGTCACCGTCGCCGTGCCGGCGGGCGAGGAGATCGCCTTCCGCTACCTGGCCGACGGTGGCGTCTGGTTCGACGACGAGGACGCGCACGCGATCACCGACCAAGGGTCCAGGGTCATCGCCTGAGTCTCGCCCGCTGCGGGCGGCCGGGAGCACCTCGGCCGATCTGTACACTGGTCGCCGGTCCCCCGCGTGGCGATACCTCACCCAACTCCCCCAGGGTCGGAAGACAGCAAGGGTAAGTGAGCTCTGTCGGGTGCGCGGGGGACTCTTACGTTCCGGTGGCGGCCTGTTCAGGGAGCCGGTTTGGCCAGGCCGAGCCGGTCCATCAGACCCATGGCGTCGTACGGCGCCCGCACCTTCGCGTCGTTGTCGCAGTAGACGTTCACGTCCTGGCCGGTGGCGGCCCAGCCGCTGATCCTCGTCGCCCACTGATCGAGCGCCTCGCCGCTGTAGCCGCTGGCGTACAGCTCGGTGTCGCCGTGCAGCCGCACGTAGCGGAAGTCGGTCGTGCTCGCGTCCAGCACCGGCCAGGTGCCGGGGTTGTCGGCCCAGACCAGGGCGATGTCGTGTGTCCGGAGGAGGTCGGTCAACGCGGGCGTACGGAAGCTGTCGTGTCGCACCTCGAGGGCGTGCCGAACCGGGTGGTCCGGGTGGTCGGTGGTCAGCAGGGCCCGGTCGGCCGTGATCCGGTGGTCGTGCCGGGCCGCCAGCTCGGCGACCTCGCCGTGCGTGCGCGGCAGGTGGCGGAAGAAGTCCGTCAGCCGGTCGGCGTCGAAGGCCATGGTCGGTGGCAGCTGCCACAGGAAGGGCCCGAGCCGATTCCCGAGCGCCAGCACACCCGAGGCGAAGAAGTTGGCCAGCGTGGTGTCCGCGTCGGCCAGCTTCTTCATGTGCGTGATGAACCGGCTGCCCTTGACGGCGAAGACGAAGTCGTCAGGGGTCTCGGCGACCCAGGTCCGGAACGCGTCCGGCTTGAGCAGGCCGTAGAAGGTCCCGTTGACCTCGATCGAGCCGAGGCGGGAGGCCGCGTACGCCAGCTCGCGCTTCTGCGGCAGCTTCGGTGGGTAGAACGTGCCGCGCCACGGCGGATAGGTCCAACCCGAGATGCCGATCCGGATCTCAGCCACCGGGGCTACCGGGGAGATTGACGGAAACCTGCCACTCACGGGCCGACGAGCGGCTCGTGGCTCGGCGTGTCGCCCGTGAGAGGCACCTTTCCGTCACCTTCGTCGAGGCGGTCATCGCACCCGGCGCCTCAGAACGCCCGCGCGCCCTTCACCAGCCGGTCGAAGAGCGCGTCCTGCTCCTCGTCGATCTGCTGGGCTGAGGGATTGGCGTCGAACCAGGCGATCTGCTCGTGCGCGGCGTCGTGGTACTCGATCGTGGTCCGGAACGCCGGGACCAGGGCGGACACCTTGCTGCAGTCGAACACCATCGAGTGCGCCTTGTCGCCGACCAGGCCGGGACCCAGGTCCGGGGCGACCCGGGCGATGGTCTCGCTGGCCACGTGCACGAGCTCCGGCTCGACCCCAGCCGCCTTCCCGAGCCAGGTGTAGATCTGGTTCCAGGTCGGGGCGTGGGTGCCGGTGATGGTGAAGTCCTCACCGATCGCGGCGGGGTGGCCGAACAGCCCGACGAACGCCACCGCGAAGTCGTCGGCGTGGGTCAGGGTCCACTGGGTCGTGCCGTCGCCGTGCACCACCACCGGCTTGCCGGCCCGCATCCGCGCCACGTCGGTCCAGTGCCCCATGGTGGGCAGCAGCGTCTTGTCGTACGTGTGCGAGGGCCGCACGATCGTGGCCGGGAAGCCGGAGTCCCGGTAGGCCGCGACCAGCAGGTCCTCACCGGCGATCTTGTCCCGGGAGTACTGCCAGAACGGGTTGCGCAGCGGCGTCGACTCCGTCACCGGCACCCGGGTCGGCGGCTTCTGGTACGCCGACGCGGAGCTGATGAACACGTACTGACCGACCCGGCCGGAGAACAGCTCGATGTCGGAGGCGACGTGGTCGGGCAGGAACGCGCGGAACTGGGCCACGGTGTCGAACTCCCGGTCACCGATCGCGGCTGCCACCGCGGCGGCGTCGGTGGCGTCGGCGACCAGGGTCTCGACCTCCTCGGGCAGGTCGCGGGAGCTGCTCTGGCCCCGGTTCATCACGGTCACGTGGTGTCCCTGCGCCACCGCCAGCTGCACGCTGGAGGCGCTGATGACGCCGCTGCCGCCGATGAACAGGATCCGCTGAGAGGTCATGCCGTCATCCTGTCACCGGCGGACGCGGCGAAAGGAACCGCCGGCTGGTCAGACGGTCACGCGGAGGATCTTGTCGTCGTCGGCACCCGGGTCGATCCGGCCGTCGGTGTTCGACGTGGTGATCCACAGCGAGCCGTCGGGTGCGGCGACCGCGTTGCGGATCCGGCCGTGGTCACCGGCGAAGTACGCCTTCGGCTTGCCGGCCCCGGTGCCGTCCAGAGGCACCGCGAACAGGCACCGACCCTGCAGAGCGCCGACGAAGGCCGTCGACCGGGCGATGGCCAGGCCGGCGGGCGAGCAGCTGCTGGTCGGCGACCAGGTCGCCTTCGGGTCGGTCAGACCATCGCGGTCCGACGTCCCCTCGACCTCGGGCCAGCCGTAGTTCCTGCCCCTGCGGATCAGGTTCAGCTCGTCGGCCTCCTTGTCGCCGAACTCGGTCGCCCACAGCCGGCCGGCGGCGTCGAACGCGAGACCCTCCACGTTGCGGTGCCCGTACGACCAGGTGCGGTTGTCGTACGGGTTGCCCGGCGCGGCGCGACCGTCGGGACGGATCCGCAGGATCTTCCCGGCCAGCGACCGCCTGTCCTGGGCCAGCGAGGACTGCTCGGCGTCGCCGGTGGACACCAGCAGCATCCCGTCGTCGTCGAACAGCAGCCGACCACCGTGGTGGTGGGTGCTGGTCGGGATGTCGGTCAGCACCGTCTTCGGCCTGCCGACCTTGCCGCCGGCCAGGCTGACCCGCCCGACCCGGTTGTCGGACCCGGTCGTGTAGTAGACGAAGAGCGTCTCCTCGTCGCCGGGGGCGGTGGCGAGGCCGAGCAGTCCGCCCTCGCCGATGCCGGTCGGCGGGACCACCCCGGACACCTCGCCCAGGGTGGTCTTCTTCCCCCTCCCGGTGACTCGGATGATCTTCGCGGAGTTGCGCTCGGAGACCAGGGCGTCGCCGCCGGCCAGGAAGACCAGCCCCCACGGCACGTCGAGGTCGGTGGCCACGGTGCCGGCCAGCTCGGGTGTCGGGGCGCCCGTCGGGCTCGGGGAGGGGGTCGGCGTACGGCGGGCGCTCGGGCTGGGGGACGCGCTGCCGGTGCTGGGGGATGCGGTGCCGCCGGACGCGCCGGTCGGCGACGGACGCGGAGCCGTGGTCGGGTCCGTCTGGTCGGCGGCGCAGCCGGCCACCGTGGCCAGGGCGAGACCGGAGGAGCCGTACAGGAACTGTCGTCTCGTCACCACCCACCCCATTGTCGCCACCGATGCTGTGTCCTCCCTGTCGGCTGGGACGGGGAGCATCTGGAGCGACCCGCGGGGCAGAATCGCGCCGTGCCCACCGACGAGACCTCCACGCAGCCCAGCCCGGTCCGCTGGCGCATCCTGGGAGTGACGCTGGCCGTCGGGTTCATGGCGTTGCTGGACGTGACCATCGTCAACGTCGCCATCCCCTCGATGCAGTCGGGACTGGGGACCACGACCTCGACGATCCAGTGGGTGGTGTCCGGCTACGCCCTCGCGTTCGGCCTGACGCTTGTCGCGGGCGGCCGCTTGGGTGACGTGTACGGGCGGCGGGCGCTGATGATGATCGGCCTGACCGGCTTCATCCTCGGCAGCGCCGCCTCCGGGCTCGCCGCCGACGCCAACCTGGTGATCGCCGCCCGGGTGCTGCAGGGGATGTCGGCCGGGCTGCTGACCCCGCAGAGCTCCGGGTTGATCCAGCAGCTGTTCAGCGGCAAGGAGCGCGGGGTCGCCTTCGGCTACTTCGGCACCACCGTGGGGGTGGCGAGCGCCATCGGGCCGATCCTCGGCGGGGCGCTGATCGCGGTGTTCGGCCAGGAGAACGGCTGGCGCTACATCTTCGGCATCAACGTGCCGATCGGTCTGGTCGCGATGATCTTCATCTGGCGCTGGGTCCCGGGCCGGCCGGCGGACAGGGGGCGCACGGCCGGCGAGCGTCACATCGACGTGGTCGGGGCGGTGCTGCTCGGAGCGGCGGTGTTCAGCCTCCTGCTGCCGGTGGTGGAGTCGGAGGACGGGGCGGGGCCGTGGCTGTACCTGCTGCTGGCCGTGCCGGTGTTCCTCGGGCTGTTCTTCTGGTGGGAGCGCCGGGAGCAGGTGGCCGGTCTGGCGCCGCTGCTGGATCTGGGTCTGCTGCGCCGGACCCGCGGGTTCGCCAACGGGGTGCTGATCGGGACGCTCTACTTCACCGGCTTCACCGGGGTGCTGCTGGTGGTGTCGGTCTTCCTGCAGGAGGGTCTGGGCTACTCCCCGCTCCAGGCCGGCCTGCTGGTGACGCCCTTCGCCGTGGGCACGGCGGTCATGTCGCCGATCGCGGGGCGGCTGGTGGCCCGCCTGAACCGGCGGATCACCGTGATCGCCATCGCCGTGATGATGTCCGGTCTCGCCATCTTGTGGCTGGTGCTGCCCGACGCCGCCGACCAGTTCCGCTGGTGGATGCTGGCCTTCCCGCTGCTGCTCGCCGGCCTGGGCGGGGGCGCGGTCATCTCGCCCAACCAGACCCTCTCGCTCAGCGCCGTGCCACCGCAGATGGGCGGGGCGGCCGGGGCGGTGATCCAGACCGGCCAGCGGATCGGCAGCGCGCTGGGGGCCGCGGTGCTGGTGACGGCGTACCAGCTCGGTCGTGGGGACGGCGACCCGGTGATCGGTCTGGAGGTCACCCTGCTGACGTCGCTGGGCATCCTGCTCGTCGCCCTGGCCGCGGCGATCTGGGACCTGACCCGCGGCAGCTGACTCGGGGGTCACCGGACCGGGCGCCGGTCGGCGGTGCCGGCCTGAGCGTCGGACCGGGCCGCGGTCGTCGCCACCGGTCGTACGGCGGTCAGGGAGCCCCCGGCCGATCCGGAACCGCCTGTCGGCGGTGGGGCATAGGGTGCGTGGCGTGGGTGAGGGCATGACGGGGTCGCAGACGGCCGAGACCGGCGGCTGGGACGTGCCCGACGACGGCGACGCGCCACCGGACCTGCCCGAGTTCAGCCAGGACGAGGCCCTGTTCGGTGAGCCCGACGACGCGTCCGGACCGCCCGCTCCCGCCTCGCGGGCCGGCACACCGCCGCCGAGCGGACCCGCCGCCCCGCTGGCCCTCTACCGTCGCTACCGACCGGACACCTTCGCCGCCGTGATCGGCCAGGAGCACGTCACCGAGCCCCTGCAGCGGGCGCTGGCCAACAACCGGGTGAACCACGCCTACCTCTTCTCCGGTCCGCGCGGCTGCGGCAAGACGACCTCGGCCCGGATCCTGGCCCGGGCGCTCAACTGCGAGCGCGGTCCGCGACCGGAGCCGTGCGGGGAGTGCCTGTCCTGCGTCGAGCTGGCTCGCGGCGGTCCCGGCAGCATCGACGTGATCGAGATCGACGCCGCCAGCCACGGCGGCGTCGAGGACGCCCGCGACCTGCGGGAGCGGGCCTTCTTCGCACCGGTGTCGAGCCGCTACAAGATCTACATCGTCGACGAGGCGCACATGGTGACCACGCAGGGCTTCAACGCCCTGCTCAAGCTGGTCGAGGAGCCGCCGCCGCACGTGAAGTTCGTCTTCGCCACCACGGAGCCGGACAAGGTGATCGGCACCATCCGGTCGCGGACCCACCACTACCCGTTCCGGTTGGTGCCGCCCAAGGTGCTCGGTGACTACCTCGCCCACCTGTGCGACGCCGAGGGCATCAGCGTCGAGCCGGCGGTGCTGCCGCTGGTCGTCCGGGCCGGAGCGGGATCGGTGCGCGACTCCCTCTCGGTGCTCGATCAGCTGTTGGGCGGGGCCGACGAGCACGGGGTCGGCTACCGGCAGGCGGCGGCGCTGCTCGGCTACACACCGGACTCGCTCCTGGACGAGTTCGCCGATGCCTTCGCCGCCGGTGACGCGGGCGGCGTCTTCGCCTGCGTCGACAAGGTGATCGAGGTCGGGCAGGACCCCAAGCGGTTCGCCGAGGACCTGCTGCGCCGGCTGCGGGATCTCGTCATCGTGGCCGCCGTGCCGGATGCCCTGACCTCCGGTCTGGTGGACGTGGCCGCCGACCAGGCCGAGCGGCTGTCCTCCCAGGCCGCCGCCCTGGGGGCGGGGGAGCTGACCCGGGCGGCCGAGGTGATCGCCCAGGGACTGACCGACATGCGCGGCACCACCGCTCCCCGGCTGCACCTGGAGCTGATGTGCGCCCGGGTGCTGCTGCCCGGCGCCGACGTCGACGACCGCGGGATCCACGCGCGCCTGGACCGGATCGAGCGCCGCCTGGACATGACCGGAGCGGTCGGCGCCACGGCGGCTCCGGAGTCGCTGCCGACCGCCCGGCCGGCCTCGCGACCGGCGGCGCCGGCGGCGCCGCCGTCGCGCGGGGGAGAGAACGCCGCCCCGGCCGAGACGGCTGCGGCCCGCCCGACCCCGGACGCGGTGATCCCGACCGCCGGTACGGCGACCGCCGGGACCTCTACCGGCGGGACGCGGGAGGGGGCAGCGCCGGACCAGGTGGAGGCGAGCTCACAGCGTGAGCCGACGCCCGACCCCGAGACCGCTGGCGACCCGGACAGTCGGCCGTCGACGCCCGAGCCCGGGCGCAGCGGGGCCACGCAGGACAGGGCAGCCGCGGACGAGGTCACTCCGAACAGGGCCGCCCAGGACGGGCCGGCCGGCGGCCAGTCCGACGACACGGCTCTCGGCCCGCACCGCCAACCACCGACAGCGCCGACCGCCGGGCGTCAGAGTCTGACTGTGACCGACGTCCGTCGCCTCTGGCCGGAGGTGCTGGAGGAGGTGAAGGGCCGGCGCCGTTTCACCTGGATCCTGCTCAGCCAGAACGCGCAGGTCGCCGATGTCCGCGACGGCGTGCTCGTGCTGGCCATGGCCGGCGTGGGACCGCGCGACAGCTTCGCCAAGGGTGGCAGCGAGGACATCCTCCGGGAGGCGCTGACCGAGGCCCTGGGCGTTGACTTCCGGATCGAGGCCATCGTCGACCCGAGCGTGACCTCCGGCGGACGCGCCGGGGGAGGGCGCGGCGGCAGCGGTCCGGCCGCCGCGGACCGGGGGAGCGGCCCGGGTGCACCGCCCTCGGCTTCCGAGCCGCCGGACGACCCGTACGAGAACGCGCCGCTCGATCGGTCGGCGGCGTGGACCGAGGTGCCGGCAGTCGCCGGGTCGCCCGGCTCCTCGATGGCCGGCGGGTCGGTGGGGTCCGCCGAGGGTCCAGGCGCTCCCGGACCGGGCGACGGGACGCCACCGGACGCGACTCCTCAGGCGGCCAAGCCGGCGGTGGATCCCCGCTGGCGCGAGCAGGCACGGCAGCACATCCGGCCGACCCGGAAGGGCGGGGGAGCGCAGGGCGGCGGCGCCGAGGACCTGCGCGACGAGGCGGCCTCGATCACCGACTCCGACGTGGAGGACCTGGAGGAGTCCCACACCGAGCTGCTCGCCCGGCAGCTGGGCGCGGAGATCATCGGCGAGGAGAAGCACGGCTTCTGAGCGTCGCCGTCGACCGCTCGACCGGAACGGTCTCGACCATACGGACTGGTACGGTCGCGCCGTGAGCACGACCCGGGACCGTTGGTTGGACGAGGGCCTCCGGGTGCTGGCGAGCGAGGGCGCCGCGGGCGTACGGATCGATCGGATCGCGGCCCGGCTCGGCCTGTCCAAGGGGTCGTTCCATCATCACTTCGCCGGCGCGGACGGCTACAAGCGGGAGCTGCTCGCGCACTACGAGTCCTCCTGCGTCGACGCGCTGGACTCCGCCATCGCCCGCGTCGGCGACGACGCCACGGTGCCGGCCGTGCTGGAGACGCTGACCGGGCTGATCCGTTCCGACGGCCCCGGCCTGTACCG
This sequence comes from Microlunatus aurantiacus, assembly GCF_039536605.1. NCBI lineage: Bacteria > Bacillati > Actinomycetota > Actinomycetes > Propionibacteriales > Propionibacteriaceae > Microlunatus > Microlunatus aurantiacus. The sequence continues at coordinate 18,728 of NZ_BAAAYX010000035.1, forward strand.
CCCCGAGCTGGATGTGGCCGTCCGTGCCTGGTCGACGTCCGAACCCGAGGTCCGCGAGGTCCAGCAACGGATCGACACAGCGCGGATCGACGCCCTGCAACGGGTCTGGGGGCGGGCGGTGCCGTCCGCCGCGGATGCGCGGCTGTCGGCCCTGCTGCCCTACCTGCTCGCGGTCGGTGCGGCCGTCGTGGTGCCCCCGGTGGCGGCCGACGACCTGCGCCGGCTCTACGAGATGCTGCTGCCCCTCGTTCCGACCGACTGAGCGGTGGGGGGACTGGGCGTCTCCGGGCACCCGAGAGCCCGGAACATACGATACGGTATGGTACGAATCCGATCGACGTTTGCGAGGAGGTCGCTGTGCTGCCCGAACCGATCTGGCCGGTCGTCGTGCTGGCCGTCATCCAGCTGGTCGACGCCGGGCTGTGCCTCGAGCCGGTCGGCTTCATCGCCCAGTGCCTCAGGAACGTGCACTTCGCGCCCCGGTTCTGGCGGTGGCTGAGCCCGCTCAAGCTCGCGGCGGCCCTCGGGCTGCTCGCCGGTCTCTGGATCCCGTACCTGGGTCTGACGACCACGATCGCGCTGGTGGCCTACTTCGTGGTCGCGGTGTCGATGCACGTGCGGGCCCGCGACCTCGGTCGCGACCTGTTCGTGAACGCCACCGGGATGCTGCTGATCTGCCTCGCCGTGCTGGTCTTCTCGTTCCTCCGCTGAGCCCCGCCCCGATCGGCTGACCGCTTTCCCCGGGACACCTGCCCGCGCGGACGCCGCCATCGTCGTCGCTGCCGCATAGGCTGGGCAGGCACCACCCCCTTTCCGCGAGCGGCCCTACACCCGAAGAGAGCGCGATGCTTCCGTCCGATGGCGACATGTCCGGTTTCCTGGCCCAGGCTCAGGCGATGCAGCAGCAGCTGCTGCAGGCTCAGCAGGAGCTCGCGGAGACCGAGGTCACCGGAACCGCCGGCGGCGATCTGGTCGAGGCCCGGGTGCTGGGGACCGGCGAGCTGGTCGGCCTGCTGATCAAGCCCGAGGCCGTCGATCCCGAGGACACCGAGACGTTGGCCGATCTGGTCCTCGCCGCGGTCCGCGATGCCAACAACAAGGTGCAGGCCGTCACGGCCGCCAAGCTCGGGCCGCTGGCCGGTGGGCTCGGCGGCGGCGGACTGCCGTTCTGACGAATCCGGTCGAGGAGCACAGCTAGGTGTACGAGGGCCCGGTCCAGGACCTGATCGACGAGCTCGGGCGGCTGCCCGGGATCGGTCCCAAGAGCGCGCAGCGGCTGGCGTTCCACATCCTCGCGGCGGACGCCGAGGACGTCCTCCGGCTGGCCGCCACCTTGAAGCTGGTCAAGGACACGGTCAGGTTCTGCGAGATCTGCTTCAACGTCTCCGAGGAGACGCAGTGCCGGGTCTGTCGGGACCCCCGCCGCGACCCCGCCATCATCTGCGTGGTCGAGGAGTCCAAGGACGTCGTCGCGGTCGAACGCACCCGGGAGTTCCGCGGCCGCTACCACGTGCTCGGCGGCGCCATCAGCCCGATCGACGGCATCGGACCCGGTGACCTCAACATCCGCGAGCTCTGCCAGCGGTTGGCCGACGGCGTGGTCACCGAGGTCATCCTGGCCACCGACCCCAACCTCGAGGGCGAGGCCACGGCCACCTACCTCAGCCGACTGCTGATCCCGTTGGGGGTCAAGGTCAGCCGGCTGGCCAGCGGTCTGCCGGTCGGCGGCGACCTGGAGTACGCCGACGAGGTGACCCTCGGGCGGGCCTTCGAGGGCCGCCGCTACGTCACCACCTGACGCTCCCGCCCCACCCCGCCCGCCGGCGCCGCCCTACCTGTGCTGACGCCCCCTTTCGCTGTCTGACGCCCCCACTGCAGAGGGGGCGTCGGCGTGCGAAAGGGGGCGTCAGTCGTGGTCAGACCTCGACCCCGGCGTCCTCGCGGTGGAACACCCCGAGTCGCTCGGAGGCCTCGTTGAGGATCCGCTGGACGGCCAGGGTGTCGGCGAGCGGCATCACGCTCGACTCCGTCCGGCCCTCCCGCAGGCAGGCGCTGACCTCGACGAGCTCGTGGGAGTAGCCGGCGCCCTGGGGCGGCCGGACCAGCTCCTCGGGCTCCGCCCCGTTGCGGTGCAGGACGATCCGGTCGGGGTGGTGGAAGCGCGGCGGGATGTCGATGAAGCCCTCGGTGCCGAAGATCCGGGCCGCGCCCGGGGTGGCCTGGCGCAGGGTGCAGAGCAGCGTCGCGGCGCGGCCGTCGTCGTAGCCGAGCAGCAGCCCGACCTCCCGGTCCACCCCGGAGGGCGCCAGTGAGCCGGTCACCTCCAGGTGGTCCGGGGTGCCCAGGACGTACTGCGCGAGCGAGACCACGTAGACCCCGAGATCGAGCAGGGCGCCGCCACCCTGCGCCGGGTCGAAGGCGCGGTCGGACTCGTCGTACGGGCGGTCGACCCCGAGGTCGGCCTGGAGCTGACGGACCTCCCCGATCGCCCCGCTCTCGATCAGGGCGCGGGCGGCGACGATCGCGGGCTGGAAACGGGTCCACATCGCCTCCATGGCGAAGACACCGGTGGCTTGGGCGGTGGCCACCACCTCCTCGGCCCCGGCGACCGTGGCGGTGAAGGTCTTCTCCACCAGGACGGCCTTGCCGGCGCGCAGGGCGGCCAGGGCGATCCGGTGGTGCTGCGGGTGCGGGGTGGCGATGTAGAGGGCGTCGACGTCCGGGGCGTCGATGATCTCGCGGTACGACCCGTAGGCGGTCGCCAGGTCGTGGTCGTCGCAGAACGCCTGCGCCCGCTCGGGCGACCGGGAGGCGGCGGCCACGGCCACGGCTCCGGGCGCGTACGGGAAGTCCTGGACGACCTTGGCGGCGATCCTCCCCGGTCCGACGATGCCCCATCTGACGTCCGCGTCGGAGTTCATGTCGCTCACCCTAGGACGACGCCCGCGTCGACCGGGAGGCTGTCCGCGCCGTCCTGACGTCCGGCCGGCGCGGACCGACCAGCGACCCGCCGGCGGGGACGTACGCTCGTCGAACCGCACCGGGGAGCCCGGGCGGCGAGCCGACGACACGAGGTCCCCGCACCACCATGACTCTCCCCACCCCGTTGCCCACGGGAGGGCTGCCGACCCCTGGCGACCCGCACCGGCCGGCCCCTCCCACCCTGACCAACGGCGCCACCGTGCACGGCTTCGGCGGCGACATGCGGATGCGGCACCCGTGGGAGCTGCCGCTGCTGATCGTCGGGGCGTCGTTCACCACCCTGGCCTACCTGACCTGGGCGGGGCTGCTGGTCTACGCGATCGTGCTGGTGACCACGGGCCGCGGCGCCTCGATCGAGAACGCGATCGGGGAGGCCTCCGTCGTGGCCCAGCTGGTTGCGTTGCTGATGGCGCTGCCGTTCCTGATCTGGATCGCCCGCGCCCTGATGTACGCCCAGCTCCGGGTCCAGTCCGTGCGGATGAGCCCGACCCAGTTCCCCGAGGGCTACCGGATGGTCGCCGAGTCCGCCCACCAGTTCGGGCTGCGCCGGGTGCCGGACGCGTACGTGGTGCTGGGCAACGGGGTGATCAACGCCTTCGCCGCCGGTCACGGGTTCCGCCGGTTCGTCGCCATCAACTCCGACCTCTTCGAGGTGGGCGGCGCGGTCCGCGACCCCGACGCGCTGCGTTTCGTGATCGGCCACGAGGTCGGCCACATCGCCGCCGGTCACGTCTCGTACCTCCGCCTGGTGTTCACCAACCTGCTGGCCCAGGTGCCGCTGCTCGGCACGGCGTACTCCCGGAGCCAGGAGTACACCGCCGACAACTTCGGCTACCTGCACGCACCCGCGGGGGCGCCCGGTGTGATGGCGACGCTGGCCGCCGGCAAGTACCTCAACGCGAACGTCAACGTCAACGAGCTCGCCGACCGCGCTGCCCACGAGAAGGGACTGTGGGTCCACATCGCGAACTGGCAGTCGAGCCACCCCGTGACGACCTGGCGGTCGCACGCCCTGCGGGATCGCCGCCGGCCCGGTCACCTGTGGTTCCGGCCGGGTCTGCGAGGCACGCCGGGCGCGAGCTACATCGGTCCGTTGCCCCCCGGCAGCGACGACTCGCTGCAGTACCCGACTCCGGCGGACGCCCTCATCCTGCTGGACCGGGCTGCGGCAGAGCGTCCGCCGGGCTTCGACCAGCAGTTCGGTCGCTTCCCCGGCGTCGACTACGGCTCCCGCCCGACCCTGCGCGAGATGCAGCTGTCGGCACCCCTGCTGTCTCGTGTCTGGCTGCCGGCGGCTCCGCCGGTAGCACCGAGTCAGCCGGTTCCACCGAGTCAGCCGACCCCGCAGGGTCAGCCCGCCCCGCAGGGTCAGACAGCTCCGCCGAACCAGCCGGCCGAGGGGCAGGCCCCCGACGGCCGGCAGGAACCCCCGCCCGGGCCTCCGCCGCCCCCACCACCGAGCCGGTAGCGCTTCGTCGCGACCGGCGGCTCCCACCACCTGTATCGACTGATTGACACACAACCGCACCTGGCTGTATCAATGACTCGATACAAGCGATCCTGGAGGTGGACGTGTTCGGAGTTCCCGTCGTCGCTGTGCTGGTGCTGCTCGGCATCTGCGCGGTCCCGCTGATCTTGCTGCTCGATGCCTTCAGCCACCCGGCGACGCCCGTCGACCACGCCGACGTCGATCGGGATGCGGTGGCCCGCAGCCTTCGGCTGAACCGGTGGCGCCTCGCCGCCTGCCTCGCCGGCACGGGCGCCGCCCTGGTCGCCGGCTTCTGGGCCAACGGTCTCTGGCCGTCTCTCCTGGGCGTGCCGGTGGCGGTGGCACCCGGGCTGGCGACCTCGGTCGCCCTGCTGGCGTACGCGACCTGGCCGGTCACGCAGCCGCGCGACGCCCGGCCCGGACCTGCGTCCGCCTCACTGCGGCGTCGCGAGCCGTGGAGCTTCGCCCGGCGAGGCACCCTGCTGCTGCCGCTGGTCGTCGCCGTGGCCTACCTGTTGGTGCTCCTCGCCGGGGCGGTGCTGGCGCAGCCGGACGACGCCGGCCGGCTGCGCGCGTTCGGTCTGACCCAGGGCGACCTGACCAGTCGGTCCTCACCGTTCCCCGGCAGCTTCTACGGCCTGCCGCTCGCCGGTGTCACGGTGCTGCTGGCCGTTGCCACCTACGCCGCTCTCTGGCGGATGGCCAGCTCGCCGGCGATCGTGCAGGGCTCGGTGACACCGGCCTCGCGCGAGGTCGACCGACGGTGGCGCGGGATCAGCACGAGCGTGATCGTCCGGACCGCGACCGCCTCGCTGCTCGGCTACGCGGCCGCCACCCTGGTCATCGGCGGCTCCGCGATCTTGCGCACCTCCGGGCCCGACAACGGCATGGCCCCGACCCCGTGGGTCGGTGTCGGCTGGACCACGACGCTGGTCGGGGCGGTCGGGCTGCTGGCGGCCGCCGTCGTCGCCGGCTCGGCGGTCGCCGCCCTGCTGTCGCTACGGACCCGGGCGGTGCTCGGCGCGCCGGGGGTCGTGGTGACCCCGCCACGCCGATGACGGCACACCATCCCGGCGACGAGTCGCCGGACGCGACGATCCGGATCGACCCCGAGAGCGCCGTCCCGCCCTACGACCAGATCAAGGCCCAGGTCCGTGACCAGATCCGAGCCGGGACGCTCGCGCCCGGGACCCGGCTGCCCTCCATCCGGCAGCTGGCCGGGGACCTGGGGGTGGCGCCGGGAACCGTCGCCCGCGCCTACGCCGAGCTCGAGGCCGGGGGGCTCCTCGATTCCAGCCGCACCCGCGGGACACGGGTCCGGCCCGGGCAGCAGGCGGATCCGGAGGTCCGGCGCGCGGTGGAGCTGTTCGTGGCCGCCGCCCGTCTGACCTCGACCGAGCTGGCCGACGTCCTCGGTCTCGTCCGCACCGAGTGGAACCGGCAGTCCTGAGCCGGTACCGGTGATGCCCCGGTCAGCGGGTGGCGGGTGTCCACCCGTCGGTCCGCACCAGGGTCGGGTGCCGCTCCGTGTCGACCACGACCCGACGCCCGTCCCGCACGGTGATGCCGTCCAGGTAGATCCCGCGGCCGGACAGGGCGGCATCCTGGACGTAGGTCCAGCGCACGGCCGCGCTGCCCGCCGGGACGTCCGCGACCGCGCGCTCCCAGCGGCGGACGCCGGAGACCGCGTACGGTCCGTCGACGACCTGGCCGCCCAGCCGGTACGGGAGGGTGGTCCACGTCGTCCCGCCGTCGGCTGACACCTGCAGGGTGAGCGGATCGCTGGCCTCGGTGTCGGTGAGCTGCTGCCAGCTCAGCCGCTGGGCCCGAGCGGAGGAGGGCAGCGGGACGGTCACGGTGGCCGTCCGGGCGTTCGCGGTGCCGGAGAACCAGGCGGTCCGGCCGGCCCGCGGCCGCACCGCCAACGCCTCGGCCAGACCCTGGGCCGCCGCCACCCGGCCGGGGTTGACTGATCCCCACGACCGCGAGGGGTGCACCCGGTTGGTCAGCAGGATCACGAAGGACCGTGACGCGAAGTCGATCACCAGCGACGTGCCGGTGTAGCCGGTGTGTCCCGCGGTGCGCAGGGAGCTGAGACCACCCATGTACCAGCGCTGGTCCAGCTCGAAGCCCAGACCGTGGGCGTTGGTGCCGAACTCGGTGTTCTCGTTGGTGATCATCTGCTGCACGCTCGTGGAGCGCAGGATCCGGTGCCCGTCGTACGCGCCGCCGTTGAGCATGGTCTGGGCCAGCACCCCGAGGTCACGGGCGGTGGAGAACACCCCGGCGTGACCGGCCACGCCGCCGAACGACCAGGCGTTCTCGTCGTGCACCTTGCCCCACACCATCCCCCGGTCGGGGACGGCTTGGAACTCGGTGGCGGCGATGCGTTCCCGGGGGGCCCGCGTCGTCGGGTTGTAGCCGGTGTCCCGCATCCTCAGCGGCCGGGTGATGCCGTCGGCGACCAGCCGGTCGAGCGGCTTTCCGGTCACCGCGGTGACCAGCGCGCCGAGCGTGATCAGGTTCAGATCGCTGTACAGGTAGCGAGTTCCGGCCTCGGCGGTCAGGTCCGCGGTCACCGCCGCCCGCAGCCGGGAGGCCGGATCCGGATGGTCGCGCCACAGCGGCAGGAAGGCCGGGAGCCCAGAGGTGTGGGTGAGCAGCTGGCGGACGGTCACGCCGCTCTTGTCGTACGGCGACGTCGCACCGTGCTCGCGGAACTCGGGCAGGTAGCGGGTCACCGGGGCGTCCAAATCGACCCGACCGGCCTCGACCTGCTGCATCACCACGATGGACGTGAAGAGCTTCGACACCGACGCCAGGTCGTAGATCGCGTCGGTCCGGGTCCGGATCCGGTCGGCCTCGGGCAGCGCCGAGCCCGAACCGTCGGCGTACAGCCGGGAATAGCCGGTGGCCCGGGTCAGCACCACCCGGCCGTGGTGGCCGTAGCTGAGCACGGCGCCGGGGTAGAGGGGGCGTCCGGTGGCCTGCGGCTCGGTGTAGCCCTCGATGGCCCGCCAGGCGGCCTCCAGCGGGGCTGGGTCCAGGCCCACCCGCGACGGCGTCGACGTCCGCAGCTCGGTGCGCGGAGAGGCGAACCCGGGCTGCGGACGGTCGAACCGCCCTTCCGTGGCTCCCCCGGAACCACTGTCGGCCATCGCCGTCGTCGGTGCCCCCAGCACCATCGCCGCCGCCAGTCCGACGACGAGGAGCCGGCTGCCCGGCATCAGCGACCCCGCCGGTACAGCAGGTAGGGCTGCCGACGGCGGTCGAAGGCGGCCAGCTCGGCTCTCCAGGCCGCGGTGATGCTGGCCGCGGAGGCACCACCGTCGAGCTGGGTGCGGAACCGGCTCGAGCCGGTGAGCAGGTCGATCCACCGTCCGGGCGTGTTGTCCCCGCTGCGCCAGGCGAAGTCGTCGTAACGGTCCCGCAGCGCGACCATCATCTGCGTGGCCACGGCGATCGCGTCGACCGCGGACGGGTCGGTGACGTGCACCTGGACGCCGCCGCAGACCACGCCGACGTGCTTGGAGAAGGTCGGGGTGAAGTAGGCCTCGCGGAACTCCACTCCCTTCAGCTTCGCCTTGGCCAGGTCCGTGGCCCAGCGGTGATCGACGTACGGTGCTCCGACCAGCTCGAACGGCTTGGTGGTGCCGCGGCCCTCCGACAGGTTGGTCGCCTCGAACAGGCAGGTGCCGGGGTAGAGGAGAGCCGTCGTCGGGGTCGGCATGTTGGGGCTGGGCAGGATCCAGGGCAGACCGGTGTCGGCGTAGAGCTCGTCGGTCTTCCACCCCTCCACCCTGATCACATCGAGGTCGGCCACCGCCTTCTTCCCGGCCGCCGGCAGCAGCACGCCGTTGGCGTACCGGGCGAACTCACCAGCTGTCAGCCCGTGCTGCTGGACGATCCTGTCCTTGCCCACGCCGGAGGTGAAGCCGTCGATCAGCAGCGGACCCCGGGCCCGGCCGCCGACCGGGTTGGGCCGGTCCAAGATCACGAACCGGAGCCCGAGCTGGCCGGCGGCGATCAGCGCGTCGTACATGGTCCAGATGTAGGTGTAGAACCGCGCGCCGACGTCCTGGATGTCGAAGACCACGGTCTGCACCTTCGCCTCGGCGAAGAAGCGGGCGAACGTCGTCGCGTCGGCCCCGTACGCGTCGTAGACCGTGACGCCGGTCCGCTCGTCGACGTAGGTGTCCTCCGAGGAGCCCGCCTGGGCCGCCCCGCGGAACCCGTGCTCGGGTCCGAACACGCCACCGACCGTGACCCCGGCGGCGACCATGGCGTCGACGATGCTGTTCAAGGAATCGCTGAGGACCCCGGTGGGGTTGGTGATCACGCCGACCCGTTGGCCGCGGAGCTCTCGCCATCCCTTCGCCGCCACCACGTCGGCACCGGTGCGCACCCGTCGTCGGCGCCCTTGCGCCGCTGCTGCGTGACCGATCACCGGGGTGGCGGCCAGAGCGCCGCCGCCGATCAGCAGACCGCGGCGTCCGATCGTTCCGCTCATGATCATCGCCTCACTTCTTCAGACCGGTGCCGAACGGGAACAGGACGGTGCCGGGCCGATCGGGATCGGGGATGTCGACCGGCAGCCTGCCGCGCGCCCTGTTCTCCCCGGTGATCACCCGCAGCGCGGACTCGACGGCCACCGTGGTCGAGGAGTACGTGACCAGGTAGCTCTGCACGCCGTCCAGGTGACCGATGTCGTACGCGTCCCGCAGCGCGACCACCAGCACCGGCTTGCCGGTCGCCCGCAGGGCGGCCACGAGCTGTTGCTGGGCGGTGCTGTTCCAGGCGGCCGAGGTGGTGACCACGACCTGGTCGGAGGCCTCGGCTCTGGCCACGGCGGATGCGATCGTGGTGGCCGTCGGGGTGGCGCCGGTGACCAGGGAGTCCGTCGTCCAGCCGCGTTGCTTCAGCCCGGCCGCCAGCTGCGGCACCTGGGTCGTGCCCCAGCCGGTGACGAACGTCTTCTCGGCCGGCAGCGGCACTAGGTCCGCGTCGTCGGTGACCAGGGTGGTCGTCCGGTCGGTGATCGCCTGCGCCCACGACCTGTGCTGTGGGTTGCCGACCACCGAGCTGACGCGGGTCTCGTCGACCAGCGGGTCCGCCAGCACGCCGCGGTTGCTCTTCATGATCAGGATCCGGCGGATGCTGGTGTCGATCCGGTCCTCGGACAGGCGCCCGGAGCGGACGGCGTCGATCACCGCCTGGATCTGCAGCGCCGGCTGCTGCGGGTCGAGCAGCACGTCGGCCCCGGCCTCGACGGCGCGGATGGCGATCTCGGCGTCGTCGTACTTCTGCCGGACGCCCTCCATCCGCAGCGAGTCGGTGGCGATCACCCCGGTGAACTTCAGCTCGTCGCGCAGCACCCCGGTGAGGACCTTGTGGCTGAGCGTCGAGGGGTCGCCGGAGTCGTCGAACGCCGGGAAGACGATGTGGGCGGTCATGATCGCGTCCACCCCGGCCTTGATCGCGGCACGGAAGGGCGGGGCGTCGATCTTCTCCCACTCCGCCCGGGTGTGGTCGATCAGGGGCAGCGCGTAGTGCGAGTCGGTGCCGGTGTCGCCGTGCCCGGGGAAGTGCTTCGCGGTGGCGGTGACCTGCTGGTCCTGCAGGCCGCTGACCGCGGCGGAGACGTTCCTGGCCACCAGCTTCGGATCCGAGGAGAACGACCGGACACCGATCACGGGGTTGGCCGGGTTGACGTTCACGTCGGCGTCCGGGGCGTAGTCGGTGTTGATGCCGATCGCCCGCAGCTCGCGGCCGGTGATCTCGTACGTGTCGTAGGTCAGCTTGGGATCGCGTGCCGCGCCCAGAGCCATCGCGCCGGGGAAGACGGTGGCCGGCGGGCCGACCCGCGCGACCAGGCCGGTCTCCTGGTCCGTGGCCACGCTGAGCGGTACGGGGTTGCCTGCCGCGGTGTTCGCGCGCTGCAGGCCGTTGCTGAGGCGGGCGATCTGGGCCGGGTTGTCGGTGTTGCCGGACCAGGCGAAGTAGATGACCCCGCCGAGGTGGAACCTGGCCACCGCCTGGGCAGGGGTGTCGACCCCGAATCGGGCGCGGTTCTCGGCCGAGACGGTGTCGGCCGTGCCACCGGTGACGTACGGCACGAAGAGCTGCCCGACCTTCTGCTCCAGGGTCATCGCCGCGAGGGTGTCGCCGATCGCGTCGGGCGCCGGGCGGGGCGCGGCCGTCGCCGCGGGAAGCGCTGAGGCGCAGAGCGCGGCGCACAGGACGGAGACGGACAGAGCCCGCCGGGGGGAGAAGGGCATTGCTCGAACCTACGAACGGTTCCCGGGCGTGTCAAGAGTTCACCTGAAACGGAGAACTGAGGAAAGTCCTTACCCGACGATCAGGACGGGGACTCGTCGGGACGTGACCCGGGCGGCAACGTCGGGTGCTGCTGCCTGCGCCACAGGACCTCGCGCCGGTTCAGCTCCTGGCGCTGCTTCCCGGCGAGGCTGGACAGGAGGATGGGGAGGAAGACGAGCCACCAGAGTCCCGGTCCGACCGCCCAGTTCAGGATGAAGAGGACCCAGGCGACCGCGGAGGCGGCGGCCAGGGCGTTGGCCAGCTTGTTGTCCGGCATCGGCGCCAGGGCCGCCGGGGCCGCCGTCGGAGTTCCCGGCGGCTGGTAGGCCGGCCACGGCGTGCTCCCGGGCACGGCCAGGTCCTGGCCCGGCTTCGGGGCGGGCAGGTCACTGAACAGCGGTTCCAGGTCGGCGGCCGTGCGGGCCGACAGGGCCGCGCCCACCCGCTCGTCGAACTCGTCCTGGGTGAGGCGCCCCACGCTCATGTGCTCACGCAGGTAGTCGGCGGCGCGGTCGCGCTCCACGTCCCCGATCCGCTGCGGTGGGAGGTCAGTCACCGCGCCAGTATCCCACCCGGTGGGGCTGCGCCCGGGTCAGGCGGGGAGGTCCCCGGTCAGGCGGGGAGGGCCTCGGCCAGCTGCGGCACCAGCCGGTCCAGCACGTACGGCAGGCTGAGCACGGTGGAGAAGTAGATCGCCCCGGCGAGCTCGCCGCCGGTGTAGAGCGAGCGGCCGGCCTTGACCGCCTCCAGCTGCCCGAACAGCTTGTTCTTCTCCAGCTCGGCCTTGGCCTTGTCGTCCTCGGTCGCCCAGATCAGCACCTGACCGGCGTTCAGGACGTCCATCTTCTCCACCGGGATGTAGGCCTGCGCCTCGTCCCGGGCGAACGGAGTCAGCTCCGCGGGGATCACGAAACCCAGATCGGTGAGGAACTCGGTGCTCAGCCCGTCCCGGTAGGCGATGGCGCAGCCCTCGTAGTAGGGCGCCTGCAGGAAGATCGCGGGCACCCGGGCGAACTGCGGATGGGCCGCGGCCTCGTCGGCGAAGCGCCTGCTCAGGTCGTCGACCAGCTGCTGCGCCGCCGCTTCCTTGCCCAGTGCCTTGCCCACCAGCAGGGTCTGGTCCGGCCACGGCTCGAACCAGTCGCTGTCGTGCTTCCCGCTGTTGGCGATGGTCGGGGCGATCTTGGTCAACGAGTCGTAGACGGCCCGGTCGAGTCCGGCGTTGGTGCCGATGATCAGATCGGGGGTGAGGGCCGCGATCTGCTCCAGCGGGAGCTTGTCCGGCGCCTTGATCACGACCGGCTTCGCGTCCCCGAGCTTCCCCGTGGCCCAGGGCCAGACGGCGTACGGCTGGTCGCCGTACCACTCGGTGGTGGCCACCGGGGTGACGCCCAGCGCGAGCAGGATGTCCTGCTCGGTGAAGCCGACCACGACGACCCGCTGGGGTTCGGCCGGGATGACCGTGTCCCCGTACTTGTGGGTGACCGTGACCGGGAAGACCGAGGCCGCCGGGCCGGCGGCCTCGGTGCCCGTTCCGGGGGCGGCGGAGGAGTTGCAGGCGGTGAGCCCGGCGAGCGCGGCGGCCGAGAGCGAGCCGGCCAGGAGCATCCGGCGGGTCAGAGTGACGGAGGACATGAGGTGAGCCTAACCTCACTAGGACGTCGAGCGGGCCGGGTGCCCAGCCCGCGGTCAGCCGCCGGGCAGCACCTTCTCCAGCTCCGGCACGAGCTGGTCGATCACGTACGGAAGGCTGAGGATGGTGTTGAAGTAGATGGCCGAGGCGAGCAGGTCGCCGGTGTAGACCGAGCGCCCGCCCTTCACCGCGTCGATCCCACCGAGCACCTTGTCGGCGCGGATGTCCGCCCCGTCGCCCGCCACGTCGGTGCCCCAGACCAGCACCTCGGCCTCGTTGAGGACCCCGGTGTCCTTGGCCGGGATCTGGGCCTGCGCCACCTTGTCGTTCACGAACCGGTCGAAGGACTTCGGGATGGTGAAGCCGAGGTCGGTCAGGAAGTTGGTGCCGAGCCCGTTCGGCCAGGCGATCACACTGCCGTCGTCGTAGGGGGCCTGGACGAAACCCGCGGAGACGCCGGCCCACTTGGGATGGGCGGCCGCGACCTCGGCGAACCGCTGGGTGAGGTCGTCGACCAGCTTCTGCGCCTGAGCCTCCCGCCCGACGGCCTTGCCCACCAGCACCGTCTGGGTGGGCCAGGGTTCGTAGGACGTGTTGGCGTAGACGCCGCTGTTGGCGATCGTGGGGGCGATCGTGCTGAGGGCGGTGTACGTGGCCTTGTCCATCCCGGCGTTGGTCCCGATGATCAGATCCGGCTTCAGGCCGGTGATCGTGGCGGCCGACAGGTCCTCCGCCGACTCCAGCACGGTGGGCTTGGCGTCACCCAGCTTGTCGATAGCCCAGGGGAAGACGGCGTACGGCTCGTCGCCGACCCACTGGGTGACCGCGATCGGAACCACCCCGAGCGCCAGCAGGGCGTCCTGCTCGGTGGTGCCGATGACCACGATCCGCTTCGGCTCCGCCGGGATCGTCGTCGACCCGTACATGTGATCGACAGTGACCGGGAAGACCGGGGTGGGGCTGGGCTGCGGGGCGGACTCGTCGCTGCTGCACGCGGCGGCTGCGAGCAGCGCCGCCGACAGCGAGCCGGCGAGGAAGAGGCGACGGCTGACCGGGGCGGAGAAGGGGCTGGTCACGACATCGAGGGTAGCCAGGAAGGCGGCGACTCCGTGTCGTCGCGGCCGCTGTCGGTCGGCCCTCGGTGGCGGTGCGGACGCCAGATCCTCGCCCGTACCGGGTCCGGCGCGGCAATCCCTGGGCGAGGCGTCTCGGCCGGCCGCAGGACCTGAGGGTCGCCGCGGGCAGGGCATAGAGTTGCCGAGGCTTTCCCGGCCACGAGGTGCCGGAGCGAACGAGGAGGGTGGCGTGGGACGCGTAGTCCAGAAGTACGGCGGTTCTTCGGTCGCGGATGCGGAGAGCATCAAGCGGGTCGCGAAGCGGATCGTGGCGACCAAGCAGCAGGGCAACGACGTGGTCGTCGTGATCTCCGCCATGGGCGACACCACCGACAACCTGATGGACCTGGCGCTGGAGGTCTCCCCGGTGCCGCCGCCGCGCGAGCTGGACATGCTGCTGACCGCCGGCGAGCGGATGAGTGCGGCGCTGCTGGCCATGGCCATCGCGGACCAGGGCCTGCACGCCCGGTCGCTGACCGGGTCGCAGGCCGGCATCATCACCACCGGCACCCACGGCAACGCGCGGATCATCGACATCACACCGGGCCGGATCACCTCCGCGCTGGACCTCGGCGACGTCGTCATCGTGGCCGGCTTCCAGGGCGTGGCCCAGGACACGAAGGACGTGACCACCCTGGGTCGGGGGGCCTCCGACACCACGGCCGTCGCCCTGGCCGCCTCGCTGGGCGCGGACCACTGCGAGATCTACACCGACGTCGACGGCGTGTTCACCGCCGACCCGCGGATCGTGCCGAGTGCCCGGCGGATCCCGCGCATCTCCTACGAGGAGATGCTGGAGATGGCGGCGTGCGGGGCGAAGATCCTGCACCTGCGGTGCGTGGAGTACGCGCGGCGCGAGAACGTCAAGGTGCACGTGCGGTCGTCGTTCTCGGACAAGGACGGCACCTGGGTCGAGGAGCTGGAGGAAGGAAGCCAGATGGAGCAGGCGATCATCTCGGGAGTCGCGCACGATCGCGGCGAGGCCAAGATCACCATCGTCGGGGTGCCCGACCGGGTGGGTGAGGCGGCCCGCATCTTCGAGGCCGTGGCGGCCACCGAGATCAACATCGACATGATCGTGCAGAACGTGTCGGCGGTGGAGACCGGACGCACCGACATCTCCTTCACCCTGCCGAAGGCCGACGGCACGGCCGCGATCGCCACCCTGCAGGCGCTGCAGGCCGGCGTCGGATTCACCGACATCCTCTACGACGACCAGATCGGCAAGGTCTCCGTCGTCGGGGTCGGGATGCGCTCGCACCCCGGGGTCACCGCGAAGTTCTTCTCCGCGCTCGCTGCCGCCGAGGTCAACATCGAGATGATCTCCACCTCGGAGATCCGCATCTCGGTGGTCGTCAACCAGGACGACGTGGACCGTGCCGTGGTCGCCGCGCACACGGCCTTCGGGCTGGACTCCAGCGAGCAGGCAGTGGTCTACGCCGGCACGGGGCGCTGAACCACCGCCGGGGCTGAGGGCCCCGGCTCACCCGTGGCGTCCGGGACGAACGCGCGGCTCAGTGGCGTGGCCGGGGGCGACACGCCGGGCACGGGCGGTTGAGCCCCGTGTCCGTCCCGGAGTCAGGCGGTCGCCTCGGGGTCGCCCATCAGCTGACGGACGTGATCGGGCACGTAGGTCGACAGCTCCCGCGGCGGGCGGTGGTAGTTCTCGCCGGCCGGCAGACGCTTGGGCAGCTTCACCTTCACGGCCGGGACGTCGGCGTACGGGATGGTCGACAGCAGGTGGGAGATCATGTTCAACCGGGCGTGCTTCTTGATGTCGGACTCCACCACGAACCACGGGCTGCCGGGCACGTCGGTGTGCACCATCATCTCGTCCTTGGCCCGGGAGTAGTCCTCCCACCGGTTGATCGACTCCAGGTCCATCGGTGAGAGCTTCCACTTCCGGACCGGGTCGTTCATCCGCGACCGGAACCGCTTCAGCTGCTCGGAGTCCGACACCGAGAACCAGTACTTGCGCAGCAGGATCCCGTCGTCGATCAGCATCTGCTCGAAGAGCGGCGCCTGGCGCATGAACAGGGCGTACTGCTGCGGCGTGCAGAACCCCATCACCTTCTCGACGCCGGCCCGGTTGTACCAGGAGCGGTCGAAGAGGACGATCTCGCCGGCGGCGGGCAGGTGCGCGATGTAGCGCTGGAAGTACCACTGGCTCTTGTCCCGCTCGGTCGGCGTGGGGAGCGCGGCGATCCGGGCGACGCGCGGACTCAGGTACTCCGTGACCCGCTTGATGGTGCCGCCCTTGCCGGCCGCGTCCCGGCCCTCGAAGATCACCACCACCCGGGCCCCGGTGTGGCGCACCCACTCCTGCAGCTTGACCAGCTCCGACTGCAGCCGGAACAGCTCGGCCTCGTAGACGTCGTTGGCGATCTTCCCCGGCCGCGAGCCGTGCTTGGTCATCTGCGCACGGTAGCCCACGGTCGTCGTGGACAGGTCCGGCGAGCCACCGCGTATCACGGCGGGCACCACCGTCCTCCCAGGTGATGGCGCCGGCGGCGTTTCCGCCGCGCCGCCGACAGCCCGTATGGCCGATCGCACGAAGGAGAGCCCGGTGACGACCCACGCGAGAGGAGGTCCGACGACGATGTCCACGTCAGCCTGCGAGAGCTGCGGGGAGCAGAACCCGACCGGGACCCAGTTCTGTCTGCGCTGCAACAGCTTCCTCGCCTGGGAGGACCGCACCGAGGCGCCCCGCCCGGCTCCGGCACCCCCGCCCGCCGAGGAGCTGATCGAGACCCGGGTGAGGCCGCGCCTCGACCCGACCGGACCGCCACCCACCACCGGACCGCTCCCTCCAACCGCTCCCGTGGCTGCGACGGAGTGGCGACCGGGGGCCCAGTCGCGCCAGCCGTCGGCGGTGCCCCCGATGACGGCGGTGGAGCCTGTCGCTGCGGTGCAGCCGGTGCTGCGGCTCGAGCCGCCGACCCACCCGGTGGTCGTCCCGGTGGACGGGTCCGTCACGGAGCTGGCTCTGACCGTCCGCAACCTGTCCGACATCGTCGACGGCTACGCCGTGGACGTCGGCGGCGCCCCGCCGTGGCTGGTGGTCGCGTCCGATCAGCTCCGGCTGCTGCCCGACACCGAGGACCGGGTCCGGGTCCGCTTCCGGATCGCCGGCGACATCCTGGCGCCCGCCGGGGAGAGCCGGCTGCGTCTCCGCGTCCGGTCGCTGACCCGCCCCCCGGCTCACGAGGTGGTCGAGGTCACGGTGGCGGTGCCGGTCGTCGACGCGCCGGTGGCGCTGCGGGTCGAGCCGAGCGTCGCACGAACCACGGACGTGGACACCGCGCGGCTCACGGTCGTCGTGGACAACGCGGCCGGCAACCGACCGGCGACGGTGCGGCTGACCGGCAGCGACGCCGAGCTGGCCGTCGGCTTCTTCTTCGACCCGGCCGAGATCATCGTCGGGCCCGGTGACTCGGCCCGGGTGCGTCTGGTGACCACGGCCCCCCGCCCGGAAGCCGGTCGCGAGATCACCCGGTCGCTGACCGTGAGCGCGACGGAGGGGCGCCGACGGGTCGACGCCGTGGCCGTGCTGGTGCAGTCCACGTCGGCGGTGGTGGAGGACCCGGTGGTGGAGCTGACGGCCACCCCGTCCCGGGTGCGACTGCAGGACGACGACAGCACGGTGGTCCGGCTGACCGTCGACAACCGCGCCGGCCGGCGGTGGGCGACGGTGCGGCTGGACGCTGTCGACCCCGAGCGGCTGGTGCACGCCGGTTGGAGCGCCACCGAGGTGCGGGTCGCGCCGGGCGGCTCGGCCGAGGTCGACGTCCGGCTGACCTGTCCCGCCCTCGAGCCGGGGACCGAGGTGACGCGGGAGGTGACCCTGGTCGCCTCGGACGGAGCCCGGACGGCGCGGACACCGGTGACGCTGCGCCAGTCCGCGAGCGTCTCCCCGATGACGACCCTGGCCGTGCGGCTGGATCCCAGCATCGTGCGGTTGGCCAACCGGCGGCGGGGCGACGCGGCGGTGATCGTGGACAACCGGCAGGGGCGCGCACCGATCCGGGTGTGGCTGCACGGGGACGATCCCGAGAACGTCCTCGCCTTCGCCTTCGCGCCCGCCCACCTGGACGTCCCGGCCGGGCAGGCCGTCACCAGCCGGCTGACGTTCCGTGGCCCGCGGGCTCCGGGTGGGCGGGAGATCACCCGCTCGTTCACCGTGGCGGCCACCGACGGCCGGTCGACGGTCGGCGACGCCGGCACGATCATCCAGTCCGCCGGCGACCGTCGGCCGTGGCTCCGGGTCCTGCTGACCGTCGCCGGCGGCCTGCTGATGATCATGGGCGCCCTGGGGCTGACCATCGACGTGGCCGGTGACGGTCTCGGCGATCTGCCGCTCGGCCTGGCGCTGGTCGTGTTCGCCGGTCTGATGGTGTTCGGACTGACCGGTCGATCGGGTCGGTTGAGCCGCTTCACCGCGGTGCTGGGCGCCCTGGTGGCAGTGGCCCTGATCGTCGTCCCGTCGATGATCGACGGGGTGGACGTCAACGGCGGTGGTGGCGTGCTGGCCATCCTCGCGGGTTGCGTGCTCGGCTACATCGGCGGTTTGCTCACCCGCCGTTGAGGCTCGTCCCACGCCGTCGGTGATCGGGTGGGGCCTCAGCTGGTGGCGGTCGGCTCCGTCCGCACCGGGAAGCTCACCGAGGCGGCGATGAAGCAGTTCCGGTGCGCGTCGTGGTGCAGCGCGTTCGCCGTGGTGATCATGGACTCCTCGGCCACCGTCACCACCGGCCGCAGCACGACCTCGGTGAACCGACCGCCGTCGCCGTCGGTCTCCATGGTGCCGCTCGCCTCGTCGGTGTAGGCGGTCACGACCACGCCGTTCACCGCGCACAGGTGCAGGTAGGCCAGCAGGTGGCAGTCCGAGAGCGCCGCCACCAGCAGCAGCTCGGGGTTCCACCGATCCGGGTCGCCGCGGAAGGCGGGGTCCGACGACGCCGCCAGGGTGGGTCGACCCGCGGCGTCCAGGTCGTGGTCGCGCCCGTACGCGCGATAGCCGGACGTGCCCTCACCGCGGTTCCCGGTCCAGGTGGTGGTGATCGCGTACGCGTGCGTGCGGGTCATCCGGGCACCCTAGCCGCGGATGCGGGGCCCGCCGGCGACCCGTCGGTAGTCCGCGCTCAGCGAGGCGTCGCCCCGGCGACGTCGGTCAGGAACCGGTCGCGGACCGCGTCCATCCGCCAGACCGGCGCGTCGCCTTTGGGGCGGAGACCGGTGGTCCAGCCCCAGGTCCGAACGCGCTCGAGGACCGCGGGATCGCCGGCCAGGAGGGTGATCGGGACGTCGCGGCCCGCGTCGGGTCCGGTGACCACCGGCGCCGGCTGGTGGTCCCCGACCATGATCACCACGAGGTCGTCGGCCGGTGTCCGGGCGAGCTGGGCGACCACGCCGCTCAGGGTGTAGGCGAGGGACCGCCCGTAGTCGGCACGCACCCGCGACGGGTCACGGGTGAGGATCGCCTCCGGTGGCTCGGCGGTGCCGGTGGCCGGGGTCAGTCCCGAGCCGTCGCCCACCGCGGCGGGGTCGACGAGGGTCGGCACCGGGGTCCAGGGCGCGTGGCTGGTGATCAGGGGCGTCACCACCATCGTCGGAGCCGCGGGCGAGCCGGTCTCGAGCACCCGCCCCGCCTCGGCCAGGGTGTACTGGTCGGGGACCCGAGCCCACCCGTACGGAGGACCGGCGTAGCCCAGTGAGCGCGAGTCGCGGATCTCGTCGTAGCGGTAGACGGCGCCGTCCGGCCAGGCGGACGTGTTGCCCGGCATGATCCCCACGGTCCGCCACCCGGCCTCGGCGAAGACACCGGTGAGGGTGCGGCGGTCACTGGCCACGAGCTGGCGGTACCGCTGCTGATCGTCGATCCAGAGCCCCGACAGGAGCGTGGCGTGGGCCAGCCAGCTCCCCCCGCCGGCGGTGGGGGAGGTGAGGTAGCCGCTGCGGGCCTGCCAGCCGGTCCGGGCGAGCCGCCGGGTGCCCTCGTCCAGCACCGGGGTCACGGCGGCGGCGATCGCGGGATCGGCCAGTGCCACCCGGCCGTAGCTCTCGACGAAGATCACCAGCACCTGAGTGCCCCGCAGCCCGGTGACCAGGTCGTCCGCCGGCACGCTGGAGAACCGGTCGGCGGCCAGCTCGGCGGCGAACCGCTCCCGGTCGGCCAGCCCCTCCCGGACGGCCCGCACCTCGCCGATGATCTTGGTCGTGCTCGACGCCGAGGCCACCGGGTAGGGCGGCACGGCGCGCACCCCGACGGCGGCGCAGGCCAGCCAGCAGGCACCGATCGCGGCGAGCACGCGGACGGCCGGCTCGTGGTGCGCGGTGAGCAGCCGGCTCAGCCGGAGGGTCGCCCAGACGGCCGCGGCCAGGAGGGTGGCAACCACCACGGCGAGCCCGGCCAGGACGAGCACCGCGGTGACGCCGCCGAGCGATCCCTGCAGCAGGACCCAGACGCCGGGCAGCAGCGTCCAGTCCAGGACCAGGTCGAACGGTCGGGCGAGCGCGGCGTAGAAGCCGACGTCGACGAGCTTGAGGGCGGTCAACAGTCCGACCAGCCCGCCGAACGCGGCGGCCACCGGTTGGCGTACGCCGGCGGGGAGCACCACCAGCAGCACCCCGCCCAGCACCGGCTCGATCGGCACGGCGGCGAACGATCCGAGGTCGGTGCGGGTCAGTCGGTCGGGCAGCAGCAGCAGCGCGACCAGGAGAACGGCGGCGAGCAGGTCGCCGAGCACCCTCCGTGTCCCTCGCCCCGCCGCCATCTCACGAGCGTACGGCGGCTCGCCCGGTCCGAGCGGTCGAGGACGCCTCGGGCCCCGTCGACGGACCGCCTCGCGCGGGGAACCGGTGGAGGACAGGGGCCAGGAGGACCCTGAGACGACGAAGGGCTGAACCCACCCTCGGTGGATCCAGCCCGTTGCGATGTCGACCGACATCCCGTGGTCGGGGTGACAGGATTTGAACCTGCGACCTCGTCGTCCCGAACGACGCGCGCTACCAAGCTGCGCCACACCCCGCTGGCCTGTGCGGATGATGCCGCCGAGGCCTCGCACACTCTAGCCGAAAGCGCCCAAGACCTCACATCGTTCCCGCCGACGGCGCTGTCCCCAGCTCGGGTCGGGGGCGGAAACAGACGGTCACCGGCGCGAGACCTGCCGCGGGTCGAACCCGAGCAGCGTCGCCGCCGTCTGCTCGTCGATGACCAGGTCCGTGACCACCCCGGCGTTCAGGGCGCCGATGGTGCCGGGGACGCGGCCCTGACCGGCCACCACGCAGACCCGACGGGGGAGGCCGGCCAGTGTGGTCAGGTCGGGACCGCTGCCCCGCGCGTTGATGGTCAGGTCGGCCCAGCTGCCGTCCAGCCGCAGGAAGGTCGTGCAGATGTCGCCCACCGCCCCGGCCCGGCGCAGAGCCTCGAGATCGGCCGGGTCGAGGTAGCCGCCGGCGTACACCTGGGACACCTCGCCGGTCCACGACCCGACCCCGAAGACCGCGATGTCGCAGCGTTGCTGCAGCTCCACCACCGCCGCGATGGACCGCTCCCGCCACAGCGCGTCCCGGGTGGCGGGATCGTCGAAGAAGGCCGGCACCGGGAAGAACTGCGGGCGGGCGTCGAACGCGTCGCAGGCCCGGCCCAGCAGGTCGCTCATCGACCGGATCTCGGTGCTCGAGGCGTGCACGGCTCCGTTGAGCTGGACGATGGTCGCGCCCCGGGTCGGCTTCGGCACCAGGTGATCCATCAGGGTCGACATGGTGGCGCCCCAGGCGACGCCGAGGACCATGTTGTCCGCGAACCAGTCACTCAGCAGCCGGCCGGCGTACCGGCACACCTGGTGCAGCAGGCGGCTGTCGCCGGCGGAGTCCCGGACCGGGACGACGTGCGCGGTCACGCCGTAACGCTGCGCGAGCTGTCCGCCGAGGCCGCCGTCGGGAGCGCCGGTGTCGACGCTGATCCGCACGATGCCCCGCTCCCGCGCGAGCTTGAGCTGACGCGACACGGTGCTGCGCGACACCTGCTGCCGTTGGGCGATCGACTCCATCGTCTCGTCGCCCAGGTAGTAGAGCGTGGCCACGCGGCGGAGCTCGTGCTCGGACCAGGAGTCGTCGGCGGTGTCTCGGCGCATGGGGTCCCATCTGTGCGGTGTCCTCGCCCGAGCCTGAACGTTCGTGCAGCAGATTGCAACAACGTGCTCGGGGGATCAGAGTGGTGGTGCACGCCGATGACGAGGAGTCCCCATGACCAAGCTGACCGAGCCGCAGCGCCGTACCTCCCTGACCGCGATGAGCGCCACCGAGCTCGATGTCCTGGTGGTGGGCGGCGGGGTGACCGGCGCAGGCATCGCGCTGGACGCGGCCACCCGGGGTCTCCGGGTCGGTGTGGTCGACGCCCAGGACTGGGGCGCGGGCACCTCGAGCCGGTCCAGCAAGCTGGTGCACGGGGGTCTGCGCTACCTGCAGATGCTCGACTTCAAGCTGGTCTCGGAGGCCCTGTCCGAGCGCGGTCTGCTGATCGACCGGCTGGCCCCGCACCTGGTGCGGGCGGTGCCGTTCCTCTACCCCCTGAACCACTGGTACGAGCGGCCGTACGTCGGGGCGGGGATCGCCCTCTACGACGCCCTGGCCACCGTCGGCACCCGGAACCGCGCCGTGCCGGTCCACCGTCACGTCAGCCGCCAGGGGGTGCTGCAGACGTTCCCGGCGATGAGGGCGGACGCCTGTCGGGGCGCCATCCGCTACTTCGACGGTCAGGTCGACGACGCGCGCCTGGTCATCGACCTGGTCCGGACCGCTGTGCAGCTCGGTGCCCACGCCGCCTCCCGGACCGAGCTGGTCGAGCTGACCACCGACGACACCGGCCGGGTCGGCGGAGCGCGGCTGCGGGACCTGGAGACCTCCACCGAGCACGTCGTGCGGGCGGGCACCGTGATCAGTGCGACGGGCGTCTGGACCGAGGAGGTCCAGCGACTGTCCGGGCAGGACAACGGGTTGCAGGTGCTGGCGTCGAAGGGCATCCACGTCGTCGTCCCCCGCGAACGCCTCGCGGGGGAGTCGGGGGTGATCCTGCAGACCGAGAAGTCGGTGCTGTTCATCATCCCCTGGTCCCGCTACTGGGTGATCGGGACGACCGACACCGACTACCGCGGCGACCTCACCAACCCGGTCGCGACGGCGGCCGACATCGACTACGTGCTGGACCACGCCAACACGGTCCTGGCCGAGCCGCTGACCCGGGCGGACGTGATCGGGACGTGGGCCGGGCTGCGGCCGCTGCTGCAGCCGCAGGTCAAGACGGGATCCCGGGGCAAGGGCACCAGCAAGGTCTCGCGCGAGCACACCGTCACCCAGGTCGCTCCCGGTCTGGTCTCGATCGCCGGGGGGAAGCTGACCACGTACCGGGTGATGGCCGAGGACGCGGTCGACTTCGCCCTCGGCACCGAGCGGGCGGCGGAGCTGCCCTCGGAGACCGCCACCACCCCGCTGGTCGGTGCCGCCGGCTACCACGCGTACGCCCGCCGGGCCCCCGAGATCGCGGAGCGCTACGGCTGGTCGTCGGCGATGGTGGCCCACCTGCTGCACCGCTACGGCTCGGCCCTGCCCGAGCTGCTGACCATGATCGACGAGCGTCCCGAGCTGGCCCGACCGGTCGGGCAGGCGGAGGCCTACCTGCGGGCCGAGATCGTCTACGGCGTCACCCACGAGGGGGCGCTGCACCTGGAGGACGTGATGATCACCCGGACCCGGCTGACCTACGAGGTCGCCGACCACGGACTGGGCGCCGCCGAGGAGATCGCGGCGCTGATGGCGGCGGAGCTCGGCTGGGACGACTCGCGGCGCGAGATAGAGATAGCGGCCTACCGCCGGCGGTGCGAGGCCGAGGACCGGGCTGCTGCGGCGCCCGACGACGACACCGCCCAGCGGGCCCGCGGTCGGGACGGCGACGTCCTGGAGGCACTCGACCTCGCCAGCGCCACCGGCCTGGCCTGACCCTGGTGTCTGCCGATCGCGGCGCCCACCACAATCGTCACCACCACCCCGCAGCGAGAGGACTCGACGATGAGTGACCCGAAGTTCGTCATGGCCATCGACCAGGGCACCACCAGCAGTCGGGCGATCGTGTTCGACCACGACGGCCAGATCGTCTCCAGCGGACAGCTGGAGCACGAGCAGATCTTCCCGCGCGCCGGATGGGTCGAGCACGACCCGGTGGAGATCTGGACCAACGTGCGCGACGTCGTCGGGTTGGCCCTGTCCCACGGCGACGTGTCCGCCCTCGACATCGCCGCGGTCGGCATCACCAACCAGCGGGAGACGGCTGTGGTGTGGGACCGGCACACCGGCAAGCCCGTCTACAACGCGATCGTCTGGCAGGACACCCGCACCAAGCCGATCATCGAGGAGCTGGGCGGCGACGAGGGTGCGGACCGGTTCAAGGACGCTGTCGGTCTGCCGCTGGCCACCTACTTCACCGGACCGAAGGTGACGTGGATCCTGGACAACGTCGAGGGCGCGCGCGAACGGGCCGAGGCCGGTGACCTGCTGCTGGGCACCACCGACAGCTGGGTGCTGTGGAACATGACCGGGGGACCGAACGGCGGTGTGCACGCCACGGACGTCACCAACGCGTCGCGGACCATGCTGATGAACATCGACACCCTGGACTGGAACCCCGACATCTGCGCGGCGATGGGCATCCCGCTGTCCATGCTGCCGGAGATCCGTTCCTCCTCGGAGGTGTACGGCACGGGCCGCCGACAGGGTTTCCTGCACGACATCCCGATCGCCGGCATCCTCGGTGACCAGCAGGCGGCGACCTTCGGTCAGGCCTGCTTCGAGAAGGGCATGGCCAAGAACACGTACGGCACGGGTAGCTTCCTGCTGCTGAACACCGGCACCACCCCGATCCGCAGCCAGAACGGTCTGCTGACCACCGTCTGCTACAAGATCGGCGACCAGGCCCCGGTCTACGCCCTGGAGGGCTCGATCGCGGTCACCGGCTCGCTGGTCCAGTGGGTCCGGGACAACCTCGAGCTGATCTCCGAGGCGAGCGAGATCGAGACGCTGGCCGCGGAGGTGGAGGACAACGGCGGCGCGTACGTGGTGCCGGCCTTCTCCGGTCTCTTCGCGCCCTACTGGCGCTCCGACGCCCGGGGCGCGATCGTCGGTCTGACCCGCTACGTCCGCAAGGCGCACCTGTGCCGGGCGGTCCTGGAGTCGGTGGCCTACCAGACCCGGGACGTGGTCGAGGCCATGAACGCCGACGCGGAGACCGAGATGACCGAGCTCAAGGTGGACGGCGGCATGGTGGGCAACGAGCTGCTGATGCAGTTCCAGGCCGATCAGCTCGGCGTCGACGTGGTCCGACCCAAGGTCACCGAGACCACCGCGCTGGGGGCCGCGTACGCCGCGGGCATCGCCGTCGGCTTCTGGAACGGTGAGCAGGACGTGATCGACAACTGGGCCGAGGACAAGCGCTGGAGCCCCACCGACGAGCGGGACGAGGTCGGTCGGCAGTACCGGAGCTGGAAGAAGGCCGTCGAGCGGACCCTCGACTGGGTGGACGAGGACACCCGGTAGCCAACGGTCAGGCCCGGGGCACCAGGGTCAGCAGGGTGGCCTCGGGACGGCAGGCCAGGCGGAAGGGCGCGTACGGTGACGTGCCCAGTCCGGCCGAGACGTGCAGGAACGACGTGCGGTCGCCGGCCCTGTTGGTCGACAGCCCCTTCACCCGGCGCGCATCCAGGTCGCAGTTGGTGACCAGCGCGCCGTAGAAGGGCACGCAGACCTGACCGCCGTGGGTGTGGCCGGCGATCACCAGGTCGCACCCGTCGTAGGTCATCGCGTCGATGACGGTCCGGTAGGGGGCGTGCGTCACCCCGAGCACCACGTCGCCCTCGGTCGCGTGGTCGACGGCGCCGGCCACCCGGGCGTACTCGTCCCGGCCCAGGTGGGCGTCGTCCACCCCGCGGAAGCCGAGCCGGGTGCCGTTGATCTCCAGGGTCAGCCGGCGGTGGGTCAGATCGACCCAGCCCGAGCGCTCGAAGGCGGCTCCGAGGTCGCGCCAGGGCAGCTCGCTCGGGTGCTCACGGCCCATCCGGCTGGGCCGGGTCAGGTAGGTGAGCGGGTTCTTGAAGGTGGGCGCGTAGTAGTCGTTGGAGCCCCAGACGAAGACGCCCGGCCTGTCGAGCAGCCGTCCCAGGGCGCGGGTGACCACCGGCACGGCGTCGGGGTGGGACAGGTTGTCGCCGGTGTCGATGACCAGGTCCGGCTCGAGTCCGGCCAGTCGCGACACCCAGGCGACCCGCTGGTGGTTGCCGGGGGTGAGGTGCAGGTCGGCGATCTGCAGCACCCGGATGGGCCGTGCTCCCGCGGGAAGGATCGGCACCTCGACCCGGCGCAGCACGTAGGCGTCGACCTCGTACAGGCTCGCGTACGCCAGCGTCCCCGCCCCGACAGCCCCGACCCCGAGCACGGTCCTGGCGAGCACCCCGGCAGCAGACATGCGGAGCAGGCTACCCACCCCCGACTTCTGTGCCGAAAACCGTGTCAGTTTCGGCTGACGGCACAAAACTCGGGTGAGGGCGTCCGGTCGGGACTGGGAGACTGGGCCCATGACCGACTCGACTGGACTCAAGCAGCAGCTGCGCACCGACCTCACCACCGCGATGAAGGCCCGCGACAAGGTGCGCTCCGGCACGCTGCGGATGGTCCTCACCGCGATCAGCGAGGCCGAGGTGTCGGGCACGGCGTCGCACGAGCTGTCCGACCAGCAGGTCCTCGACGTGGTGATCAAGGAAGCCAAGAAGCGGCGCGAGGCGGAGGAGGCGTTCGCCCAGGCGGACCGTCCCGAGCTCGCGGAGAAGGAGCGGGCCGAGGCCGCGGTGCTGGCCGACTACCTGCCGCAGCCGCTGACCGCCGAGCAGATCACCGCGCTGGTCGCCGAGGCGATCGCGAGCACCGGCGCCGCCGAGCTGGGTCCGAAGGGGATGGGCAAGGTGATGGGCGTCGTGACCCCGCAGACCAAGGGCAAGGCCGACGGCGGGGCCGTGGCCGCCGAGGTGCGCAGGCAGCTCGCCGGCTGAGACCGGGGGCCGCACCGCGGTGGGGCGGCACCGGGGTGGACGGCGGCGGCCACGTCCCGCCCACCTCGCTCTGCTCCGCAGGCTCCGCGGCGCTCGGAACGCCCGACAACACACCGGGACGCGGCCGCTGCCGTCCACCGCTGCGGCGGCCCCAGACGAGAACCGGGCCGGTCCCTGAGGACCGACCCGGTTCTGCTGCTCGTACGGCGGGTGACTAGCCCCCGCCCTCGGCCTCCTTGCGGGCCTTCTCGCGGGCCTCCTTGGCCGCTTCGGAGGCGGCCTTCTTCTTCTTGGCCGCCGCCTTCTTCTTCTTGTCGGCCGCTGCCTTCTTCGCTGCCTTCTCGGCGGCGACCTTCTCCGGGTCGCGGCCCTGGGAGTAGAGCTTGTAGACGGTGCTGTACTGCGGGGCCTTCGACCCGCTGGACACCGACCAGCCGACGAAGCCGCCCCGCGGGACGCCGTCGCTGTAGACGTAGTTGGTGTCGACGGTGAAGCCCGCCTTCTCCAGCTTCTTGGTGTACGCCTTGATGCCGAGCCCGAAGCGGCTCGGGACGTCGACCATCTTGCCCTTCTCGATCCGGCTGGGCGGGCTCTTGAAGTTGGTGCGCGGAACGTCGGCCAGGTACTTCTCCATGGTCGGCTTCCAGATCTTCATCCCCGAGTCGCCGCTACCCGAACCCTCCAGGTACGTGTTCGTGGACGGGATCCGGTAGCCCTTCACACCCTGCCGGCGGAACTCGCCGGCGTTCCGGGCCGCCCTGCTCTTGATGAACGGCTTCTTGGTGTTGTCGATGGAGATCATCGCGACGCCGGCCACGTCGGGGGTGTACCCGGCGAACCAGACGGCCTCGTTGGAGTCGATGGTGCCGGTCTTGCCCGCCTGCGGACGACCGTCGGAGGTCCGGGCCCGGGTGCCGGTGCCGTTCTTCATCACCCCGGCCAGCAGCTTGTTCATGCCGTCGGCGACGTCCTTGCTCATCACCCGCTGGCAGTTGCCGTTCGGCACCTCGAGCTTCTTCTTGGTCCGGGTGGTGACCGACTCGATGATGATCGGGCTGCAGTGGATGCCCCGGGCGGCGAAGGTCGCGTACGCCTCGGCCATGGACAGCGGGCTGACCTCGACCGAGCCGAGGGTGAACGACGGCGTGTGCTGGTAGTAGTCGACGATGTCGCGGTTGGGCGTGCCGAGCTTGACCCCGAGCTTCTTGGCCATCTTGGTCACCCGGCACATGCCGGTGTTCATCTCCAGCTGCACGAAGTAGGTGTTCACCGACATCGCGGCGCCCCGGTACATGTTCATGTTGCCGTTGGCGCCGGTGGAGTTCTTGACCTGCCACTTGCCGTACACCTGCTCGCGCCCGTCACACGACTCGAAGGACTTGCCGCCGAAGTTCATGCTCGCCTTGGCGTTGTACTTCTTCGACAGCGGGATGCCCTTCTCCAGCGCCGCCGCCGCGGTGAACGCCTTGAACGTGGAGCCGGCCTGGTAGCCCTGGATGCCACCCATCGCCGGGTCGACCGCCAGGTTCCAGTACGTCTGGCCCTTCTTGGCGTCGCTGCCCATCACCGGACGGCTCTGCGCCATGGCCAGGATCAGTCCGGTGCCGGGCTGGATCATGTTCATGGTGGAGATGAGCGGGTCCTTGGCACCGACGACCTTGCTGACCGCCTTCTGGGCGGTGTCCTGGGTCTTGGGGTCGATCGCCGTCTGGATGGTCAGACCGCCGCGCTTGACGTTGTTCTCGCGCTCCTTGACCGTCTTGCCGAGACTCGGCATCGTCAGCAGGGTCCGGTAGACGTAGTCGCACAGGAACGGGTACTTCGTGCCCACGCAACCGTTCCGGGTCGGCTTGACCTCGGCGGGGTCGAACTTCTCCTTCTTGGCCGCCGTGGCCTGGGCGACCGTGATCAGCTTCAGCTCGGGGGAGGCCATCCGGTTGAGGACGACGTCGCGACGGTCGGCCGCGGCCCCGGGGTTGTCCACCGGGTTGTTGGCGTCGGGGTTCTGCACGAGACCGGCGAGCATCGCCGCCTCGCTCAGGTCCAGGTCCTTCGCGCTCTTGCTGTAGTAGTGCCGGGCGGCGGCCTCGACGCCGTACGCACCCTCGCCGTAGTAGGCGATGTTGAGGTAGCGCTCCAGGATCTGGTCCTTGGTGAACCGCTTCTCCAGCGCGATCGCGTAACGCAGCTCGCGGATCTTGCGCTGGTAGCCCTCCGCGCCGGAGGACCGGGTCGCGTCGTTGATGCACTGCTTGTCGCCCTGGCAGGCCTCGACCTGGACCATCTTGACGTACTGCTGGCTGATCGAGGACCCGCCCTGGGTCTCCGAGCCGGAGGAGTTCCGGACCAGGGCCCGCATGGTGCCGCGCAGGTCGAGAGCGCCGTGCTCGTAGAAGCGGTGGTCCTCGATGGCCAGCTGGGCCTGACGCATCACCGGCGCGATCTTGTCGAGCTTCACGTAGATGCGGTTCTCGTCGTAGAAGTAGGCGAGGATCTTGCCGTCGCCCATCAACACCTTCGACCGGGTGGGCGGGACCGGGGTGGCGAGCTCGGCCGGCAGGTTGTCGAGCTCATCGGCGGCTGCCTTGCTGCTGACTCCGGCGAGTCCCGCGAGGGGGACGAACAGACCGGCGATCAACACGCCCGACAGCACGCTGACGACGACGAACATCACCAGCGAGTACGCGACACCGCCCACACGTCTAGGGGTAAAGGGCATGCCGAACAGGGTACGTGAGGAAGATGACCCGGCCGAATCGCTGATTCGGGTGTCGGGTCCAATCCGCGGGGACGCGCGTATCGAATCTATTACGAATGAACGAATCATCGGCCACCGACTGGCCAACTGGTGCGTCCATTCGTACCATATGACTCGTCGCGTCCGCGGGGGGTACTGGGGAGTGCCCGGGGGCGACACACACGGGTGCTGGGGAGTGCCCTGTGACACAAGGGGGAATCACAGCATGACTGCTGTTCAATCAGAAGACTGGGCTACGGCCGCCAAGTGCCGAGGCATGGGCGACGCACTGTTCCCGGAAGCCGTCGACCAGAAGCGGGCTCGGAGCGTCTGCCTGGGCTGCCCGGTGCGGTTCGACTGCCTGGCCGAGGCGCTGGACAACCGGATCGAGTGGGGTGTCTGGGGCGGCATGACCGAGCGTGAGCGCCGGCAGCTGCTGCGGCAGCGCCCGGACGTCCGCAGCTGGCGGTCGGTGCTGGTCAGCCAGCCTTCAGTCCTCGGTGGCCAGCAGGGCGCCCACGCGTCGAAGTGAGCCGACGTCGGTGACGTCGCCGGGGAGCGCCGTCACCAACGTGAGGGCCACCGACGTGCGTCGGGCGGCGAACCGTTCGAGCAGCAGCTGCTCGTTCTCGATCACGCGGACGAGATCGGCGTGCTGGCGGAGGGCGGCGATCTCGACGGAGAAGGTGTCCGGATCGAGATCTTCGGCCAGCGCCAGCGACCGCTCGGCCGACACGTCCAGGGTGCCCCGGTTGACCCGGTTCACCACCACGCCGGCCAGCGGCATGCTCTCCTCACTCAGCCGGTCCACGAAGTAGGCCGCCTCCCGGAGCGCGTCGCGTTGCGGGGTGGCCACGACCAGGAACGTCGTCTGCGGCGAGGCCAGCAGCTGGAACGTCTGGTTCGCGCGCTGGCGGAACCCGCCGAAGATCGCCTCGAACGCGGCGATGAAGGTCTGCAGGTCGGTGAGCAGGCGGCCGCCGAGGATCTTGTTCAGCGCGCCCGCCACCAGGTTGAACCCGACGCTGACCAGGCGGAACGGTCCGCGGGCGCCGGCCAGCAGGACCTTCAGGAAGCGACCGTCGAGCAGCGAGCTGAGGTGCTCGGGCGCGTCCAGGAAGTCGAGTGCTGACCGGGCCGGCGGGGTGTCGACCACGATCAGGTCCCACGAGCCGGTCTCCACCGCCTCCGCGTGCAGCTGCCCGAGCTTCTCCATCGCCATGTACTCCTGGGTCCCGGCGAACTGGGAGGACAGGGCGACGTAGAACGGGTTCTCCAGGATCGAACCGGCCGTCTCCGGGGTCGAGTGCGCCAGCACGACCTCGTCGAAGGTCCGCTTCATGTCGAGCATCATCGCGTCCAGGCTGCCGCCGTTGGCGACATCGAGGCCGCGCACCGGTCGGGGGGTGTTGTCGAGCTCGTCGACCCCGAGTGACTGGGCCAGCCGGCGGGCCGGGTCGATGGTCAGCACGACGACCTTGCGCCCCGCCTCGGCCGCCCGCAGCGCCAGCGCGGCGGCACTCGTGGTCTTGCCCACGCCGCCCGCCCCGCAGACCACGGCGATCCGGACCCGCTGGTCGGCGATCAGGGCGTCGACGTCGAGGAACCGGGGAGAGTGCGTCGGCGCGGGTGCCGGTGCCGCGGCTGCCGGGGTGGCGGCCGCCCGCTTCGTACGACTCATCGCGTCGGCTCCAAGGTGATCTGGTCGCGCAGCTGGTCGGCGATGGCGAAGACGGCGTTCTCGTCGATGCCGCCGGGGTCGAAGGCGACTTCGGCGACGGTGGTGCCGAAGCCGTCCAGGGTGACGCGGCGACGGCGGTGGTCCAGGGTCCGGGTGGACTCGATGGCGAACTCCTCGGCCAGGGCGGCGTTGTCGGTCGTGCTGAAGCCGGGGACGGACAGGGTGCCCCGACCGTCGGCGTACGTCTGCAGCTCGCCGTCGTCGAGCGGCATCGAGCGCACCATGTTGGCGATCACCGCTCCCACGGCGATCTGGGTCGGCTTCAGCTGCTCGATCGCCTCCTCGGTCTCGGTCACCGGCATGTCCTCCAGCAGGGTGACCAGGTGCACGACGGTGGTCGACGCGCGCAGCATCGTGTTGATCGAGTCGGCCTGGTTGCGGATCGGTCCCACCTTGGCCAGCCCGGAGACGGCCTCGTGGATGTTGAGGAACTGCGCGATCCGGCCGGTCGGCGGGGCGTCCAGCACGACCGCGTCGTAGGCGTTGTCGAGGCCCTTGGTCTGCCGCCGCACCGCCTCGTAGACCTTGCCGGTCAGCAGCACGTCCCGCAGCCCCGGTGCGATCGAGGTGGCGAAGTCGGTGGCCCCGAACTTGTCCAGGGCCTTGGCCGCGAAGCCCAGGTGGTAGAAAGACTCGAGGTACTCCAGCAGCGCGTCCTCGGCGTCGATCGCGAGGCCGTGCACCGCGCCGCCGCTCGGGGTCCGGGTCAGCCGGGGCTCCTCGGCGCCCACCAGCGGCGGTCGGCCGAACAGGTCCGTGATGCCGTGCCGACCCTCCACCTCGCAGACCAGCACCCGGCGACCGGCGGTGGCGAGGGCGCAGGCCAGGGCGACGGCGACGGTGGTCTTGCCGGTGCCGCCCTTGCCGCTGACGATGTGCAGGGTGTGGGCCGGGCGGGTGGTGCTGACGGGGCGGCGATCGGTCCGGGTCGACCGGGTGCGACTCACGCCAGCTCCGTCACACGCAGCCCGGCGTGGGTCTTGTAGCGACGGTTGACAGCGATCAGGTTGGCGGTCAGCGCCTCCACCTGGTGCGCGTTGCGGAGCCGGCCGGCGTACACCCCGCGACCGCCGGGCAGGGCCGCCGCGGCGAGCTCGATGACCACCCCGACCGCGTCCCGGTCCTCCCCCAGGACCAGCACGTCCTCGTCGAACTCGTGCACCTCGGGGTCCTCGAGGCGGACCGCGCTGAGGTGGTGGAAGGCGGCGACCACGGTGGAGTCCGCCAGGATCCGCTGCGCCTCCTGGGCGGCCGACCCGTCCGGGACGTCGAGGGCGTACGCCCCCTGCTTGTCGAAGCCCAGCGGGTTGACGCAGTCGACCACGATCTTGCCGGCCAGTGATCCGGCCAGGGACCCGAGCAGGGTGGCGTGACCGTCGTAGGGCACCGTGACGATGACCAGGTCGGCGGCGGCCGCGGTCTCGTTGTCGGCGCCGGTGACGCCGTCGACCCCGAGGGACGCCGCGGACTCGGTGGCACGGTCGGCGGAACGGCTGCCCAGCACCACCGGGTGACCGGCGAGGGCGAGCCGACGGGCCAGGCCTCGGCCCTGCGGGCCGGTGCCGCCCAGGATGCCGACCGTCAGCACGGGTGCTCGGCGGTCGGGGCGGCGGCGTCGGTCTCGGGCATGCGCTCGATCTTAGGTCCGGGGACCGCGGGAACGGACCGGGTGTGGCTCGTCTCTCACCACTGTCACCGGGGGCGGCCACCATGACGACCATGAGCGAGAACGCGCCCCAGACGGCCGAGGGGCCGCGACCGAGCATCACCTTCGGCGACGTGGTGCTGGACACCGACGACCCGCCCCGGCTGGCGGAGTTCTACAGCCGTCTCCTCGGCTGGCGGATCGAGCGGCGGGAAGAGGACTGGTGGACCGTCGAGCGGGAGGACCACCGGCTGCCGCGGCTGTCCTTCCAGCTGGCACTGGACCACCGTCCGCCGTCGTGGCCGGACAACCAGGTGCCTCAGCAGTACCACCTCGATCTGGATGTCCCGACGGACGAGCTGGCGGCGGCGACGGCGTACGCGCAGTCGCTCGGCGCCACGATGGCCGACAACACCCGGTCGACGGAGACGTTCGTGGTGCTGCTGGACCCCAGCGGCCACCCGTTCTGCCTCTGCGCGGTCTGAGCGCGGCCGCAGGGTCCCTAGGATGAGCGCTGTTCTCGCTCGTTCGTCACGATGGTGGATGACGAAGAGCGGGTCGTCCCGCGTCGTTCCCGCACTCACGAGAGGCTCCGCCCATGACCAAGTGGGAGTACGTCACCGTTCCGCTGCTCGTCCACGCGACGAAGCAGATCCTCGACAACTGGGGCCAGGACGGGTGGGAGCTGGTCCAGGTGGTGCCGGGACTGAACCCGGAGAACCTGGTCGCGTACCTGAAGCGTCCGATCCAGGCCTGACCGTGACCCCCGCTCAGTCCGGCTCGGGGTCCGCGTCGGCCCGGCTCGCCGAGCTGGGGATCGAGCTGCCGTCGGTGGCCGCCCCCCTCGCGGCGTACGTCCCGGCCGTCCGGATGCACGACCTCGTCTACTCCTCGGGCCAGCTGCCCAGCGTGGCCGGGTCGCTCGTGGCCACCGGCAAGGTGGGTGCGGAGGTGTCGGCCGCGACGGGGGCGGACTGTGCGCGCACCGCGGTGCTCAACGCGCTGGCCGCGGTGAGCGACCAGATCGGCGGGGTGGACGAGATCGAGCGCATCGTCCGGGTGGTGATCTTCGTGGCCAGTGCCCCGGACTTCACCGGCCAGCCGGCGGTCGGCAACGGAGCCAGCGAGGTGCTCGGCGAGATCTTCGGCGACGCCGGCAGGCACGTGCGCAGTGCGGTCGGGGTGGCGGTGCTGCCGCTGGACGCCCCGGTCGAGGTGGAGCTGGTCGTCCAGGTCCGCAGCCGGCCGGTCGTCCTCCCCGCCTGACCGTGCCCAGCCACTCCCTGAGCGTGCTGGCGTCGTTGGCCCCTGCGGTGCCGTCGACGCTGGCCCAGCTGGCGGAGGGCTGGGACCCAGCCGCGCCGCCGAGCCACCCGCGGGCGGCAGCGAGCGTGGTGCTCTGCCGGGACGGCGACGGAGGAGTCGAGACGTACCTGCTGCACCGGCACGCGCGGATGGCCTTCGCGGCGTCCGTGGCGGTCTTCCCGGGCGGTGGGCTCGAGCCCGTCGACGCGTCCGCTCCGGACCCGCTCCTGGCCTCCGGTCTGCGCGAGACCCACGAGGAGACCGGTGTCCGGCTGGCCGCCGCCGACGTCGTCCGGTGGGCGCACTGGATCACCCCGGTGGTCCAGCCGCTGCGCTACGACACCCACTTCTTCCTGGCGGCCCTGCCGCCGGGTCAGACGGCCGAGGACCTGTCCACCGAGACCGAGGGCGCCGGGTGGACCTCACCGGCCGACGCCCTCACCGCGTACGGGGCGGGGGAGCTCGCCCTGATGCCACCGACGCTCTCGATCCTGACCGAGCTGGCCGACCTGCCGAGCGTGACCGCGGCGCTGGAGGTCGGGCGGGACCGGGTGGTGGAGACGGCGCTGCCCGAGGTGGTGCGGGCCGGCGCCGGCTGGGTCTACCGCTACCCGGGCCCGCGGGCGGAGGCCCGGCGGTGACCGCGGTCGCCCCCGGCATCGCGGTGCTGCTGGCGCCGAACCCGGGGCCGATGACACTCGACGGCACCAACACCTGGATCCTCGGGCGGCCGGGTGGGCCCAGCATCGTGGTCGACCCCGGCCCGGCCGACGAGGAGCACCTCCAGCGGGTCCGGGCCCGGGCGGGGGAGGTCGTCGACATCGTCGTGACGCACCGGCACCTGGACCACACCGAGGGGGCGGCCCGGTTGGCGGCGCTGACCGGCAGCGGGGTCCGGGCGGCCGACCCGGCGTACGCCCTCCCGTCGGGCGACGGGTCCGACCCCGAGGGACTCGAGGACGGCACGCAGCTGCAGGTCGGTGACCTGGCGCTCCGGGTGATCGCCACCCCCGGTCACACCAGCGACTCCGTCTGCCTGCTGGTCGCCGGTCCCGAGGGGTGCCGGCTGCTCACCGGGGACACGGTGCTGGGCCGGGGGACGACGGTCATCACCCACCCGGACGGTGACCTGGGCGCGTACCTGGACTCGCTGGACGTCCTGCTGGACGTCGTCGGGGAGCACGCCGTGCTCGCCCTCCTGCCCGGACACGGGCCGGTCGTCGACGCTCCGCAGCGGGTCCTGCGGCACTACCGCGAGCACCGCCGGCAGCGGCTGGACCAGGTGCGCGCCGCGGTGCGGCAGGGCGACCGGACCCCGACCGAGGTCGTGGCCCGGGTCTACGCCGACGTCGACCGCTCGGTCTGGCCGGCCGCCGAGCAGTCCGTGCGGGCCCAGCTGGACTACCTGCGCGACCACTGACCGGTTGCCGTCGGCGTCTCAGCCGGTGCGCCGATCGCGACGGCTGAGGTCGCTGGGGCTCCGGAGCACTGGGTCGGGCTCCGCCTGCTCAGGGTCCGTTCGGGCCCCTCTCAGACAGTGCTCCGACGCGTAGCCGAGTCATCGCGATCGCACAGTCTGCGCACAGGTTCGCGGCGGATCTTCGACAGCGTGACCACTCCGCACGAGCCCTCCGGCATCACCACCCCGCCCTTCGGTCAGCCCACCGGCCCCGAGTTCCATCCCCAGTCCGTCGGTTCCTACCGGGCCGAGGACTTCCCCGCGCCCGCGGGCGTCCCGCCGCTCCGCCCGACGGTGGGTCACCCGCCGGCTCCGGGCGGCTACGGCGACCAGGTGCGCGGCGGCGCAGGTCACCCCGGCGCGACGGCCGTCCTCACCCCGCCGGCGACCCGGACCCCGCGGCGCACGGGCGTGGTGATCGCGGCCGCAGCGCTGTCGGCGATCATCGGTGCCGGCGCCGGTATCGGCTCGTACGCCTACCTGGGGGGCGGTGGCACCGTCGGCGGTGCCGGCTCACCGATCAGCGTGACGACCCAGCCGGCCGCGAACACGCCGGTGCTGGACGGCACCGTCTCCGCCGCGGCCACGGCGATCGAACCCTCGGTGGTCACCATCACGGTCACCTCCGGTCAGAGCGAGTCGCTGGGGACCGGGGAGGTCCTCGACACGCAGGGTCACATCCTCACCAACGACCACGTCGTCTCCGAGGCCGCGAGCCAGGGGCAGGGCTCCGGCGACCAGGGCCAGGACCAGTCCCAGGGCGGCACGCCGACCATCCGGGTGACGTTCGACGACGGCACGACCGAGGCGGCCACCGTGGTGGGCACCTCGGCGACCAACGACCTGGCCGTGATCAAGGTGGCGGCCAGCGACAAGCTGGTCCCGGCCACCTTCGCGAAGTCGGAGTCCCTGCAGGTCGGGCAGGCGGTGGTCGCCGTCGGCGCACCCCTCGGGCTGTCCGACACCGTGACCAGCGGCATCGTCTCCAACACCGCGCGCCCGGTCCGGTCCGGCACCACGAACGACGCGGTGTACCTCGCGGTCCAGACCGACGCGGCCATCAACCCGGGCAACTCCGGCGGACCGCTGGTCAACCTCAACGGTGACGTCGTCGGCATCAACTCCTCGATCGCGGGGACCGGGTCGGAGAGCTCCGGCGGTCAGTCCGGCAACATCGGCATCGGCTTCGCCATCCCCTCCGACGTGGCCGTCCGGGTGGCCGGGCAGCTGATCGAGAAGGGCAGCTACGCGAACGCCGCCCTCGGGGTCACCGTCGGCGGGCAGGACTCGCAGTCGGTCTCCACCGACGGGGTGACGCTGCAGAGCGTGACCTCCGACGGTGCCGCCGCGAAGGCCGGTCTGAAGGCCGGTGACCAGGTGACCAGGATCAACGACTTCGCCACCACCACCGCCGACGGGCTGATCGCGGCCACCCGCTTCTACGCTCCCGGCACCAGCGTCCAGGTCACCTACAGCCGGGATGGCCGGACCGCGACGCAGGCCGTCACCCTCGGCAGCGCCTGAGGAGC
Organism: Microlunatus aurantiacus; assembly: GCF_039536605.1. Taxonomy (NCBI): domain Bacteria; kingdom Bacillati; phylum Actinomycetota; class Actinomycetes; order Propionibacteriales; family Propionibacteriaceae; genus Microlunatus; species Microlunatus aurantiacus. The sequence continues at coordinate 55,772 of NZ_BAAAYX010000035.1, forward strand.
CGCCCGATCGGACGGCACCGAACCACGGCCGCGACGCACCCCTCCCCCGGGGCGTCGCGGTCGTCGCGTCCGGGGCGGAGGTCCGGCAACAGGGGTCAGCGCGCCCGGCGCTCCACCCGCTCGGTGTCCAGGATCGTCACCGACCGCGGTTCCAACCGGATCCAGCCCCGGGCGGCGAAGTCGGCCAGCGCCTTGTTGACCGTCTCGCGGGAGGCGCCGACCAGCTGGGCCAGCTCTTCCTGGGTCAGGTCGTGGTGGACGTGGATGCCGTCCTCACGACGATCACCGAAGCGGCGGGCCAGCTCGAGCAGCTGCTTGGCCACCCGGCCCGGGACATCGGAGAAGACCAGGTCGGCGACCACGTCGTTGGCTCGGCGAAGCCGGGCCGCGAGCTGACCGAGCAGGCCCAGGGCCACCTCCGGTCGACCCGACAGCCAGCCCATCAGCTCGTCGTGCTCGAGCGTCCTGATCTCGCAGGCCGTGACCGCCGTGGCGGTCGAGGAGCGGGGCCCCGGGTCGAACAGCGAGAGCTCCCCGAACATCTGACCGGGCCCCAGGATGGCCAGCAGGTTCTCCCGGCCGGCGGACCCGCTCCGGCCGAGCTTGATCTTGCCGCTCACCACCACGTAGAGGCGGTCCTCCTTGTCGCCCTCGTGGAACAGCACCTCACCACGGTTGAGCTTGATGGTGCCCATGGCAGCAGCAAGCGCCGAGGCGGCTTCGTCCTCGAGTCCGGCAAAGAGCGGAGCCTTCTTCAAGACCTCCGGATCCACACGTCCTCCTGCTGTCGGCGATGTTCGGTGTGACGTCGTTTCTTCGTGACGGTGCGTACGCTACCGCCGAACCTACCGTCTGTGTCACGGATCACACTGCAGGTCCACGTTCGGCCGCCCCCAGGTCGACCGCGCTGCGACCGTCGGCGCCGAGCCCTAGGCTGGCGACCATGGTCCGCGCTGCACGTCCTCCCGTCCAGGCGGAGCCGGCGTTCGGTGTCGGGGCGACTCCCGCGGTGGACATCCTGCCCAACGCGGTCGACGTGTCGCGGACCGGCCTGGTCCGGCGGGCGCGGACGATCAACCGGACGCTGCACGAGACCTACCCCGACGCCCACTGCGAGCTCGACTTCACCAGTCCGCTGGAGCTGCTGGTGGCCACCATCCTGTCCGCGCAGACCACCGACAAACGGGTCAACACGATCACCCCGATCCTGTTCGCCCGCTACCCGACGGCGGCGGCGTACGCAGCGGCCGACCGGATGGAGCTGGAGGAGCTGCTCACACCGGTCGGCTTCTTCCGGGCGAAGTCCGACACGCTGCTCAAGCTCGGTGCCGCCCTGGTCGAGGACTTCGGCGGTGAGGTGCCCGGCCGGCTGGCCCAGCTGGTCACCCTCCCCGGGGTCGGCCGCAAGACCGCGAACGTCGTGCTGGGCAACGCGTTCGGGGTGCCCGGCATCACGGTGGACACGCACTTCGGCCGGCTGGCCCGCCGGTTCGGGTGGACCACCTCGCTGGAGCCGGAGCAGGTCGAGGCCGAGGTCGGGGCGCTGTTCCCGCGCAAGGACTGGACCCTGCTCTGCCACCACGTGATCTGGCACGGCCGCCGCCGCTGCCACGCCCGGAACCCGGCCTGCGGGGCCTGCCCGGTCGCTCGGTGGTGCCCCGCGTTCGGCGAGGGTGAGACCGACCCGGTCAAGGCGGCCAAGCTCGTCCGCGAGCCGCGGGGATGACCTCGCAGCCGACGAGCCCACCCGCCGCGGAGCCGCCCACCCCGGAGCCGGACACCGAGCAGCCGGAGACCCGGGAGCAGCACACCCAGGAGCTTCCTGCCTGGTTGCGACCACTCGACGACGCGCTGCTGGACGACGAGCGGTTGCAGCAGGCGGTCGCCCTGCGCCCCGGGGCCGGTGGGCGAGCGGCGGCGGTGCTGGTGCTGATCGGTGAGGGCCACGCCGGACCCGAGATCCTGTTCGTCGAGCGGGCGTCGACCCTGCGCACCCACGCGGGTCAGATCGCCTTCCCCGGCGGGGCGAACGACCCCGACGACGCCGACCTGATCGCCACGGCGCTGCGCGAGGCCCGGGAGGAGACCGGGGTGGACGTCACCGGCATCCGGCCGATCGGGGCGTTGCCGGCCGCTCACGTAGCGGTCAGCGGCTTCGACGTCACCGCCGTCGTCGGCTGGTGGAGCCGGCGCAGCGAGGTCCGGGCCGCCGACCCGCGCGAGGTCGCGTCGGTGCTGGTGGTGCCGGTGGCCGATCTGACCGATCCCGCCCGCCGCGGACTGGTCCGCCATCCGTCCGGGTACGCCGGACCGGGCTTCGACGTCGCCGGTCACCTCATCTGGGGTCTCACGGCGCACCTGCTGGACGGGGTGCTGGAGCTCGCCGGCTGGCAGCGTCCGTGGGACGCTGAGCGCCGGTTCGACATCCCGCCCCGCTACCTGACCGATCGAGCACCCGGACGAGGACACGATGCCCACTAGCGACAACTCAGGGCCCACCAGCGACAGCTCAGGGCCCACCAGCGACGACGCAGGGCCCACGAACGACAACTCAGGGCCCACGAGCGACAGCTCGGGCCCGACCAGCCCCGCCGATCTGCAGGCGATCTGGGACGCCACCCTGGTGAACCAGGCCGAGACCGGCGCCCGGGTGATCGCCCGCTACGCCGAGCCGCACCGCCGCTACCACGGCACGGAGCACCTGGCCTCGGTGCTCGCCCGCATCGACGAGTTCGCGACCGACGCCCACGACCTGTTCCTGGTCCGGCTGGCCGCGTTCTACCACGACGCCATCTACGACATCCCGTACCGCGAGCTGACCAACGAGGAAGGGTCGGCCCGCCTCAGCGTGCGCGAGCTGAGCCGGACCGGGCTGGAGGTGGAGGACCTGAACGAGGTGTCCCGGCTCGTCCGGTTGACCGCCACCCACGTGCCCGGCTCCCGCGACCCCAACGGGGAGCTGCTCTGCGACGCGGACCTGGCCGTGCTCGGGTCCCCGCCCGAGGCGTACGCGCGCTACGTCGCCCAGGTCACCGAGGAGTACGCGGCGGTGCCCCGGCTCGACTTCGTCCGCGCACGGTTCCGGGTGCTCCGCGACCTGTCCGGACGGGATCTGTTCACCACCCCGAAGGGGCGCTCGCTGAACGCCCGGGCCCGGTTCAACCTGGTGGCGGAGTGCCGCCAGCTGGTGGCCGAGATGCGGGCCGCCGGGATCTCCGCCGACGAGATCGGCACGGTGCCCGCGCCCCGGTCGTGATCGCCCCGGTCCTGGTCTACCCGGTCCGACGGAGCGGTCCGGCTCAGCCGGTCAGCCAGTCGACCAGGGCAGCCGACACGGCCTCGGGCGCCTCCTCGTGCGGCAGGTGGCCCGCGCCGGCGATCTCCCGGTGGCGGTGGTCGTCCGGCGCGTACGGAGGCGGCGGCAGCATCGCCGCGGCCGGCAGCAGCCGATCGGCGGTCCCCCGCACGGTCAGGACGGGCACGCGTACGGGAACCTGCAGCGCCCGGCGGTAGTCCCGGCCGTCGGACCGGAGCTGGTCGCGACCGAACATCCGCAGGTACTCCAGGGCGCAGTGCGGGCTGGGCCACAGCCGCAGCGCCTGCCGGTAGTGGCGCGCGTCCACCGCCGACGGCGTTCTCGATCCCGGACCCGTGCGGCGTCTGAGCAGCCACTCCACGTACGCCCCGTCGCGGGCCATGATCACCCGCTCGGGCAGGATCGGCAGCTGGAACCAGGCCAGCCCCGGCCCCATGGTGCGCCAGGGGAAGCGCAGCGGGTGGGGTGCGGCGACGGTGGCGAGACCGGCGACCTGCTCCGGTGCGTACGCCAGGGTCGACCAGGCCGCGACACCGCCCCAGTCGTGGCCCACCAGGTGCGCCGAGGCGAACCCGAGGCTGCGGATGACGGCCGAGACGTCGAGCCCTGTCACCGACTGGCGGTAGCCGCGTGGGGTCTTGTCGGTGGCGCCGTACCCGCGCAGATCCAGCGCGGCCACACTGAGCCCGGCGGCATCGAGTGCCGGGAGCTGGTGTCGCCAGGCCCACCAGAACTCGCCGAAGCCGTGCAGCAGCACCACCAGCGGCCGGTCCCTGGTGAAGCGTTCGCCGGTGGCCAGGTGGAACCTGATCCCGTTCGCCGTGACCTCACGGTGCCGCCACCGACCGTCGATCAGGACCGCGCGGACGGAGCCGTCCGGGGCGGCCGACCGTCCGCGGTGACGCATCCGGGGTCGATCGGGTCGCGTCCGTCCGCCGAGCTAGCGAAGAGCCTTCTTGTCGCTGACGACCGTGCCCTCGATCTGCGGGGCGCTGGCGGCGGCGGTGGCCCGGTTGACGGCCGTGCTGAGCTCCGACACCAGCGCCTGGGCGTTGGCGATCGTCTTCTCCGGGGGCTTGACCTTCTTGATCCGGCTGTAGCCGATCAGACCGGCGATCGCGGCGAGCAGCAGCAGCACCCCGGCGACGATCAGGAACGCGGCCCAGTAGGGGAGGCCGAGGGCGGCCAGGCCGAACGCGGCGGCCACGTAGAGCAGCGTCGCGGCGTTGATGCCGAAGTAGCCCGCCGCTCCGAACAGCCCACCACCGATGCCGGCGTTCTTGGCGGCCGGCGTCAGCTCGGACTTCGCCAGCGCCACCTGGTCGTTGACCAGCAGCTGGACATCACCCCGGATGTCCTTGATCAGGTCGGCGATCTTGCGGTCAGCCATGACGATCTCCTCTCGCTGTTCCGAGGCTGAGCCTAACGGTCGGCGACCGGTGCTTCGTGCAGTCGGGGTCGGGTTCAGTCCCGGAGCCGGGCGCGGGTGCGTCGACGCAGGGAGATCGAGGCGAGGACGGCGGCGATCACCGAGCCCACCAGGACGGCGGTCTTGGCCACCTCCTGCGTCGCCGGGTCACCCTCGAAGGCCAGGTCGCCGATCAGCAGCGCCACGGTGAAACCGACACCGGCCAGCAGGGAGAGCGAGGCGATCTCGCTCCACCTCAGATCGCCGGCCAGCTCGGCCCGGGTGACTCGCGCGGTCAGCCAGGAGCCGCCCAGGATCCCGACCACCTTGCCCACGATCAGCCCCATCACCACGCCGAGACCCACCGGATCGGTGAACACGATCCCGAGCCGGTCCAGCGAGACCGGCACCCCGGCGGCGAACAGGGCGAAGACGGGCACGGCGAAGCCGGCCGAGAGAGGCCGCCACTGGTGCTCCCAGCGGTCCACGTACGAGGGCCCCTTGCTCATCGACGAGGAGGTCAGCAGCCCGAGCACGACACCGGCCACGGTGGCGTGGATGCCGCTGCTGTACATGCACCACCAGCAGAGCAGGCCCAGCGGGACGTAGACGTAACAGCCGGAGATCCGGCGCCACTGCAACAGGGCCCACAGGGCGGCGCAGACCAGGGCGCCGACGAACCACAGCAGGGAGAAGCCGTGGGAGAAGAAGATCGCGATCACGGTGATCGAGCCCAGGTCGTCGACGATGGCCAGGGTGAGCAGGAAGGCCCTCAGGGCGGTGGGCAGCTTCGACCCCACCAGACCCAGGATCGCGAGGGCGAAGGCGATGTCGGTGGCCATCGGGATGGCCCAGCCCTGCGGTCGACCGTCGGGCAGCGCCAGGTTGATCCCGGCGTAGATCAGGGCGGGCACGACCATGCCGCACAGGGCGGCGACGATCGGGACCAGGGCCTCCGCGGGTTTGCTCAGGGCGCCCACGGTCAGCTCGCGCTTGAGCTCGAGACCGGCCACGAAGAAGAAGATCGCCAGCAGCCCGTCGGCGGCCCAGTGCGCGAGGTCCAGCGGTCCCAGCGGCAGGTGCAGCAGCCGCTGGTAGCTGTCGGGACCGAGATTGGCCCACACCACGGCCACCACCGCCGCCGTGAGCATCAGGGCCCCACCGACTGTCTCCTGGCGGAGGACGTCGGTGACGGCGATGGTGTCGGCGTCGTCGGCGTTGCGGCCGAACAGCACCACCCGGGGACGGTCGCTGGTCATGGTGACTCCTGGGGTCGACGAACAGGACGCCGACCAGACTTCCCGGCACACCGGGGACGACCCTACCGGTCCGTCCCGCCGGCTCCGTCCGCCACATCTGCTCGGGTTCGTCGGTTCTGCTCGGTCTATAGACCGAGCAGAACCGACAAACCCGAGCAGGTCGGCCGGGCCTACCCCTCGGCCGCAGCCGCCGGCTTGTCCATGTTGTCCTTGATCAAGCTCATCACCGAGGAGTCGGTCAGGGTGGTGACGTCACCGACCTCACGGTGCTCGGCGATGTCGCGCAGCAGCCGGCGCATGATCTTGCCGGACCGGGTCTTGGGCAGCTCCTCCACGACCATGATCTGCCGCGGCTTGGCGATCGCCCCGATCTCCTTGGCCACATGGGCCCTGAGCTCGGCGACCACGTCCGGCCCGCCGTCGCCGGCCTCGGAGCGCAAGATCACGAACGCCACGATCGCCTGCCCGGTGGTGGGATCGCTGGCCCCGACCACGGCCGCCTCGGCCACCTTCGGGTGGGAGACCAGCGCCGACTCGATCTCGGTGGTCGACATCCGGTGACCGGACACGTTCATCACGTCGTCGACCCGGCCGAGGAACCAGATGTCCCCGTCGTCGTCCCGCTTGGCCCCGTCGCCGGCGAAGTAGAGACCCGCGAACCGGGACCAGTACGTGTCCACGAAGCGCTGGTCGTCCCCCCAGAGCGTGCGCAGCATCGACGGCCAGGGCTTGGTGATCACCAGGTAGCCACCGGAGCCGTTCGGGACCGACTGCGCCTCGTCGTTGACCACGTCCACGCTGACGCCGGGCACCGGGGTCATGGCCGCCCCGGGCTTGCCCGAGGTGACGCCGGGCATCGGGGAGATCATGTGCATGCCGGTCTCGGTCTGCCACCACGTGTCGACCACCGGCGTCCGGTCGCCGCCGATCACGTGGCGGTACCAGACGTACGCCTCCGGGTTGATCGGCTCGCCCACCGAGCCGAGGATCCGCAGCGAGGACAGGTCGAACTGCTCGGGGAACTCCGAACCCCACTTCATGAAGGTGCGGATCGCGGTCGGGGCGCAGTAGAGGATCGTCACCCGGTACTTCTCGATGATCTCCCACCAACGGCCCTTGTGCGGGGTGTCCGGGGTGCCCTCGTACATGACCGAGGTGGTGCCGTTCACCAGCGGCCCGTAGACCAGGTAGGAGTGCCCGGTCACCCAGCCGATGTCGGCCGCGGTCCAGAACACGTCCGTCTCCGGCTTCAGGTCGAAGGTCGCCCAGTGCGTGTACGAGGTGCCGACCAGGTAGCCCCCGGTGGTGTGCAGGATGCCCTTGGGCTTCCCGGTGCTGCCTGAGGTGTACATGATGTAGAGCGGGTGCTCGGCCGGGAACGCCTCCGCGGTGTGCTCTTCGGACTGCTGCCCGACGAACTCGTGCCACCACAGGTCCCGGCCCTCAGTCATCTCCACGTCCTGGCCGGTCCGCCGGATGACCAGCACGTGGCGGACGTCCGGGCACTTGGTCAGGGCCTCGTCCACGGCGGGTTTGAGCCCGGACGGCGCGCCGCGGCGGTAGCCACCGTCGGCGGTGATCACCACCTCGACCCCGCAGTCCAGGATGCGCGAGGACAGGGCGTCGGAGGAGAAGCCACCGAAGACGACCGTGTGCGGGGCGCCGATCCGGGCGCAGGCCAGCATCGCCACGACCGCCTCGGGGATCATCGGCAGGTAGATCGCCACCCGGTCCCCGGCCTCCACCCCCAGCTCGATCAGCGCGTTGGCAGCCTGCTTCACCTCGGTGGTCAGCTGCGCGTACGTGATCTCGCGGGTGTCACCCGGCTCGCCCTCGAAGTAGAAGGCGACCCGGTCGCCGTGGCCGGCCTCGACGTGCCGGTCGCAGGCGTTGTACGCCGCGTTGAGCGTGCCGTCGGCGAACCACGTGGCGAACGGCGGGTTGCTCCAGTCCAGCACCTCGGTCGGCTCGGTCTCCCAGCTGATCCGCTTGGCCTGCTCGGCCCAGAACGCGTCCGGATCGGCGGCGGCCTGCTCGTACGTCGCCGCGGTCACGTTGGCCGACGCGGCCAGCTCCTCCGGCGGCGGGAACCGCCGGTCCTCGTGCGACAGGTTGGACAGGCCCCCCTCGTCGGACTGTGCCTTCTGGGACGACCGGACCTCATCACTCACAGCGAAACCTCCACGTCGACGGTGCACGGGCAGGGCCCGGCCGCACCGTCAGCGGCATGCGTGATCGAGGTGTGGCGGGCTGGAGGTGAGCCTATGCGACCTCGCGTTGCACCGGGGTCGCACCGTCGGCGGCGGGCCTCGGATGGTGGGCCACGACGTCGTCGACCACCGCCGCGAAGCCGGCCGCACCCGGTGCTGCCGCCAGCTCGGCGGCGATCCGGGACGCCGCGGTACGGAAGCGCGGGTCCGTGAGCACCCGCCGGACGCCTCGCCGGACCCGAGCGCCGGTCGGTCGCTGCCGACGCAGGTTGACCCCGGTGCCCGACCAGACGACCCGGGCCGCCACCTCGACCTTGTCCTCCTTGCCCGGCGCGATCACCACCGGGACCCCGTGGGCCAGGGCGAACTGGACGCCCCCGTACCCGCCGTTGGTGACGAAGACGTCGGTCCGCGCGAACAGCTCGGCGTACGGCAGGAACTCCGCGGCGCGGGTGTTGGCCGGCAGCGGCCCGAGGTCGGCGACCGGTCGGCCGCCGGTGGCCACAACCACGAGGACGTCGTCGTGGGCGAGCCCCTGCACGGTCGGCAGGATCAGCTCGCTGAGGTCGCCGTTGGCGATGGTGCCCTGGGTGACGTGGACGACCGGGCGCGAGCCGTCCAGATCGGACCACCACGCCGGCCGGGGGTGCTCCACGGCCGACGAGGTGGTGACCATGCCGGTGAACTCGAGCCGGGTGGCGGTGTCGGGTCGCGGGTACTCGAAGGACGGCACCGACAGCTGGACCACGGCGTCGGCCCGACTCAGCCAGTCCATCATCGGACCGCTGCCGCTCCGGCCGTGGACGCGCCTCGCGATCGCGGCGCCCGCCGCCTCGGCGCTCTTCAGCACCCGGGCGTTGACGGCCCGGAGCGCGCCGTTGCGGACCCGTCCCAGCAGGCCGGCCAGGGGCGGCACCCCGAGACCGAACGGGGCCAGGTCGCGACCGGGGAGGGCCAGTGGCACCACCCCGGCCACCAGGACCGGCGGTCGCTGGTCGGCCGGCACCTCGGTGAGCAGCGCACCGCCCAGGAACAGGGGATCCACGATGACGGCGTCGACCGGGGCGGCGGCCAGCAGCGCGGTCACGGCGGCGTACTGGGTCTCCCCGGGCCGGATGAAGATGTGCTCGATGTCGAAGGCGATCGCGGCGAGCGGGGACAGGCCCTCGCGCTGCGGGAAGCGAGCGGCGACGTCGCGGTCGTCGAAGTCCGCCTCGGTCGGCAGCGGGACGTGGGTGGCCCCGGTGGCGGTCACGGCGGCGGCGAACCGCGAGCCGGTGAGGAACCGTACGGTGTCGCCCCGCCCGACCAGCTGAGCGGCGATCGGCAGCAGCGGTGCCACGTGGCCGTGGATCGGGACGGCGGCGATGAGGTGGTTCGGCATGACGGTTCTCCTGTGCGGACGACGTCCTTTGGTACCTTTCGGTACGGGACTAGTTTATTGAGTACAGGTACACAGGAGTCAATATGGTTTCCGCTGATACGTCGGCTGCCGAGGGCCCCCGCGGCTACGTCTCCCGACTGCGGTCCCAGCAGGCCGCCGACACCCGCGACCGGGTGGTGCGGGCGGCGGCCGACCTGTTCACCGAGCGGGGGTATGCGGGGACCACGCTGCCGGCGGTCGGCCGGCGGGCAGGTGTCTCCACCGAGACCGTGCAGAACCACGGACCGAAGGTCCAGCTGCTCCGAGCTGCCCTCGACCTCGTCTCCTTCGGCGCCGAAGCCGGGACGGCCGTCGCCGACACCGAGCTCGGGCGCCAGCTGACGGGCGCGACGAGCGCCGCCGAGGCGGCCCGCCGCAGCGCGGAGGTGCTGGCGGTGGTCAACGAGCGGTCGCACGGGGTGTGGATGGCCTTCTCCGAGGCTTCGCGGAACGACGCGACGCTCGCCGCGGAGCTCCGTCGGCTGACCGCGGAGATCGCGGAGCAGACGCGGATCGCCCTCGAGCGGTGGCGGACCCAGGGATGGCTCCGCGATGACGTACCGCCGGACGAGCTCGTCCGCCGCGCCACCGCCATCGGGTCGGTGGAGCTGTGGGACCGGTTCGTCCGCGTCGAGGGCCAGAGCCCGCAGCAGTACCGGACCTTGATCACGGGGCTGTTGCTGGCGTCGCTGACCACGGGCCGGGCGGCAGCCGATGAGTTCGACGAGGCCACCGGGTCATAGCGGTATGAGCGACGAGAGCCCGTACCGGGTGGAGGAGCGGGCGGCCCAGCCGTACGCGTACGTGAGCGACGACAGCGTCTACATGGACAGGTTCGACGTCATCGCCGACCGGTTCGGGGAGGTCTTCGGCTGGCTCGGTCGGCGCGGGATCGAACCCGTCGGACCGGTCTTCTTCAAGTACGACGTGATCAACATGCCCGGCCCGATGCACCTCGAGGCCGGGGTGCCGATCGCCGCGTCGGTGGACGGCGACGACACGGTCCGGACCGGCGAGCTGCCGGCCGGCCGCTACGTGGTGGTGCGCCACCACGGCCACCCCGACTCCCTGATGCAGGCCACTACCGACCTGCTGGCCTGGGCGGAGTCGCAGGGTCTGGAGTTCGACGAGTGGCAGACCCCCGAGGGCCACACCTGGGCGAGTCGGACCGAGTGGTACTACTCCGACCCGGTCGAGGTCCCCGACCAGAACGACTGGGAGACCGAGCTCGCCTTCAAGCTGCGGTAGCCCACCCCGACTTTTGTGCCGGCGTCCACGATTGTTGATGCTGGTGCTCCAGAAGTAGGAGGCTCAGAGGGTCTCGGTGACCTTCTTCAGTCCGCGGGGGGCATCCGGGTCGCCGCCCCGGGCCAGCGCCAGGTGCAGGGCCAGCTGCTGGAACGGGATGATCTCCAGCAGCGGTGAGAGCTCCTCGCTCACCTCCGCCGGCAGGGCCACCCCGACCGAGGCCGCGGCCACGGCGGACGGCGACCCGACGCAGAACACGTCGGCCCCCACCTCGGCCAGCCGCGGCAGCACCTGCTGCATGGCCTCGCCGCCGACCCCCGGGGCGACCACGGTCAGCACCGGCACCTGCGGGTCGATCATGGCCAGGGGGCCGTGCAGCAGATCGGCGCCGGAGAACGCCTGGGCGCCGAGGTAGGAGGTCTCCATCAGCTTGAGGGCGGCCTCGCGGGCGGTCGCGTACGAGTAGCCGCGGGCGGTGGTCACCAGCCGGGAGGCGAACCGGTAGCGCTGGGCCAGCTCGCGGACGTGGTGGTCGTTCGTGATCACCTGCTCAGCCAGCGCGGGCAGGGCCTCGGCCGACGAGCCGTCGCCGCCGCGCAGCCGGTCGATGATCAGGTAGAGCGCGAGCAGCTGGGCCGTGTAGGACTTGGTCGCGGCGACCGCCCGCTCTTTGCCCGCCCTCACGTCGATCTCCAGCTCGGCCACGCGGGCCAGCGGTGAGCCCGGCTGGTTGGTGACGGCCAGGGTCAGGGCGCCCTGCGCGCGGGCCACCTCGAGCGACTGCACCAGATCGGGCGATCCGCCGGACTGGCTGACACCGATCATCAGCACCCGGTCGAGGCGGGGGCGGGCGCCGTACGCGGTCATGGTGGACGGCGAGACCAGACCGGCGGGCAGCTGCGCCACGATCTCGACGAGGTACTTGCCGTACAGCGCGGCGTGGTCACTGGTGCCGCGGGCGACGAACAGCACCATCGTCGGTGCGTACGCGGCGATCCGCTCGGCCACGGTGGTGACCTGCCCCCGGCCGTCACCCAGCAGCCGCCGCCACGCGTCCGGCTGCTCGACGATCTCGGCGGCCATCAGGGCTCCGGGTTGCGACATGGTCGGGGTGTCTCCTCGTGACGGGTTGATTGGTTCAGACCAACTGTGGCTAAGATTGGCATAGACCAATTTGTGCCGTCAAACGGAGGACCGTGACCGACGCCGTGCGGGTGCCGAAGTACTACCAGCTGAAGGGGGAGCTGCTGCGGCTGATCGAGGGGGCCGCGGTGGGCGCGGTGCTGCCGACCGAGCGGGACCTGGCCGACCGCTTCGCGGTGTCCCGGACCACCGTGCGGCAGGCGATCGCCGAGCTGGTCGTCGAGGGGCGGCTGGAGCGGACCCAGGGCAGCGGCACCTACGTCTCCGAGCCCAAGGTGATCCAGCTGCGGCAGCTGAGCTCGTTCACCGAGGACATCGGCGGGCGACGCGACGACGCCCGCAGCGAGGTGCTGGACATCTCCCGGGTGCCGGTCGACGCCGAGACCGCCCGGGCCCTCGACGTGGCGGTGGGGACGAAGGTGCAGCGGGTCGAGCGGTTGCGGATCGTCAGCGACGAGCCGATCGCCCACGAGGTGGCGCACCTGATCGGTGCCTACCCGCGACTGGCCGCCGAGCTGGCCCGACGGGGCTCGCTCTACCGGACCCTCAACGAGGCGTACGGGATCGAGCTCACCGACGCCGAGGACGCGATCGAGACGGCGCTGGCCTCACCGGGCGAGGCGCAGCTGCTCGGTGTGGACACCGGGTTGCCGATGCTGCTGATCAGGCGCACCGCCTGGGCCGGTGCGCGCCCGGTGGAGCACACCCGCTCGGTCTTCCGCGGCGACCGCTTCCGGTTCGTGGCCCGGCATCGGCGCTAGTCGTCACTCGCTGTTCGCTGCGCTCCACCGACTCCGTCTTCGCTCCTCGCACGCAAACGAAAAGCGTGTTTGCGCTCTCGTCACTCCAGACGGAGTCCGTCGCTCCGCTCTCGGTCGCTCGCGACGGGATGCTGGCGACGGGATGCTGGCGACGGGATGCTGGCGACGGGATGCTGGCGACAACACCGTCAGTGGCTGACACCGCCCTTCTCGGCACCGGCACCGGTCAGGGAGCGGACCTGGAGCTCGGGATAGCGGTCCTGGCTGGCGGTGTCCTTGCTCAGCACGGTGCCGAGGAAGCCGCAGAGGAAGCCGATGGGGATGGAGATCAGCCCCGGGTTGCGCAGCGGGAACCAGGCGAAGTCGGCGTCGGGCATCAGCGACGTCGCCGTGCCCGAGACGACCGGGGAGAAGATCACCAACCCGACCGCGGCGATCAGGCCACCGAAGATGCTGGCGCAGGCACCGGCGGTGTTGAACCGCTTCCAGAACAGGTTGAAGATCAACGCCGGCAGGTTGGCCGACGCGGCGACCGCGAAGGCCAACGCCACCAGGAAGGCGATGTTGAGACGTTGGGCCGGGATGGCCAGGGCGATGGCCACCGCCCCGATCACCAGCGCGGCGATGCGGACGACGATCAGCTCGCTGGCCTCCGACGCCTTGCCGCGACGCCACACGCTGGCGTACAGGTCGTGGGCGACCGAGGAGGCCGAGGCCAGGGTGAGGCCGGCGACCACGGCCAGGATGGTGGCGAAGGCCACCGCCGAGATCAGGGCGAGCAGGACCGAGCCGCCCAGGCTGTCCGGTCCGCCACCGACCGCCTGGGCCAGCAGCGGTGAGGCCAGGTTGCCCGAGGACTTGGCGATCTGGCTCTCGGGTCCGGTGTCCACCAGCGCGGCGGCGCCGAAGCCGAGGACCAGCGTCATCAGGTAGAACGCGCCGATCAGACCGATGGCCCACAGCACCGACTTGCGGGCCGCGTGGGCGGTCGGCGTCGTGTAGAACCGGATCAGGATGTGCGGCAGACCGGCGGTGCCGAGCACGAGGGCCAGGCCGAGGGACAGGAAGTCGAACTTGGCGGTCAGGTCCTTGCCGTAGAGCTGTCCGGGTTGCAGGAAGGCCTCACCCTTGCCGGACTTCTCCGCTGCGGCCCCGAGCAGCTCGGAGAGGTTGAACCCGAACTGGGCCAGGACCAGGATGGTGATCAACAAGGTGCCGGCCATCAACAGCACGGCCTTGACGATCTGCACCCAGGTGGTGCCCTTCATCCCGCCGAGGGTGACGTAGATGATCATGAGGATACCCACGCCGACGATCACCAGGTTCTTGATCAACGGCGAGCTCACCCCGAGCAGCAACCCGACCAGGCTGCCCGCGCCGACCATCTGCGCCAGCAGGTAGAAGATCGACACCACGATCGTGGAGGCGGCGGCGGCGCTGCGGACGGGCGCCTGCCGCATCCGGTAGGCGAGCTGGTCGGCCATCGTGTAGCGGCCGGAGTTGCGGAGCAGCTCGGCGACCAGCAGCAGGGCGACGAGCCACGCGACCAGGAAGCCGATGGAGTAGAGGAAGCCGTCGTAGCCGTACAGGGCGATCGACCCGGAGATGCCCAGGAACGAGGCGGCCGACATGTAGTCCCCGCCGATGGCCAGCCCGTTCTGGAAGCCGGAGAAGTTGCGACCGCCCGCGTAGTAGTCGGTGGTGGTCTTGTTGCTGCGCGAGGCCCAGAAGGTGATGTAGAGCGTCAGGGCGACCACGAGCAGGAACAGGCCGATGGTGAGGTACTGGTTGCCGCCGGTGGCCAGCGGGAGCAGCGTGCTGATCATCGTCCGGTCCTCCCCTCGAACTCCTCCCGGATCCGGGTGGACAACGGATCCAGCGACCTGGCTGCGTGCCGGGAGTAGAGCCAGGCGATCAGGAAGGTCGACACGAACTGGAGCAGCCCGAAGACGAGAGCGACGTTGATGTGCCCGATCACTGGTGTGTTCATGAAGTCGCGGGCCCAGTTGTTGCAGATGACGTAGGTGATGTACCAGACCATGAAGGCCGCGGTGGCGGGGAACGCGAACCGGGCGTAGCGCCGGCGCAGCTCGAGGAAGTCCTGCTGGCGGGAGATCTCGAGGTAGACCTCTTGATCGGGGGTCGCGGGAAGATCCCGGTCGGACCCTGGCTTCGCGTCGTCGGTCACCGTCACCTCCGTTGGTGGTTGGACGGCACTTTACGCACTAAACCGGGCCTCGGACCAGGGGTCGGTGGATGCTGATCTTGATCGTGGTGCGGGCACGCGGGTAGGTGATCAACTCCGGGGCCGGGTGATCACCGCCGGCACCCGCTACAGACGGATCTGGACGACGTCCAGGTCGTCCTCGCCGAGCACCAGCCCGGTGTGGTCGACCTCGGCCCGCCAGCAGGAGGCGCGGTACGGCAGCAGCAGCGGCTCCGGTGGCCGCGCGATCGAGTCGTAGAGGCCGGCGACCTCGTTGAGCAGCGCCTGCCGGCTCGGCGGGTCCAGCCGGGCGGTGGTCGGTCGGCGCTCGACCATGGCCACCAGTCCGTTGCGGGTAATCGGCACCCAGTTGCGGAAGTCGCGACGGACCAGGTCGCCGAAGTAGGGGCTCTCGGTGACGTCGTCCACCGACTCGATGCCGTAGTCACCCCGCATCGCCTGCGGGTCGTTCTGCTGGAGCAGCGCGGTCAGCCGCCGCACCCAGGGCACCGTGTCGTCCCGCGTGTTGTACGCCACCGCCAGGTGCCCGCCGGGTCGGAGCACCCGGGCGATCTCCGACAGGGCCAGTCCGGGAGCGAACTTGTGCAGGTTCTGCGAGGAGGTGACCACGTCGAAGTGGCACGACAGGTAGGGCAGGGATTCGACCTGACCGACCACGTGCAGCCGGGTGCCGAGCCGTTCCGTGGTGGCGGCGACCCCGTCGAGGTCACGGTCGATGCAGAACACCTCGTGGCCCTCGTCGGCCAGGGTCTGGGCGAACGCGCCCGTCCCCGAGCCCAGGTCGAGGATGCGGCGCCGCGGGCCGCCCACCATCCACGCGGGCGCGGCCGCCGGATAGAGGGTTCTGCGTGCCGAATTCATGGTGCAGACTCTAGTCGTGCCCGACCCGCTGACCGACCTGGCGCGGCTGGAGGGCGTGCCGTCGGGACTCGCCGCGGCGCGGGCCGCCGTCGACCTGGTGCTCACCGATCGGGGCCTGCGGGCCATGACCGGCGACCAGGTGGCATCGGCTCTGCTCGCCGGCGCCCGGGCCAGCGCCCGGTTGACCGAGGACCCGGCGCGCTGGGCGGCGGGCGCCATCCGACTCTCCACCGAGGTGCCCGCCCTGGCGGGTGTGCTGCGGGTCGCCCCTGCGCAGGCGTTGGCCCGGGCTCACACGCTGGCCGCGTACGGAGAGGTGACCGATGACCGGCTGGGTCGGCCGCGGGACGGGGTCGAGATCGCCTCGCGGATGGGTGGGCTGGCTGAGCTGCTGACCGGACGGATCGAGAGCCCGGCGCTGGTGCTGGCCGCCATCGCCCACGCCGAGATCGCCACCGTCGCCCCGTTCGGCTCGGCCGACGGTCTGGTGGCTCGGGCGGTGGAGCGGATGGTGCTGATCTCCTCGGGCTTCGACCCGCGCGGGGTCATCGTGACCGAGCTGGGTCATCTACGACGGCGGGACGACTACGACGCGCTGCTGAGCGGGTACGCGTCCGGGACCGTGGCGGGTGTCCGCGCCTGGATCCTGCACGTCGCCCAGGCTGCGGTGGACGGGGCCGAGGCCTCGCCGGTGGTGGGCGGCGTCTCGAGCTGAGGACTCGGTCGCGGGCAGCGCCCGACGCGACCCCCCGAGGGTGGGACCTGACAGACCGACGATGAGTGCTGGCTGACCGACGACGAGTGCTGGCTGACCGACGATGAGTGCTGGCTGCCCGACGATGAGTGCTGGCTGACCGACGATGAGCTCTGACATGACACGACGCCCGCAGCACGGGCGTCGTGTCGGACACGCCAGCTGAGTGACCATGCGTGCATCGGTGAAGTGTTGGCCCAGGCAAGCCTGGATCTCAACTGCCCAGTTCGGATGGGTGATCGCCGCGTGGGTGCTCAGGTGCCGTGCGGAACCGTGGCTCGGTCATCGACGACTACGGAGTGGTCGTTCCACTCGTCTCGCACTCAACGCTGCCGAGGGGCTGGTTCGTGGGTTCCTTTCTACTCCTGACGCGGCGGCTTGGAAAGGGTTCTGGGTAAGAAGATCCTCAGGACCGGCGCGCGGGCGCAGTGCCGCCGGCAGGACCTTTTCCATGATCAACTTCTCCGGCCGGTCCGGGCCGCTCGCCGGGAGTTGTCCACAGGTCGACGACGACCTTGAGCGTCATCCACAGATCTGCCGGCGGGCCGTCCGAAATCGCCCGACGTCCCCAGTGTGGTGACGTGGATGCGAGCGCGTACGCCGCGGTGCTGACCGCGGACGAAGAGCTGTTGGACCGGCTGCTGGCCACCCTGGCGGCGGTGGGGATGGAGCCGCGGGTGGTCAGTGACCCCGGCGCGCTGAGGGCGGTGTGGCGGGAGGCCACCGCCGTCGCGGTGGGCGGGGACCGCGCCGAGCAGCTGGTCGCGCTCGGGCTGCCCCGTCGGTCGGACGTGTTCGTCGTCGGTGACGACCACGACAGCGACGACCTGTGTCGCTGGTCGGTGCCGCTGGGGGCGGCGGTGGCGCCGCTGCCGTCGGCGGACACCTGGTTCGCGACAGCGCTCGCCGATGCGGCCGGTCTGCGGACCGGCGCCGGACGCCTGCTGGCGGTGGTCGGGTCCACCGGTGGAGTGGGGAGCTCGACCTGCGCTGCGGCCGTGGCCGTCACGGCGGCCACCGAGGGTCAGCGGACGGTGCTGGTGGACGGGGACGCCCTCGGTGGCGGGCTGGATCTGCTGGTCGGTGCCGAGCACGTCGACGGCTGGCGCTGGCCGCACCTGGCCGGAGCCCGTGGTCACCTGGGTGATCTCAGCGGACAGCTGCCCTTCGTCGACGGGGTGGATCTGCTGGCGGCCGCGCGCCGTGGTGGCCGGGGCGGCGCCGAGGAGATCGGGCCGGAGCAGATGGCCGCGGTGCTGCGGTCGACCACCCGGAGCCACGACCTGACCGTGGTGGACGTGCCGCGCTGGCTCAGCGCGGTGGGTCTGGAGACGACCCGTCGCGCGGACCTGACCGTGCTGGTCGTCCGCGCCGACCTGCGTGGCCTCGCCGCGGCCCGCGAGCTGGCGGCGTGGTTGCCGGAGTCGTCCGCGCAGGTGCTGCTCCGAGGTCGACGGTCCGCCGCCGTCGGTCCGGAGCTGGTCGAGGAGAGTCTCGGGCTGCCGGTGCTGGCCACCGTGTCCGACGAGAAGACCGTCCGGCTCGGCGCCGAGCGAGGGGAGCCCCCCGGTCGCTCGGCCCGCTCGTCGCTGACCAGGGCGTGCCGCCAGATCCTGGAGCAGCTGCCGCGGCGGGTGGGTACGCCGTGAACACGGTCCTGCAGACCGGCCCGGTGGACCTCGAGCCGATCCGACGACGGCTGGCCGACCTGCCGCGACTCCACACGCCCGCCGACGTGGCCGACGCCAT
Source organism: Microlunatus aurantiacus (assembly GCF_039536605.1). Lineage (NCBI taxonomy): Bacteria > Bacillati > Actinomycetota > Actinomycetes > Propionibacteriales > Propionibacteriaceae > Microlunatus > Microlunatus aurantiacus. The sequence goes on from NZ_BAAAYX010000035.1 coordinate 74,131, forward strand.
GCGGGCGGAGGGCCGGCTGGTCACCGACGAGTCGCTGCTCGGCGTCGTCGAGGCCCTGCGTCGGGAGATGGTCGGGGCCGGGCCGCTGACGCGCCTGCTGCGCGAGCCGGGTGTCACCGACGTGCTGGTGAACGGACCGACCCAGGTCTGGGTGGACCGGGGCGGGGGACTTGAGCTCGCCGACGTCCGGTTCGCCGACGACGGGGAGGTCCGGCGGTTGGCGCAGCGGCTGGCCGCCGCCACCGGGCGGAGGCTGGACGACTCGTCACCCTTCGTGGACACCCGGCTTCCGGACGGCACCCGGGTGCACGCCGCGCTGGCCACCCAGGCCGTGCCCGGCACCTGCCTGTCGTTCCGGGTGCCGGCCCGGCGGGCCTTCTCGCTGGCCGACTGCGTGTCCACCGGGGCGGTGAGCCCGAGCCTGGCGGCCGTGCTGACGCGGCTCGTCGAGAGCCGGGCCGCCTTCCTCGTGTCGGGGGGCACCGGCTCGGGCAAGACCACCCTGCTGGCCGCTCTGCTCGCGTTGGTGCCGCCCGCCGAGCGTCTCGTCGTGGTCGAGGACTCGCGCGAGCTGCGACCGGACCACCCGCACGTGGTGAGTCTGGAGGGGCGACCGGCCAACGCCGAAGGTCGGGGAGCGATCGCGCTGACCGATCTCGTCCGCCAGTCGCTGCGGATGCGACCCGACCGCCTGGTCGTGGGCGAGGTGCGAGGGGCCGAGATCTGCGACCTGCTGGCGGCGATGAACACCGGCCACGAGGGCGGTTGCGGCACGGTGCACGCCAACTCGGCGGAGGACGTTCCCGTCCGACTCGAGGCGCTCGGCGCCCTCGGGCACCTGGACCGGCCGGCGCTGCACGCCCAGCTGGCCTCGGCTCTCGACGTGGTGGTGCACATCCGTCGCGGTCGTGACGGGCGGCGGCGGGTGAGCGAGCTGCACGTCCTGGAACGGGATCCCGCGACCGGCTGGGTGGGCACCGTGCCGGCGCTGGACTGCTCGGGGTCACGCACCCGGCTCGGACCCGGTGCCGCCCGACTGGAGAGGATCCTCGATCGATGAGTGCTGTGGCACTGGCCTGTGCGGGGCTGGCGGTCTGGCTGTGGATGGCTCCCCCCGATCCCGTACGACGACGCCTGGACCCGGCCACCGAGGGTCCGGCCTGGTATGCCCGGGCCTGGTTCCGCCGGGTCGCGCTGACCGCTGCGGCCGGTGCCGTGGTAGGCGTCCTGGGCGTGGTGCTGGGGCCGTCCGCAGCCGCGGCCGGGCTGGCGGGGCTGATCGCGACGGCGGCCGCTCTCCGCCTGGTGGGCCTGGGCCGGCGGACCCGGTCCGAGCACCTGACCCGGGCGCAGGTCGCCGGAGCCTGCGCGGTCATCGCCAACCAGGTGCGAGTCGGCCGGATCCCGGCGGAGGCGTTGTCCCTGGCCGCCGAGGACGCCCCGGTCCTGGCGGTGGCGGCGCGGGTGCAACGCAACGGTGGCGACGTGGTGGAGGCGCTGCTCGGTCAGGCCGAGCGCCCGGGCTGCCGCGGGCTCCAGGACCTGGCTCGCTCCTGGCAGGTCGGCACCCGGACCGGGGCGCCGATGGCCGACCTGCTGGACCAGGTCGCCAGCGCGCTGCGGAAGGACCAGTCGGTCGAGCGCACCGTGGCCTCGGAGCTCGCTGGGCCGCGCGCCACCGGCCGCGTGATGGCGGTGCTGCCGCTGTGCGGCATCGGACTCGGCTACCTGCTGGGTGGCGACCCGATCGGGTTCCTGCTCGACGGGCCGCCGGGCTGGGCCTGCCTGGTCGGAGGTGCGGTGCTGGCCGCGGGCGGCGTGCTCTGGATCGAGGGACTGGCCCGCCAGGTGGGACGGCCCGGATGAACCCGCTCGAGGCGCTCCCGTTCGAGGCGATACCCCTCGATGCGCTCCCGGGAGCGGCTGCGCTCCTCCCGGGCGGAGTCACTGTGAGCGCGTGGGCGGCGGTGGCGGCCGGGCTCGCGGGACTGGCCGTGCTGCTGGTCTGGCCGTCCGGAGCGCGCACCAGCGCCCTCGCCGGGGTTCGACGCCCACTGCCGCGGTGGCTCCGCGGTCGCGCGGACGCCGCGTCGTTCGTGCGCCGTCTCGGGGGCGGCGGGATGCTGGGGCTGGCCGTGACGGCGGTCCTCGGGCGGGCCGGCCCAGTCCCGGCCGTGGCGGGCGGACTGGTGGTCACCCTCGCCGGAGCCGTGGCCCTGGGGTGGCTGGAGCCGGCGGCGACCCGGGTCGCCCGGCACCGGCGGATCGCGGACACACCGCAGGCCCTGGACCTGCTGGCTTCCTGCCTTGCCGCCGGGCTGCCGGTGCGCTCGGCCCTCCGCGCGGTGGTCGAGGTGATCGACGGCCCGCTGGCCGACGACCTCGGACAGGTGCTCCGCCTGACCGATCTCGGTCGCGACGACGTCTCGGCGTGGCGCAGCCTGGCCCAGCACGAGCAGCTCGGGGCCGCCGCCCTCGATCTGGCCCGCTCCGTCGAGACGGGTGCCCTGCTGGTGGAGAGCCTGCTGGTCCACGCGGAGGTCGCCCGGGAGGAAAGGCACGGACAGGTCGAGGAGGCGGCCCGGCGGGTCGGGGTCCGCAGCGTGCTGCCCCTGATGGTCTGCTTCATCCCGGCGTTCCTACTGCTCGGCATCGTCCCCACCGTGGCGTCGGCGGTCCTGAACGCCCTGCACTTCTGAGCTGCCCTGCACTTCTGAGCTGCCCAGCACTTCTGCGTCGACCGCGAGTCGTCGCCGCCGCTGTGCCAGGGCATCCTCCAGGCGTCGAGCGAGCTCGGCCAGCAGCTTCGATACCGCTCCGAGCCGGTGACACCTTCCGCTTGGTGACCACTTCACCTGGTGACGCCCGTGAGCCGACGCCTGTCGGTCACGACGCCGAGCACTCGCGACCGGCGGCGTGCCCCGCCTAGGACGGTGTGGCACGGTGGCGCGATGACCCGTTCGTCGCAAGCCGGCGTCGACCGGCTGATCGCCGACGCCGTTGCCGTGCCGCTGTCCGGCTGGGACTTCTCCCGGCTCGAGGGTCGGGTACGGAGCGACCCGCTGCCGTGGGACTACCGCGCGCTGGCCGGTGCCGCCGCTCGCCGGGCCACCCGCGTGCTGGACATCGACACCGGCGGTGGGGAGGTCCTCGCCACCCTCGGCGTTCCCGCCGGGAGCGTCGCCGTCGAGCCGTACGCACCCAACGTCCCCGTGGCCCGCGCGCGCCTGCAGGCGTACGGGATCGAGGTGCGCGAGCGGACTGCGAGCCGGCTGCCGGTCGAGGACGCCGCATTCGACCTCGTCCTCAACCGCCACGGGGCCCTCGACCCGACCGAGATCGCCCGGGTGCTGCGACCGGGTGGGTCCGTGTGGACCCAGCAGGTCGGCGCCGTCAACGACGCCGAGCTCAACGCCGCCTTCGGAGCGGCCCCGCCGGTCGGTGGTCTGGCCTCCGCGGCGGACGGGACGGCCCAGCTGCAGGCGGCCGGTCTGGACGTGGTGCGGGCCGAGGAAGCGTGGCCCGGCAGTCGGTACCTTGACGTGGGTGCCGTGGTGCTCCAGCTCCGAGCCGTCAGCTGGCAGGTCCCCGGCTTCGATGTCGACCGGCACCGCTCGGAGCTGCTCGAGATCGACCGGGTCATCCGCACCAGCGGCGCCTTCACGGTGACCAGCCACCGGCTGCTGTTCCACGCCGTCCGACCGGGCCCGGCCGCGGCCCCTCGACTCCCTCAGCGGTGACGCACCCCCGCGGTCACGCACGCGCGCCAGCGGAGTCGCCTGGGCGCAACTCGCGCTACCACAGAGCGGACCCCGGTCCGGCGGAGTTGTCCACAGGCCAGGAGGTCCTGCGAAGCGTCGTCAACAGATCGTCGGCGACCCCGTACGAAAACGGCTGACGTCCACAGACTCTCGGTGCACCCACGGCGGGTGCGACTCACCGAGGGGTGGGGAAGTCAGGAGGTCGAGATGGGAAACACGGAGCTCGCGGTCGTCGAGGGCATCGTCGACGGCGCGGCGGACGGGCAGGAGCACGCGCGGGGACCGGCGTGCCGAGACCGGGGGCAGGACGTCGCCCGCCGGGACCAGCGGGGGATGGTGAGCGCCGAGTGGGCGGTCGGCATCATCGCCGCCATCGGCATCGCCGGGGTGCTGATCGCGGTGGTCACCAACGGGGCGGTGCAGGACGCCCTGCTGGCGTTCATCCTGAAGCTGATCAACTCCTTCAGCGGCATGATGATCGGACGCTGACCGCGCCATGTCGACGACGGCGTCCGGCACCCGCCGGACCGGGGAACGGGGGATGGTGACGGCCGAGCTGGCCGTCGCCACCCTCGCCGCCCTGGTCATCCTGCTGCTGCTGAGCTGGGGCCTCTATCTGATGGTCGTGCAGGTGCGCTGCATCGACACCGCCGCCGAGGTGGCCCGGCAGGCCGCCCGGGGCGACGACGCGGCGGTGGCCCGGGCCCGGCGGGAGGCGCCGGCCGGGGCCAGGGTGCAGATCTCCAGGGGTCCGGGTCTGGTCCGGGTGCAGGTCAGCGTGGTCGCCCGACCGCTCACGGCGCGGCTCGTCGGGGTGCCGCTCCGGGCGCGCGCCGAGGTGGTGCCCGAGCCGGAGAGACCACGGTGAGCGGGGCCGGCGCCGCCGGGCGGGTCCGCGACGAACGCGGCGGCGGTTCGATGCTGATGATCGGCGTCTGCGTGGTCGTGATGACGCTGGGCTACACGGCGATGATCGTCTGCGGTTACGTGATCGCCGGCCACCGGGCCCGGGCCGCCGCCGACCTGGCCGCCCTCAGCGGCGCCACCACGGCCGGGCAGGGTGGCGATCCGTGCGACGCGGCTCGGCGCAACGCCCGGGCCCACGGGGCGGAGGTCACGTCCTGTCAGCGGGTCGGTGACCAGATCGACTTCGTGGTCACCGTCACCGCGATGGTGACCACGGATCTGCGGATCCCGGGACTGCCCCGGCGGTTGAGCGCCACCGCGTACGCGGGTGCGGAGGAGGTGCGGGAGCGGTGACCGGGTTCGACGCCGTGGTGGGGCTAGGCCGGCCCGGGAGCCCCGTCCTCGAGCTCGTCGTCCCCGGGCTCGTCGTTCCCAGGGTCGGGCACCTGGACCCGCACCACGATGGTGGCCGTGCCCGCGTCGAGGTCGATGTCCATCGGCGGGTTTCCCCCGTTGGTGGGGTAGGCGATGTCCATCTGGCGTCGGTACTGCTCTTCCCGCAGGTGCTTCAGCCCGGGCTGGAAGATCTCCATGAAGCTCATCGCGTTCCAGTATCCCCGGGCCCCCAGCACCCCGGGGAGAGCGAGCGTCACGTGCGATCCGAGCCTCGGGCCCCCGGCCCCGCCCCCGGCTACCTCGGGCCCTCGGCCCCGCCCCCCGGCTACCCCCGGCTCCCGGCTACCTCGGCCCGGCCACCTCGGGCCCCCCGGACCCGGCCCGCCGCGGTCCCGAGCACTGCCCCCGCCCCGGCGCCGCAGCACCTCGACCGCTCAGTCGACGACCGTGGGCGCCACCACGGCGAGCAGGCGCTGGGCGGTGGCCTTGTCCAGCGGACGGCTCGACGTGCAGCCGGCGCTGAGGACGCAGGCCGGGCACCCCGAGACGCAGTCACACTGCTCGAGGCGGTCGCGGGCCGCGGTGAGCCAGGCGTCGCCGCGGGCGTACGCACTCGCCGCGAAGCCGCTGCCGGGGCGGCGGTCGAAGACCGCGACCACCGCCTCGCCCTCCTCGCTCAGCCAGGAGTGCGAGCCGACGTCGTACCGGTCGTTGGCGGTGAGGGCCGGCAGCAGACCGGTCACCAGGTGCTCGAGGGCGTGGGTCCCGGCGTCGAGTCGCGTCCGGGAGAGCGGTTCGCCGGCGCCGGGCACGGTCAGCACCGTGACCGACGTGGTCAGCACGCGCTCCGGTCGATCGAGCGGAGTCGAGTCCCAGACCCGTCCGGTGACCTCGTCGCGGCGCAGGTAGCCCGTGACGGTGCTGCTGACCCGGCCGAGCCCATACGTCAACCGGCCCGCCCCCGCCGGGCGGTGTGCCTCCGGCGGACCGAGGGAGACGTCGGCGTCGACCAGTGGCTGGGTCAGGTAGCCCGGCCGGGCGGCGCGCACCAGCGCCTCGGCGGACTCCGGGTCCCAGCCCTCGTCGTCGCAGAGATAGGTCTCGCCCTGGTGGAGGTAGACCGCACCCGGGTGCACCACGAGGTCGGCGGCGTCGGCCCCGACGGTGCCGAGCACGCGACCGGTCGACTCGACCACGATGTCGATCGAGCGGGCGTCGGTGCTGCGCAGGCTGATCCGGTCGACGGCGCGGCCGGGGGACGTCCAGAACCAGCCGTCGGGACGCCGTCGCAGAAGCCCCCGGTCGGTGAGCCGCTGCACGAGCGACCGGGTGGTGGCGCCGAACCAGCGGTCGTCGCCGTCGCGCAGGGGAAGCTCCTGCGCAGCGGCCGCCAGCTGGGGCCCGAGCACGGCCGGGCTCGACGGATCCAGCACGGTCGCCTCGACCGGCTGGTCGAACAGCGCCCCCGGATGGTCCAGCAGGTAGGCGTCCAGCGGAGTGGCCCGGGCGATCAGCAGCACGTCGGCGTCGGCCGCGCGCCGGCCCGCGCGGCCGGCCTGCTGCCAGAAGGCGGCCCGGCTGCCGGGATAGCCGCACATCACGACCGTGTCGAGCCCGGCGATGTCGACCCCGAGCTCCAGCGCGTTCGTGGCGGCCACCCCGCGGATCGTCCCGTCGGCCAGCCCCCGCTCGATCTCCCGCCGGTCCGAGGCCAGGTAACCGCCCCGGTAGGCGACCGCGTTCCCGGCGGCGGCTACCTCCTCGGCCAGTCGGCGGGACGAGACGAAGGTGAGCACCTGCTCGCCGTCGCGGACCCGCTCGGCCATCACCTCGGCGGCGGCCGCCTCGGGAGCCAGCTCCGATGTCACCAGGCTGATCCGGATCCGACCACGGGCGGAGCCGTCCTCGTGCACCGCCACCAGCTCGTCGGCGGGGATCCCGGTCAACGCCGCCGCCGAGCCCACCGGGTCCGAGCTGGTGGCACTGACGACGGCGAAGGTGGGATCGGCGCCGTAGTGGTCGGCGAGCCGCCGCAGCCGCCGCAGCACCGCGGCCACCTGGGCCCCGAACACCCCCCGGTAACGGTGCGACTCGTCGACCACCACGTAGCGCAGCGAACGCAGGAAGGAGGCCCAGCGGGCGTGCTGGGGGAGCAGCGAGGCGTGCAGCAGGTCAGGGTTGGTCAGCACGTGGTGGGCGTGGTCACGAGCCCACTGCCGGTCCGCCGGATCGGTGTCCCCGTCGACCGTGGCCACGCGCCAACCGGGCACGGCGAGCTCGGCGCAGACCCGGGCCTGGTCGTGGGCCAGGGCCTTGGTCGGGGCCAGGTAGAGCGAGGTCGCGGGCCGCCGGCGCCACCGGACGGGATCGTCCGCGGCCGGTGCGGCAACCGCGGCCGTCGCGACCGGGAGCAGGTAGGCCAACGACTTGCCCGAGGCCGTCCCGGTGGTGAGCACCACGTGTCGGCGGGCGGTCAGCGCGTCCGCGGCCGCGACCTGGTGCGTCCACAGCTCGGTGATGCCTGCCCGCTCGACGGCGGTCCGGGCCGGAGCTCCCACAGGGAGCCAGACCGGCCACGGGGCGACGCGACCGGGTCGGGGCGGCAGATCGCGCCGATGCCGGACCTCCAGCAGGTCGGTTCGCAGGGGTGCCGTCGCCACCGACTCAGCCTGACACGGACGTGGGACACCCCGGCACACGTCGGTGAGTTGTGAAGAATAAGGACAACTCGCGTACTGTTCGCGTTCCGGCAGCAGACCAGTGCTTCAACTGGCTAGAATCTGCCGGTCGCGCCCGTATGGATGCGTAGTCGACACTGATGTCTGCAGGAGGACGTTGCATGTCCGGGCTTCCGGTCCTGATGGAAACCATCCCACTCGAAGTAGTCCTCTCCGGCCCGAACCTCACCCTGGTCGGCGTCGTCGGGGTCATCGCCGTCATCGCCTTGATCATGGGCGGGCTCTTCCGGCGCGAGGTCATCGCCGCGCACGACGGCACGGAGAAGATGAAGGTCATCGCCCTGGCCGTCCAGGAGGGCGCCAGCGCCTACCTGGCCCGCCAGTTCCGCACCCTCGGGGTGTTCGCGATCCTGGCCTTCCTGCTGCTCCTCGCCCTCCCGGTGCACGACGGTGAGTTCGGCACCTGGACGCTGAAGATCGCCCGCTCGATCGCCTTCCTGGCCGGCGCGGTGTTCTCCGGTTTGATCGGCTACCTCGGCATGTCGCTGGCCGTCAAGGCCAACGTCCGCGTGGCCTCGGCCGCGCGCAGCGAGGGTCGTGACCCGGCCATGCGGATCGCGTTCCGCACCGGCGCGCACGTCGGCATGATGACCGTCGGCATGGGCCTGCTGGGTGCCGCGATCGTCGTCCTGGTGTTCCGGGCCGACGCGCCGACCATCCTCGAGGGCTTCGGCTTCGGCGCGGCCATGCTGGCGATGTTCATGCGCGTCGGCGGTGGCATCTTCACCAAGGCCGCCGACGTCGGCGCCGACCTGGTCGGCAAGGTCGAGCAGAACATCCCCGAGGACGACCCGCGCAACGCCGCCACCATCGCCGACAACGTCGGTGACAACGTGGGCGACTGCGCCGGCATGGCGGCCGACCTGTTCGAGTCGTACGCGGTCACGCTGGTCGCCTCGCTGATCCTCGGCAAGGCCGCCTTCGGCGCGTACGGGCTGGTCTTCCCGCTGATCGTGCCCGCCATCGGCGTGATCACCGCCATCATCGGCATCTACCTCACCAAGCCCCGCCCCGACGAGGGTGGTCTGAAGACCATCAACCGGGCCTTCTACATCTCCGCGGCCATCTCCGCAGTGCTGTGTGCGATCGCCGCCTTCGCCTACCTCCCGTCCACCTTCGCCGGCCTCGGCGTCGAGGGTCTGGTGTTCGCCGGACCGATCGACGACCCGCGGATCGTGGCCATCGGCGCCGTGGTCATCGGCATCGTCCTCGCGGTCGTCATCCTGTCGCTGACCGGTCGCTACACCGGCACCGAGCACCGCCCGGTGCAGGACGTGGCCAAGACCTCGTTGACGGGCGCGGCCACGGTCGTGCTGTCCGGCATCTCGCTCGGTCTCGAGTCCGCGGTCTACACCGCGATCGTCATCGCGGCCGCCGTCTACGGTGCCTACCTGCTGGGTGGCATCGGCGTGGTCGCCCTGTTCGCCATCGCGCTGGCCGGCTGCGGACTGCTGACCACCGTCGGCGTCATCGTGGCCATGGACACCTTCGGACCAGTGTCCGACAACGCCCAGGGCATCGCCGAGATGTCGGGCGACGTGGACGGCGAGGGCGCCAAGATCCTGACCGAGCTGGACGCCGTCGGCAACACCACCAAGGCGATCACCAAGGGCATCGCGATCGCCACGGCGGTGCTGGCCGCGACCGCGCTGTTCGGCTCCTACACCGACGCCATCAGCGGGGTGCTCGCGGAGCGGTACAACGAGTTCGAGGTGCAGGCGGTCGTCTTCGCCCCGCCGACCCTGGTCGGTCTGATCCTCGGCGCGGCCGTGGTGTTCCTGTTCTCCGGTCTGGCCATCAGCGCCGTGGGCCGGGCGGCCGGCGCCGTGGTCTTCGAGGTCCGTCGCCAGTTCCGTGAGATCCCCGGGATCATGGAGGGCACGACCAAGCCCGAGTACGGCAAGGTCGTCGACATCGTCACCAAGGACTCGCTGCGGGAGCTGGCCACGCCGGGTCTGCTGGCGATCTTCGCGCCGGTCGCGGTCGGCTTCGGCCTCGGCGCTCCGGCCCTGGCGGGCTACCTGGCCGGCGCGATCGCTTGCGGCACGCTGATGGCGGTGTTCCTGGCCAACTCCGGTGGCTCGTGGGACAACGCCAAGAAGCTGGTCGAGGACGGTCACTACGGTGGCAAGGGGTCCAGCGCCCACGAGGCGACCATCATCGGCGACACCGTCGGCGACCCGTTCAAGGACACCGCCGGTCCGGCCATCAACCCGCTGATCAAGGTGATGAACCTGGTCGCGGTGCTGATCGCCCCGGCCGTCGTGGCGCTGTCGCCCTTGAGCACCACGCCGTCGGCGGTGCGGTACGTGATCGCGCTCGTCGCGGTCATCGTGATCGTGGTGGCGGTCGTCATCAGCACCAAGCGCACGGTGGACATCGCCGACGACGGCGACACCGGCGGCACCGGCCAGGCCGTCACGGCGGCGCCGGACGCGCACCAGGTCGAGCAGGGCCAGAGCGAGCCTGCGGCCACGCGTGAGGCACGCAGCTGACCGACACGCCTGACGGCCCCCACCGGTGAGCACCGGGGCCCCTGAGCCCTCGACCACCCGCCCTCCCTCGGAGGGCGGGTGGTCTCGGTTCGGCGCCGAGCTGCCGACCGGCGGTTCTGGTACCGACGGACCGGACCCGGTCGGGACGGCTTCGGCGCCGCTCGGGGCGGGAGGATCGTCGCGCTGGGACCCGATCCCGCCGTTCCGACCGTCGGGTGACCGGGACGCGTACGACGAGGTGATCTGGGGAGCCGACCTGGGTCTCGCCGCGACGACGTCCGGTCCGGCCGACGGGCCGGTGGTGACCGGCCACGGGCTGACGCCGACGGGGTCGGTGCCCGCCACCCCGCCCCGGGGACGACTGCCCGAGACCCCCGTCGAGTACCCCCAGCTGCTGCGCGGGCCGACCCGGGCCCGGTGGCGGCCGCTCGCCACCCTGCTGGTCTTCCTGGCTCTGTTCGCGGTCCTGTCGGTGACGCCGTTCCTGGTGGCGATGGCGTACGCAGCGGTGACCGGGGTCGGTGACATCGAGCTCTGGATGGACGAGCAGCTGGCCGAGGGTGCGGTGACCGAGCCCGGCGGCTACCTGTTCCTCATGTTCTCCCTGATCATCCTCATCCCGGCCGCCATGCTCTCGATCTGGGCGGTCCACCGCATCCGGCCGCGCTTCCTGTCCTCGGTGGCGGGCGGTCTGCGCTGGCGCTGGCTGCTCCGCTGCGTCGTGGTGCTGGCGCCGCTGTGGGTGGTCTACCTGACGGTGTCGACGATCGTCGACCCACCGCAGTCACCCCGCTCGACCGACTGGTTGGCCCTGCTGATCATCGGCCTGCTGCTGACGCCGTGGCAGGCGGCGGCCGAGGAGTACGCGTTCCGCGGCTGGCTCGCCCAGAACATCGGCGCCTACTTCGCCCGCCCGCTGGTGGCGTTCCTGGTGCCGACGGTGATCGCCGCCGCTGCCTTCGCGGCGGCGCACGGCAGCCCCGACCCGTGGATCCTGGCCGACCTGGCGCTGTTCTCGGTCGTGGCCAGTGTGATGACCTGGCGGACCGGTGGGTTGGAGGCGGCGATCGTGATGCACGCGGTGAACAACGTGGGCATCGACATCGTCGTGAGCGCCGTCGGCGGTTTCGACGAATCCCTCGTGGGCGCCGAGACCACGAGCTCGCCGCTGTCCTTCGCGATCTCGGCAGCGCTCAGCCTGATCGCGTTGGGGCTGGTGCTGTGGCAGGCCCGTCGTCGCGGACTGGACCGCTTCTACCGGCCGACGGCGCCGCGGGAGTCTGGCCTGCGTACGAGCTGAGGTCCGCTGGCGGTGGTCGGGCGGTGGGGCTGGTGGGCGGTTGGTGCCGGTGGGCGACTCGTCCCCGGGTGGGCAGGGTGCCGGATGTCGCCGCGGAGTCGCGTCCGGTCGATTGTCGCGTGTCCGGGTGGGTCGGATGTCGCCGCGGAGTCACGTCCGGTCGACTGTCGCGCGGCCGGGTGGGCCCGATGCCGCCGCGGAGTCACGTCCGGGCGTCAGATCGGCCGCCGACCGCCCGGAACTGACCGCGGAGTCACGGGCGGTCAGGAGGGCCCGGGAGTCACGGGTAGCCGAGGATCCCCTGGCGGCGGTCGGCCCACTGCAGGGCCGACGCGACCCCGTCGAGCAGGGTGGAGCGGGCGGTCCAGCCGAGCAGCTCGCGGGCCTTGTCCACGTTGGCGAAGCCTCCGACGGCGTCGCCGTCCCGTCGGGGGGCGGAACGGGTCGGGACGGGGCGACCCAGCACCTGCTCCACGGTGGCCACCAGCTCTCGTACGGTCACGCCGTCCCCGGTGCCGAGGTTGACGATCGTGCTCGGCGCGCCCACCCGGTCCAGGGCGGAGTCGAAGCCCTCCACGGCCCGGACGTGGGCCAGGGCCAGATCCCAGACGTGCACGTAGTCCCGCAGCCCGGTGCCGTCCCTGGTCGGCCAGTCCGTGCCGGTGATCGCGAACGCGTCCCGCTGACCCTGGGCCGCCATCACCAGCTGGCCGAGCACGTGGCTCGGCTCGCGGACGTAGATGCCGTGCCGCAGACCGGGGTCGGCGCCGATCGGGTTGAAGTAGCGAAGGACGAGGGCGCGCAGGTCGGTGGCGGCGGCCAGGTCGGTCAGCATCTCCTCCATCATCAGCTTGGTCCGCGCGTACGGCGAGACGGGCAGCGTGGGGGAGTCCTCGAACACCTCGAACCCCTCGACGGCCGCGTACACCGAAGCCGAGGAGGAGAAGACCACCCGTGGCTTGCCGAGGGCCGTGAGCTGGTCGAAGAGCTCCAGCGACTTGGCCACGTTGTCGCGGTAGTAGAGGTACGGCTGCGCCACGGATTCCCCGACCACCACCCGGGCCGCCATGTGGATGGTGCAGTCCAGGTCGGGATGATCTGCCACCACCCGCGCCACCAGGTCCCGGTCGGCGATGTCGCCACGGTAGAAGAGGCGGCCGGTCACGAACGCCGCCGGTCCGCTGAGCAGGGAGTCGAGGATGACCGGGACGTGACCGGCCGCCTCCAACGCTGTCGCGGTGACCGAGCCGATGTAGCCCGCACCGCCGGTGACCAGGACCTTCATCCGCGTGAGCCTAGGCCACACGCCTCCCGCCGCGAACCTGGCCGCGCCCCCCGGTCGGGAACCTGGCCGCGCCCCCGCCGCCAACCTCGCCGCGCTCCTGCTCCCGCGCTCCTGCTCCCGCGCTCCTGCTCCCGCGCTCCTGCTCCCGCGCTCCTGCTCCCGCGCTCCTGCTCCCGCGCTCCTGCTCCCGCGCTCCTGCTCCCGCGCTCCTGCTCCCGCTCCCGCGCTCCCGCGCTCCTGCTCCCGCTCCCGCGCTCCCGCGCTCCCCGCTCCCCGCCGCCCACCGGTACGCCGCCCCCGGCCGACCAGCTCGACGACGGTTTCTGAAGAAACCCCGGGCCGTCACCCATCCGCCGCCCCGATCGCTCCGAATCGTCCTACGAGTCCAGGGAACCGGACTGGGCGCACCTTGCAGGTGAACACCACAAGTCCAGAAGACAACGACGACGAACTCGGGGAGTGGATCGTGGCCACGACAGCCAATGGAACGCAGCACGGCGGACATCGCAGACTCAAGACCGTGAGCAACGAGCCGTCGGCGCACCCGACGGTGTCGCTGATCATCCCGACCCTGAACGAGGCCGACAACCTGCGCCACGTCCTGCCGACGCTGCCCGCCGTGGTGGACGAGCTGGTCATCGTCGACGGTGGCTCCACCGACGGCACGGTCGAGGTGGTCCGCGAGCTGCGCCCGGACGCCGTGATCGTGCACGACCCCCGCCCCGGCAAGGGCGTCGCGCTGCAGTCCGGCTTCGAGGCGGCCCGCGGCGAGATCCTGGTGATGATGGACGCCGACGGGTCCATGGACCCGAACGACATCGCCACCTTCGTCGCCGCGCTGCACGCCGGCGCCGACGTGGCCAAGGGTTCCCGCTTCCTGCAGGGTGGCGGCAGCAGCGATCTCACGCCGCTGCGGACCTTCGGCAACTTCATGCTGACCCAGGCGGTCCGGGTCACCTTCGGCGGCCGCTACTCCGACCTGTGCTACGGGTACATGGCCTTCTGGCGCCACGTCCTCCCGGCATTCACCCCCGGCGTGCCCGGCTTCGAGGTGGAGACCTTCCTCAACGTCCGCGCCCTGGCCGCCGGCCTGCGGATCGTCGAGGTCGCCTCCTTCGAGAGCCCCCGCATCCACGGCGACAGCCACCTGCGGACCTTCCGGGACGGCTCCCGCGTGCTGCGCACCATCGCCCGCGAGCGACGCCGGCTGAGCCGGGCCCGCGCCGGGCTCGGTGTGCCCCGTCCGGTCGCCCGCTACAGCACCCTCCAGCGCAGCGCCGTCCACCTGATCGAGGAGGAGACCCGCACCGCCCCGGCCTTCGACTCCGAGGCCACGGTGCCGCTGTCCCGGATGCTGGTCGCCGCCGCCTCGGGCAAGCCCGCCCTCCTGCACGAACCCGCCGCCCGGCAGGAGTCGGTCGGCCGGCACGAGGCACGGCTGCACGAAGTCGAGGTGTGATGACCCGCACGACCTCGGTGGTGATCTGCGCCTACACCGAGGCGCGCTGGGACCAGCTCGCCGAAGCGGTGGCGTCGGTCCAGACGCAGCGGCTCGCCGTCGAGGAGATCGTCGTCGTGATCGACCACCACGACGGTCTGCTCGCGCGGGCCGCCGCCGCGTTCGCCCCTGGATCCGGTGACACGTCCGTCACGGTCCTGGCCAACGCCCACGCCCAGGGCCTGTCAGGCGCCCGCAACACCGGCATCGAGGCGAGCACCGGTGACGTCGTCTGCTTCCTGGACGACGACGCCGTAGCCGAGGCCTCCTGGACCACCCACCTGCTGGCGCCGTACGACGACCCGCACGTGCTCGGGGTCGGCGGGGCGGCCATCCCGACCTGGGAGACCGCGGCACCGTCCTGGTGGCCCGGGGAGTTCGGCTGGGTCGTCGGCTGCAGCTACCGGGGACAGCCGACCAGCCGGGCTCCGGTCCGCAACCTGATGGGCTGCAACATGTCCGTCCGCCGTACGGTCCTGGACGCGGTCGGCGGCTTCGACGCCGACCTCGGCCGCCAGGGCGACAACCAGGCGGGGTGCGAGGAGACCGAGCTCTGCATCCGCGCCCGCCAGCTGTTCCCCGACGGCGTCTTCCTGCACGAGCCCGCCGCCGTCGTCCACCACCACGTGCCCGGCGCCCGGGCCTCCTGGGGTTACTTCCGTGACCGCTGCCTCGCCGAGGGCGTCTCCAAGGCCCGGATGTCGCGGAGCGTGGGGCAGTCGGCGGCGCTGTCCGCAGAGTCCAGCTACGTCTCCCGGGTGCTGCCCACCGCGGTGGCCGCGAACGTGCTCAGCACACTGCGCGGCGACCTCTCGGGTGCCGCCCGCGCCGGCGCCATCCTCGCCGGCCTGGGCCTGACCGCCGGCAGCTTCCTCACCACCCGCTGGTCACCGCGCCATCGCGCGACCGCGGCGGCTGCCCTCCCGATGACTGCCCGCCCGACGACTCCCCTCCCGGGCACCCAGCCCGTCGACCCCGTCCTGCCGCTCGTGCTCGACCTCGACCGGCCGCTGCCGGCCGTCGACGCGCGACGCGACGACCTGCCCCCGTACGCCCAGGCCCTGGTCCTGGTGACCCGCGGCGGCGAGCCGGTCGGCAAGGTGCACCTCGGCCTGGACGGCGACGTCCTCGCCCCCGAGCTGGTCGGCGCACGTCTTCGGCACGGCCTCGGCCCCGCCGCAGATCTGCCGCCGGTCAGCGGCGGTCCGTCGGCGCCGGCCCCCCGCGCCGACGCGACCGTCGTCATCGCCACCCGTGAGCGCCCCGAGCGGCTGGCCGAGTGCCTGGCCTCGGTGCTGGCCGGCGAGCTGCAGCCGGAGCGGGTGGTCGTGGTCGACAACGCCCCCAGCACCACTCGCACCGCCGAGCTGGTCGCGGAGCTGGCGGCGACCGAGCCCCGGCTGCGCTACGTGCGCGAGGACCGACCGGGTCTGGCCCGCGCCCACAACGCCGCCCTGCCGCACGTGCTGACGCCGCTGGTGGCGTTCACCGACGACGACGTGCTCACCGACCCGCGCTGGTTGGGCAAGCTCGTCGACGGGTTCGCCGATCCCGAGGTCGCCTGCGTGACCGGGCTGATCGCCCCGCGGGCGCTGGACACGCTGCCGCAGCAGTGGGTGGAGGGCAACGCCACCTACGACAAGGGGCTGCACCGGCGCGTCTTCGACGCCGGTGACCACCGACCGGACGATCCGCTGTTCCCGTACACCGCCGGCGCCTTCGGGTCCGGGGCCAACATGGCGTTCCGGACCGACTACCTGCGCGCCCACCGCGGCTTCGACCCGGCCCTGGGCACCGGCACCGTGGCGCTCGGTGGGGACGACCTGGCGGCGTTCTACGACGTCGTCCGGGGCGGTCACCGGCTCGTCTACGAGCCCGGCGCCATCGTGCTGCACCAGCACTACGCCGACTACGCCGCTCTACGGCGCCAGACCTACGGGTACGGCGCCGGACTGGGGGCGCACCTGATGCGCTGCCTGCTCACCGACCCGCTGGTGGTGGTCGCTTTGGCGAAGGGGGCGCCGACGGCGCTGCGCCGGGCCACCAGGATCGTGCGGCCCCGCGTGGCCGACGGCCTGCCGGCGTACCCGGCCGACCTGAGCCGGCAGCAGCTGCGTGGTCTGGTCTCCGGTCCGTTCCGCTACCTGCGCAGCCGTCGCCACGCTCGTCGGGAGGTGGCATGACCATGACCGAGACGTCCAGCGTCACGACCGCCACCGGTGCCATCCCGGTGCTGCTCTACCACTCGGTCAGCGACGCCCCGGCCGGTCGGTTCGGACCATTCACGGTGTCCCGTTCCCAGCTGGCCGCGCACCTGGATCTGCTGCTGGAGAAGGGTTACCAGCCGATCACGGTCGGCGCGATGCTGGCCGGTCTCGCCGCCGGGCAGCTGCCGCCCCGGCCCGTCGTGCTCACCTTCGACGACGGCTTCGCCGACTACGCCGCCAATGCCTGGCCGTTGCTCGCCGAGCGTGGGCTGGCCGCGACCCTCTACGTCACCGCGGGCGACCTCGGCGGCCGCAGCGCGTGGCTGGCCTCGGCCGGTGTCTCGCTGCCGATGCTGTCCCGGCGCGAGATCGCGGACCTGGCCGCCGACGGCTGCGAGATCGGCGCCCACAGCATGACCCACCCGCACCTGGACTGCCTGCCGCACGCGGTCGCGTACGAGGAGATCCGGAACAGCAAGGACGTGCTCGAGCAGGTGCTCGGCCGGACCGTCGACAGCTTCGCCTACCCGCACGGCTACCACAGCCGGGCCACCAAGGAGCTCGTCATCGCCGCCGGCTACCGCTCGGCCACCGCCGTCCGCAACGCCGTGAGCCACGCCGACGACGACCGCTACGCCATCGCGCGGGTGACGGTCACCTCCGACTTCGGGATCGCCGAGGTCGCCCGGGTGCTGGACGGCACGGGCGTGCGCACCGCCGGTCCGCGGGAGCGCTGGCAGACCGCTGTCTGGCGGCAGGCCCGTCGACTGGCCCGCCCCTCGGGAGCGGGTCGGCGATGAGGCAGGTGATCACCCCCGCGCCGCGGGAGGAGTGGCGCGCGGCCCTGGCCGGCGACGACCGGGCGCTGCCCGAGCACGCCCCGGAGTGGATCGACGCACTCTGTGCCGACGGTCGCTACGCCGACGCCAGCCGCTACTACGTCACCGACGACGGCCGCGCCTTCGTGCTGCCGCTGGTCGCCCGCCGGGGTCCGCTCGGGCTGGGCGGCTGGCTGCAGTGCTTCCCGCCGTCCTGGGGGATCGGCGGCCTGGTCGGCGCGGACGCCGACGCCGACGTCCTCCGCGCCGTGATCGCCGACCTCCGCCGGACCCGCAGCCAGCGGATCGGCCTCCGTCCCGACCCCGCCCGCTGGACCGCCTGGGACGCGGCCGTCGCCGGCGACCGGACGGTCCTGACCATCCCGCGCCGCGCGCACGTCATCGACCTCACCGGCGGCGCCGAGCACGCGTTCAGCCAGTTCTCCAAGTCGGCCCGCCGGGGCACCCGGGTGGCCGAGAAGTCCGGGGTCCGGGTCGAGATCGACCGCTCCGGGGCGCTGCTGGAGGACTACTACCGGCTGTACCTGCTGTCCATCGACCGCTGGGCCGAGCGGCAGCACGAACCGCGGGCCCTGGCCCGCTTCCGGGCCCGCCGTCGCGACCCGCTGAGCAAGCTGCGGGCCATGTCGGACCACCTGGGCAAGGCGTTCGTGATCGCCCTGGCCTACGTCGACGACCGTCCGGCCTTCGGGTCGATCACCCTGCTCGGCCAGACCGCGCACGACACCCGCGCCGCGATGGACCGGGACCTGGTCGACAAGACCTACGCCGGCGACCTGGTGCAGTGGCGGATGATCGAGCTCGCCTGCGAGCTGGGCTGCACCGCCTACCACCTCGGCGAGTCCGGTCAGTCGACCTCGCTCGCCCAGTTCAAGGAGAAGTTCGGAGCCCGTCCGCTCGACTACGCCGAGCTGCGGATCGAGCGGCTGCCCTGGACCCCGACCGACCAGCGACTCCGTTCGCTGGTCAAGAAGGTGCTGAGATTCCGTGACTGACCGCCCTCGCCCCCGCCCCCGCCGCCGCTGGCCCTGGCTGCTGGTGGTCGCCGTCCTCGCGACGGTGATCGCCACCGTGGCCGTGCGCCAGGCCGGCGACCCGGCACCGACCACGACCAGCGGCGCCAGCCGGGTCGTGCTGGACGAGAACTTCGATGGCGGCACCCTCGACGGCAGTCGCTGGAACACCTGCCACTGGTGGGACAAGGAGGGCTGCACCATCGCCTCCAACAACGAGCTCGAGTGGTATCGCCCCGAGCAGGTAGCGGTGGCCGACGGCGCCCTGCGGCTGACCGCCGCGCCGAACCGGTTCGACGCGTCCGACGGCAACAGCTACGACTTCACCTCCGGGATGGTGACCACCGGTCCCACCCCGGACGACGACGACGCCAAGGTCGCGATCACGTACGGGACCGTCGAGGCGCGGTTCAGGGCACCCGCCGGGCGTGGCCTGTGGCCGGCGATCTGGCTGCTGCCCGCCAGCAAGGAGTCACGCCCCGAGATCGACCTGCTGGAGATGATCGGTCAGGACCCGAGCGAGCTGATCCTGCACTACCACCCGAAGGACCGGGACGCGGACTCGCCGAGCAGGCGGGTCCGGGTGAGCAACCCGGACCTGGCCGAGGACTGGCACACCGTCGGGGTGATCTGGACCCCCGGCAAGCTCGTCTACACCCTGGACGGGAAGCCGATCTGGACCGTGACGGGCCAGCAGGTGCCCTCCGAGCCGATGTACCTGGTGATGAACCTGGCCGTCGGTGGCGCCTACCCGGGACCGCCCGATGCGAGCACGGCCTTCCCGGCCACCTTCGAGATCGACTACGTCCGGATGAGCACGGGGGCCTGAGCTGATGGAGATTCCCGTACCCCGGCACGCCCGGCTGGGCGCCGCCGTCGCCGACCACCTCCGGGACCCGATGCGGCGCAGCGCGTACGCGTTGATCCTGGCCACCGGGCTGACCTCCGGACTGGGCCTGGTGTTCTGGGCGATGGCCGCCCGCTGGCTGCCGACCGCGACCGTCGGGCTCGGGGCCGCGCTGGTGTCGGTGATGGCGCTCCTGGCCAACCTGTCCACCCTCGGGCTGCGCAACGGTCTGATCCGGTTCCTGCCCGCCGCCGGGGCGGCGAGCCGCCGCTTGATCATCAGCTGCTACGCCCTCTGTGCGGTCACCGCGGTGCTGGCCGCCGGCATCTTCCTGCTCGGTCAGCCGCTGTGGGCGCCGCGGCTGGAGTTCCTCCGCGCGTCCCCGCCGGCCGTCCTCGCCTTCATGATCGGCACGGCGTTCTGGGTGATCTTCGTCCTGCAGGACCACGTGCTGGTCGGTCTGCGCCAGACCATCTGGGTGCCGCTGGAGAACGGTCTGTGCGCGGTCGCCAAGATCGCCCTGCTGCCGTTGCTCGCCGTCGCGGGCGGCTGGGCGGTGTTCGGCGCCGCGGCGCTGCCGGCCGCCGCTGCCGTGCTGGTGATGACCACCATGATCATGCGCTACCTGCGCCGGACGACGGCGGGGCTGGCGCCGACGAGCATCCCGGTGTCCCAGCTGGTCCGCTTCGCGGCCGCCGACCACTTCGCGGCGCTGCTGTGGATGGGCACCGCGGACCTGCTGACCCTGCTGGTGCTGAACCAGGTCGGACCGGAGGCCAGCGCCTACTACTTCATGGCCAACACCATCGGCTACACCCTCTACCTGGTGATCAGCAACGTGGGCAGCGCGCTGGTCGCCGAGGGTGCCCGCCGCCCGGAGCGCACGGTGGCGCTGGCCCGCCAGGCGCTGTGGAACTCGGCCCGGCTGGTGATCCCGCTCGCGATCGTCGGCGTCCTGGTCGCGCCCCTGGTGCTGGACGTGCTCGGGCCCGACTACGCCGCCAACGGGACGCTGGTGCTGCAGCTGCTGCTGGTCTCCGCGATCCCGCAGATCGTCGTCGGGATCTCCATCGCCACTGCGCGGATCCGGCGTGACCTGCGCACGATCATGGTCGTCTACACCGCGCTGGCCAT
Organism: Microlunatus aurantiacus; assembly: GCF_039536605.1. NCBI lineage: Bacteria > Bacillati > Actinomycetota > Actinomycetes > Propionibacteriales > Propionibacteriaceae > Microlunatus > Microlunatus aurantiacus. Next base: position 94,550 of record NZ_BAAAYX010000035.1, read on the forward strand.
CGGCTCCGTCGGCGGCAGCTGGCTCGCCCTCGGCACGTTCGGCATCGCCGGCGTGGGGCTGGCCTGCCTGGGCACCCAGCTGGTGGTCTGCTCCGCGCTGCTGCTCACCGGTCGCACCGGGCTGTTCGCCGAGCGCGGCTTCCGCAGCGTGGTCGCCGAGCTCGAGCAGCTGCCCCGGCTCCTGCGCCGGCGACGCAGCCGCAAGGCGATCCGCCGCCGGCTCGCACCCGCGCTGGTCGCCTGCGACCTGGATCCGGCGACCCCGGCCGCGATGCTGACCTCGGACTCCGACACCCTCGTGGTGGCCCTGCAGTCGGGGGAGGACAAGCTGATCGCGAAGATCGCCACCTCCGCCGCGGCGACGCACGGTCTGGAGCAGCACGTCGCCAGCCTGGCCCGGGTCCGGGTGCTGCTGGGCGACGACGCCAGTGCGGCGCTGCTGCCCCGGGTGGTGCGGGAAGGTCGGCTGGAGGGTCACCTGGTGGTGATCGAGACCCAGCTGCCGGGCCACGCCGCCACCCGGCGACTCTCCGAGGACGCCACCAGCGCGGCGGCCGCCACAGCCATGACCGCGCTCCACCGCGCCACCACGGTGACGCAGATCGTCGACGACGCGGCCCTGGCCCGCTGGGTGGACGAGCCGCTCGACTTCCTCCGTGGTCTGCGAGGTCTCCCCGGTGACCTGCAGAGCCTGGAGCGGTTGCGGGTCCTCCTGCACGACGCCCTGGCCGGCCGCGAGGTCGCGACGTCCTGGGTGCACGGCGACTTCTGGCCCGGCAACGTGCTGGTCGAGGAGACGGCGTCGGGGGTGGACCCGGCGCTCGGCCTGGAGTCCGTCGGCACCGCGACGGAGGGGGTGGACGCAGAGGTCCGGGTCACCGGCCTGGCGGACTGGGAGAACGCCGAGCCGGGGGGTCTCCCCGACGTCGACCTGCTCCACTGGTGGCTCGCCACCCAGCCGGTCGAGCTGGGTGCCGCCGTACGCCACGTCGTGGCCCGTCCCGCCGAGGTCCGGCGGCGGCTCGCCGAGCTGTCGATCGACCTGCCGAACCCGCACATCGCCCTGGAGCACCTCGCGCTGCTCACCTGGCTGCGGCACGTCACCGCCGGGATGGACCGGACCTCGGCCGACCACCTCGGACGGGTCTGGCTGGCCCGCAACGTGAAGCCGATCCTGCAGCTGCTCGCCGCCCCCGAGCCGATCGGGCCCGAGCCGGCCGCCCGCTGCGCCGGTGGGCCGCGGGCGAGCGACCGCCCGTGACGGCCCGTTTGGTGGATCCGACCCATCCGGGACCCCGTCCGGCTCCGAATCAGTTCTCGTGACCGATGTCGTAGCCGCTCCCGCGCCGGGTCCGGACACGCTCGTCCGGGCCCGCCCCACCGACCAGCCGACCACCGACCAGCCGACCACCGACCAGCCGACCGCCGACCGGCCGAACCCCGGCCAGAAGGCCGACGACCGGCCGACCGCCGCCGGGTCCGACCCTTCGCCGCCGCGCCCGGTCGGCGTGACGCTGCTGACCGCGCTCCGCTCGCAGGGCTGGCTGGCCGGGCTGCCGCTGCTCGCGGCGCTGCTGTGGACCCTCGGCTTCCTCGGCGCCGACCCACGCGAGATGGGCTCCTTCGGTCTCGTCTCGCTGTTCACCGCGGCCACCGCCGGCGGACTGCTCCTGCTCGTCGGGGGCTTCCTGGCCAGCCTCTACCGCAACAAGCGGGAGTGGGTCCTCGGCCTCTACCTGGTCACGTACATCTTCCTGATCCACGGCACCCCGGCCGTGCTCTACGGCACGCTGCGCTACTCGTGGGCGTACAAGCACGTCGGGATCGTCGACTACATCCTGCGTACGGGCACGGTGGACCCCAGCATCGCCGTCGGCGAGATCTACCACAACTGGCCGGGCTTCTTCGCGGCCAGCGCCCTGCTCACCTCGCTGGCGGGGAGCCCGGACGCGCTGCGGATCGCCACCTGGGCCCCGGTCGCGTTCAACCTGATGAACCTGGTCGTGCTGCGCTACGTGTACCGCGGCCTGACCCGCAGCAAGCGCCTGATCTGGCTCAGCCTCTTCTTCTTCTTCATCATCAACTGGGTCGGGCAGGACTACTTCTCGCCGCAGGCGATGGCGTACGTGCTCTACCTGGCCTGCATCGGGCTGCTGATCCGCAAGACGACCCTGAGGAAGCGGCAGCTGATCCCCTTCCTGCTGATCGTCGCCGTGGTCGCCGCCAGCCACCAGATCACCCCGATGATGCTGCTGCTGGCCATCACCGCCCTGGTGGTGCTGCGCCGGACCTCCGGCTGGTATCTCCCGGTCCTCGGCGGGATCCTGGTGGCCGCCTGGGCCTTCACCGCCGCGCGGGACTACACGCTGCCCAACATCATGGAGCTGGTGGTCGGGCTGGGTCAGCCGGTCTCCAACGCCAACGAGACCCTGGAGAAGACCTCCAGCATCGCCGCGGGCTCCCAGCTGGTGGTGATCTGGGCCGGGCGCAGCGTGGTCGTGCTGGCCACCGTGATGGCCCTGGTCGGCGCCTGGCGCAGCTGGCGGGTCCGCGGGCTCCGGGTCACCGCCGTCTTGTTGATGGTGCTGCCCGGGATGCTCGTGCTGATGACCGGCTTCGGTGGCGAGGTGCTGTTCCGCGCCTTCCTGTTCGCCGCCCCCTTCATCGCGTTCCTGGCCGCGGCTGCCTGCCTCCCTCGCGACGGCCGAGGCTTCCCGTGGCGGAACCTGGTCGCCACCGTCGCCCTCACCGCCGTGCTGGTGCCGGGTTTCCTGCTCGCCTACTACGGCAAGGAGCGGCAGAACTACTTCACCCCGGGCGAGGTCAGCGCCCTGACCTGGGTGCAGGAGAACGCTCGGCCCGGCTCCCTGCTGGTGGAGGGCAGCCGGAACTACCCGACCCAGTTCAAGAACTACGAGCGGTTCACCTACGTCCCGATCGACCGCGAGCCGGAAGGCTCCTGGCGGGAGATGCTGGCCGATCCGGCCGACAAGCTGGACGACTGGCTCAGTGACCCCCGCTACACCGACGCCTACGTGCTGATCACCCGCTCGCAGAAGATCGCCGTCGACACCCTGGGCTCCATGCCGATCGGCTCCCTGGAGGACATCGAGATCGCGCTGCGCCAGTCGCCCGACTTCACCGTGGCCTACGACCACGGTGACGCCGTGATCTTCGTGCTGGCCGACCAGGCAGGACGCTGACATGGCTGTGCTCGGAAGCGGAAGCACAAGCGGCCGCGGACGCGGTCGTGGTGACAGCGTGCGGGGTCGCCTCGGCGCCGGGCACGTGCTGGCGGTGGCCGGTGCCCTGGTGATCGCGCTGGCCCTGGCGCTCGACGCTCCCGCCGTCCGGCTGACCGCCGCGCTGCTCGTCTGCCTGGTCCTGCCCGGACTGGGCTGGGCGCGTCGGCTGCGGCTGCGCGACCTCGGCGACACCGTCGCCCTGACAGTGGTCCTCAGCATGTCCCTGACCGCGGTGGTCGCCACCGGGATGGCTGTGACGCGGACCTGGTCGGCGTCCGGGGGTCTCGTCGTGCTGGTCGCGATCACCGTCCTGGGCTTCGTGCCGGTCCGGTCCGTCGCGGCTCGTGCCGTCACCGTGCTGCGCGGTCGCGCGACACTCACGCCGCGGCGACCGGTCGCGGTCGAGGTCGGCGAGACCGAGGACGGCTGGACCGACTGGTACGCCGACGCCCGGGACCGGGCAGACGAGGAACGTCGCCGTCGCGAGGCCGAGGCCGAGGCCGCCGAGCAGGAGTGGCGGGACTGGTACGCCGAGAGCCGCCGGCTGGTGGCCCGAGATCGGGACCGGGGGTGGGGAGACCCCGACCCGGACGGCGCGGGGGCCGGCTCCGCGACCGACGGGGCGGGCGACGGGGCGGACGAGCCGGCCAACGACCGGGCGGACGAGCCGGCCAACCACCGGGCGGACGAGCCGGCGATCGACGAGGCCCGGGTGGTCCGGACAGGTTCGGTGTTCGGTCGAGACTAGGTTAGGCTCGCCTTATGTCGGTGACACAGGTCCCGCAGACCCGCACTGCGCCGGTGCCGCCGGTCACCCGCCGGAGCACCTCGTCCCGCACCCTCGGTCTGCTGATCTGCACGCTGGTCGTCGTGGTCCTGTGTTTCCTCAGTCTCGCCGTCGGCGCCCGGGTCACCCCGCTCTCGGCGGTCTGGGACGCGGTCTTCCGCTACGACCCCGCTGACACCGACAGCCTGGTGATCCGGGAGCTGCGGCTGCCGCGAACCATCCTGGGCGTCCTCGTCGGCGCGACCCTCGGCCTGGCCGGAGCGGTGATGCAGGGCGTCACCCGCAACCCGCTGGCCGATCCTGGCATCCTCGGCGTCAACGCCGGCGCCGCCCTGCTGGTCGTGATCGGCATCTCCGCCTTCGGCGTCACCTCCATCCTCGGCTACGTCTGGTTCGCCTTCGCCGGCGCCGCGATCGCCTCGGTGATCGTCTACTCGGTCGCCTCACTCGGGCGGGAGGGCGCCACCCCGGTCAAGCTCGCCCTGGCCGGCGCCGCGCTGAGTGCGGCCTTCGGTGCGGTCACCAGCGCCCTGCTGCTGCTCGACCAGGCCACCTTCGACCAGTTCCGGTTCTGGGCGGTCGGTGCGCTGGCCGGGCGGGACTCCTCGGTAGTCGCCCAGATCGCTCCCTTCCTGATCGTCGGCTGCCTGCTGGCCCTGTGTCTCGGCCGGGAGCTCAACACGCTGTCCCTCGGTGAGGACGTGGCCCGCGGTCTCGGGGCCAACGTGTTCGTCTCCCGTGGTGTGTCGGCCGCCGCGGTGGTGCTGCTCTGCGGCGCGGCCACCGCCGCCTGCGGTCCGATCGGGTTCGTCGGGCTGACCATCCCGCACGTGGCCCGGATGATCGTCGGTCCCGACTACCGCTGGGTGCTGCCGTACTCGATGGTGCTGGCCCCGATCCTGCTGCTGGCCGCCGACATCCTCGGTCGCGTGGTGGCCCGGCCGGGCGAGCTGCAGGTCGCCATCGTGACCGCGTTCCTCGGGGCACCCGTCTTCATCGCCCTGGTCCGCCGCAAGAAGCTGGCCGAGCTGTGAGTGCGGTGATGACCGGGCGCCGGCCCACCCGCGACGACGTCCGGGCGGCGGCCGACACCACCGGCGTAGCGGTCGTCCGAGGCGTCCGGCACCGGCTCCGTCGCCGGACCCTCGTGGTCTCGCTCGCGCTGGTGGCGTTCCTGCTCGTCATGTTCTGCCTGGCCCTGACCGTCGGTGACTTCCCCCTCTCGGTGCAGCAGGTCTGGATGTCGCTGACCGGCCGCGGCACCCGGGCCAGCGACTTCATCGTCCACGAGCTGCGGCTGCCCCGGGCCGTCGTGGCCCTGGCGGTGGGGGCGTGCTTCGGGCTGTCCGGGGCGATCTTCCAGTCGATGATGCGCAACCCGCTGGCCAGCCCGGACATCATCGGCATCACCTCCGGGGCCAGCGCGGCCGCGGTGATCGCCATCCTGATGGTGAACCTGAGTGGTTTCGCCGTCTCGGGCTTCGCGTTCGGCGGTGCGCTGGTCACCGCCCTCGCGATCTACCTGCTGGCCTGGAAGCAGGGCGTGGCCGGCTACCGGCTCGTGCTGGTCGGCATCGGCATCGCGGCCATGCTCGGTGCCGTCATCGACTACCTGATGACCCGGGCGCAGATCTGGGACGCCCAGGTCGCGCTGCTCTGGCTCACCGGCAGCCTCAACGGCGCGTCCGCCACGGAGATGCGGCCGCTGCTGCTGCTGATGCTGATCGTCGTGCCGCTGGCGCTCTGGGCCGGTGGGGCGCTCGGCGGTCTGCAGCTGGGCGACGACGCGGCCACCAGCGTCGGCGTACGGGTGGAGCACTCCCGGCTGCTGCTGATCCTGCTCGGGGTCGCCCTGGCCTCGATCGCCACCGCCGCCGCCGGACCGGTCGGCTTCGTCGCCTTCGTCTCCGGCCCGATCGCCCGGCGGCTGACGAACGGCACCGGCATCGCCCTGGTGCCGGCGGCCCTGGTCGGGGCGGCCGTGGTCATCGCCGGGGACTTCGTCGGCCAGCACCTGCTCCCGATCCAGCTGCCGGTAGGCATCCTGACCGCCGCCGTCGGGGCGCCGTTCCTCCTCTACCTGCTCGTCAGGTCCAACCGCATCGGTCATGGAGGCTGATCGACCATGGTTCTCAGTGACGCACCGGCGACCCGGCACACCCTCAGCGCGACCGACCTCGGTCTCGGCTACGGGGACCGGCAGATCGTCGAGGACCTGACGGTCGACATCCCGACCGGCAAGGTGACAGTGATCATCGGCGCCAACGGGTGCGGCAAGTCGACCCTGCTGCGCGGGCTCGCCCGGCTGCTCACCCCGACCCACGGGGCGGTGCTGCTGGACGGACGCTCCATCTCCTCGATCCCGAGCAAGCAGGTCGCCAAGGTGATGGGGCTGCTGCCGCAGAGCCCGGTCGCCCCCGAGGGCATCACCGTCGCGGATCTCGTCGGGCGGGGCCGCTACCCGCACCAGGGCTGGTTCCGGCAGTGGGCCGCCGACGACGACCGCGCGGTCGCCGAGGCGTTGACCGCCACCAGCACGCTCGAGCTGGCCGACCGGCCCATCGAGGAGATGAGCGGTGGTCAGCGGCAGCGCGTCTGGATCGCGATGGCGCTGGCCCAGGAGACCGACCTGCTGCTGCTGGACGAGCCGACCACCTATCTCGACCTCAGTCACCAGCTCGAGGTCCTGGACCTGCTCACCGACCTCAACCGGCGCCGCGGCACCACGGTGGTGATCGTGATGCACGACCTCAACCTCGCCTGCCGGTACGCCGATCACCTGATCGCCATGCGGGACGGGCGGATCAGCGCCGAGGGCCCGCCGAACGAGGTGATCACCGCCGCGGCGATGCTGGACGTGTTCGGGCTCCGCTCCACGATCATCACCGACCCGGTGTCGAAGACGCCCACCATCATCCCCATCGGTCGCCACCACTGCGACGACGGTGACGACGGGTTCGGTGGCGACGCTGCCGTGCTCTCCGGCGAGTGGTCGGGCGAGACTCCCGTGCGCGAGCACGAGGTCCGGAGAACGCTGCGGTGAGCTCCGTCCCTCCCGCCCGCTGACGCCCCCCGATCCCCACCCCCGATCCCGCTGACGCCCCCTTTCGCTCGGTCACGCCCCCTCTGCAAGGGGTGCGTCAGCCAGCGAAACGGGGCGTCAGCGGGCACGAGCGAAGGCGTTCATGATCTTGCGGCGCAGGATCGTCGGATCCTCGAGGGCATCCCACCGCCAGCGCACCACCTGGAAGCCCTCGTCGCGCAGCGCGTCTTCCCGATCTTTCTCGGCGAGCACGACGTCCTCGGCCGTCTGGTCCGGGCGCCGCAGCGGGCCGTACTTCGTCGCCCCGTCGAACTCGCCCAGGGTGCGGCGGTCGAGCCAGCCGAAGTCTGTCCGCCCGACGAGATAGCCGTGATCATCGAAGACCTTCACCTGCAGGTCGGGCCTGGGCAGTCCCACCTCAGCCATCCGGACGAGGCTGCAGGACTCGCCCACGCTCTCGCTGCGCGGATCCAGGAAGGCCACGGCTCGGCGTGCGCGAACGATCCCGCGCCAGCCCCGGCATCGCGCCACCGCGTCGGTCAGCTCGTCGCGATCAAGCCCCTGACGCAGGGCAGCGTCGCCGAGCGGGACGAACTTGTACGCCGTCAGACCGCGGGACAGGTCCACCACCGTACGAGCGAGGGTGGTGACCCTGATGCCTTCGATCTCGACGATCTCGTGCGCGTCGATCGGACAGACGTGGATGAAGTTGTCGCGGCGTCGTCGTCCGCCGCCGTCGCGGCCGCAGGTCAGGTGCACGGTGGTCAGATCGGATTCCCACAGCGGCAGCCCGTGGAGGGCTGCCGCCGACATGTGGCTGACGACGGCGTCGTCCCGGGTCAGCGCCCTGGCGGTCGCGTGCACCAGCTCGCGGTGGACCGTGCGGGAGTCGGGCGGTGCCGACGGATCCAACGAGTACGCGCCACGCCGGAGCGCGCGCAGCTCGCCGCTGGTCCGCAAGCGGGCAAGCTCCGGATAGGCGTACCCCTCGGCGTAGAGGTCCCTGGTGAGTCGGATGGGTTCCATCGGCCGACCAGACCACTGGGCAGCGGGACCGCACCAGCCGTCGGTCGAGGTTGTCCACAGGCTGTGGGGGTGGGCGCTGGCGAGGCGCGGCCCTCAGGTGGCCTTGGCGGCGGCGGTCAGGCGCGGGGGGCTGTCCTGCCGGCAACGCCGCCCTACCCGATCTCGGATCGGTTCCTCGTCTCGCTGTGACAGCATGGCGAGATGCCTTCACCGGCCTCTCCCGCCCCCGCTCTCGACACCCCCGCTCTCGCCACGACCCTGGACACCGCTGCCCTCGACGGCCCGCTGCTCGCCGATCTCCGGGCGACGCTCGAGGCGACCGACTACACCGTCGACCGGGTGGTGGCGGCGATGGGCGCGACCCCCCACGCGGCCCTGGCCCGGAATCAGACGGTCCCGGCCGAGCGGGCGCTGGACGGGCGCGGCGACCCGTTGGCCACCGTGATCAGGCTCTGGCCCCTGCAACGCCCTGTCGCGCGGACCTCGGTCGAGGCGGCCCTGCCCGGTCTGCTGGAGCCGCTGCTCCGGGCCGGCATCCTGACCGAGTCCGGCGGCTCCGTCACGGCGACCGTCGACCTGCGCCCGTACGCAACCGACGACGCCGACTTCTGGGTCTTCTCCGACCTGACCCCGGGTCTGGACGGCCACGTCGCCCCGATGCGGCCGGACTGGGTGCTGGGGCTGTCGTCGGCGTCCAGCACCCTGGCCCAGCTGACGGTGCGCCGTCCGGTCGGCTCCGCGCTGGACCTCGGCACCGGCTGTGGGGTGCAGACCCTGCACCTGGCCGCTCACGCCGAGACGCTCACCGCCACCGACGTCAACTTCCGCGCCCTCGACCTGGCGGCGGCGACCCTCACCCTCAACGGCGTCAACGCCGAGCTGCTCGACGGGTCCCTCTACGCCCCCGTACGGGGTCGGCGGTTCGACCTGATCACCACCAACCCGCCGTACGTGATGTCACCGCCGCGGGCCGGCGAGGCGCGGCTGGCCTACCGGGAGACCGGCTACGCGGGCGACGAGCTGATGGAGCACCTGGTCCGGCACGCCGTCGACCACCTGAACCCCGACGGCACCTGCCAGATCCTCGGCAACTGGGCGCACCGGGCCGGACAGCCCTGGGACGAGCGGCTGGCGGGCTGGGTGGCCGGCACCGGACTGGACGCGCACGTGGTGCAGCGCGAGGTGCTCGAGGTGCCCGAGTACGTGGAGCTCTGGCTGGCCGACGCCGGGCTGAGCGGCAGCCCCGACTACCGGCACCGGTACGCGGAGTGGCTGGACTACTTCGCCGGGCTGGGCATCGAGGCGGTCGGGATGGGCTGGCTGCTGCTCACCCGGGCGGGCCGGGACGACCCTTGGCTGCGCCTGGAGGACTGGCCGTACGCCGTCGAGCAGCCGATCGCCCCCGCGTTCGCCGCCGAAGCGGGCTGGATCAGCGACTCCCGGCTGCCCGACGACGCCCTGCTGTCGCGGGCCTGGACCCTGACCGGCGACGTGGTGGAGGAGACCACCGGCCAGCCCGGGGCCGCCGACCCGCAGCACATCGTGCTCCGCCAGCAGCGTGGCTTCCGCCGGGCGGTGGACGCCGACACCGCCCTGGCGGGTGTGCTCGGCGCCTGTGACGGCGACCTCCCGCTCGGCGGACTCGTCGATGCGCTTGCCGGTCTGCTCGACGTGGAACCGTCAGCCCTCCGGGCCGACGTGCTGCCCCGCTTCCGCACCTTGGTCGCCGACGGCTGGTTCGGCTGACCGACCTCGGCGCCGTCGATCACCGGCCGCGCAGGGGGCAGCTGACCGGACGGGCCGTCGGTCGGGCGGGATGGACCTCCCGGGTGGAGATGGACGGGGGCTGTATGGTCCCGTCCGTGGCCCCATCGGCCGCCGGGCGGACGAGTTCGACCGTCATCAGCAGTAGAAGAGGACAGCGTGGCTACGACAAAGGGCCGACGACTGGTGATCGTCGAGTCGCCGAAGAAGGCGACCCAGATCGCCAGCTTCCTGGGCGACGGTTACATCGTCCAGTCCAGCCGTGGGCACGTCCGCGACCTGCCGACCGGGGCCGCCGAGGTGCCGGCCAAGTACAAGGGTGAGAAGTGGGCGCGCACCGGCGTCGACGTCGACAACGGGTTCGAGCCGCTCTACGTGGTCAACCCCGACAAGCGCGCGACCATCAAGTCCCTCAAGGACGCGCTGTCCGGAGCCGACGAGCTCCTGCTGGCCACCGATGAGGACCGTGAGGGCGAGGCCATCGCCTGGCACCTGCTGCAGGAGCTGAAGCCGAAGGTCCCGGCCCGCCGGATGGTCTTCCACGAGATCACCCCGCAGGCCATCGCCGAGGCCGTGGCCAACCCCCGCGACCTGGACGTCAACCTGGTCGACGCCCAGGAGACCCGCCGGATCCTCGACCGCCTGTACGGCTACGAGGTCTCCCCGGTGCTGTGGAAGAAGGTCATGCCGAGGCTCTCGGCCGGCCGGGTGCAGTCCGTGGCGACCCGCCTGGTGGTCGACCGCGAACGCGAGCGGATGGCCTTCCGCACCGCGTCCTACTGGGACATCGACGCCGTCCTGGACGCCGGCGCCGAGGCTGAGCCGCCGCTGTTCGGTTCCCGGCTGGTCGCCGTCGGTGATCAACGGGTCGCCCAGGGGCGGGACTTCAGCTCGCGCGGACTGCTGCAGAGCAAGGGCAACGAGCAGCTGGTCCACCTCGACGAGGCCTCCGCGACCGCGCTGACCGAGGCCCTGCGCGGTGCCGCGTTCTCGGTGAAGAGCATCGAGTCCAAGGAGATCACCCGCCGGCCGTCCGCCCCGTTCCGCACCACCACGATGCAGCAGGAGGCCGGTCGCAAGCTCGGGATGACCGCCCAGCGGGCGATGTCGGTGGCCCAGTCGCTGTACGAGGACGGCTTCATCACCTACATGCGGACCGACTCGGTGCAGCTGTCCGACACCGCGATCAACGCCGCCCGCAACCAGGTCCGGCAGCTGTTCGGGCCGCAGTACCTGCCCAGCTCGCCCCGCGTCTACACCTCCAAGGTGAAGAACGCCCAGGAGGCGCATGAGGCGATCCGGCCCGCCGGTGAGTCCTTCCGGACGCCGGCCCAGACAGGTCTGCGCGGCGACGAGTTCCGCCTGTACGAGCTGATCTGGATGCGCACCATCGCCTCCCAGATGGCCGACGCCAAGCTGCAGCGGGTCACCGTGCAGATCGACGCGCGGCCGACCGCCGACAGCGGCCAGCCGCCCTGCGGTTTCGTCTCCACCGGCTCGACAGTCACCTTCCCCGGGTTCATGAAGGCGTACGTGGAGTCGACCGACGACTCCTCGGCCGACGACGAGAGCCAGCGCCGCATCCCGCAGCTCAGCCAGGGCCAGGCGCTCCGTCCCGACGAGGTGACCGCCTCCGGGCACGAGACCCGGCCGCCCGCCCGCTACACCGAGCCGTCGCTGGTGGCCAAGCTGGAGGAGCTGGAGATCGGTCGGCCGTCGACGTACGCGTCGATCATCCGCACCATCACCAGCCGGGACTACGTGTTCAAGAAGGGATCGGCGCTGGTCCCGACCTGGTTGGCGTTCGCGGTCACCCGGCTGCTGGAGGAGCACTTCCCGCACCTGGTGGACTACGCCTTCACCGCCGAGATGGAGGACGTGCTCGACGAGATCGCCGACGGGCGCGCCCAGCGGCTGTCCGTGCTCACCGACTTCTACTTCGGGCGCAGCGACGGCGAGGTCGGCGCGACCGGTGATCGCGAGGGTCTGCGGCAGCTCGTCTCCGAGCTCGGTGACATCGACGCGCGGAAGCTCTCGACCTTCCCCCTGGGTGACCTCGAGTCCGACGCCGAGGGCTCGGGCATCGCGGTCCGGGTGGGCCGTTACGGCACGTACGTCGAGGACGCCGAGAACCGCCGCGCCAACGTGGCCGACGATCTCCCGCCCGACGAGCTCACGGTCGATCTCGCCCGCGAGCTGCTGTCCAAGCCGATGGGCGAGGAGCGCGAGCTCGGGCTGGACCCGGAGACGCACACCCCGATCGTGGCCCGCAACGGACGCTTCGGCCCGTACGTCACCGAGGTGCTCGGCGAGGACGCCCCCAAGAGCGCGAAGGCCCGGACGGGATCGCTGTTCCAGTCGATGAGCATCGAGACCGTCACCCTGGAGCAGGCCCTGCGGCTGATGAGCCTGCCGCGGGTGGTCGGGGTCGACGAGGACGGATCCGAGATCACCTCGCAGAACGGCCGTTACGGCCCGTACCTGAAGAAGGGAACGGATTCCCGCTCCCTGGAGGGCGAGGACCAGATCTTCGACGTGACCCTGGACGAGGCGAAGGCGATCTTCGCCCAGCCGAAGCTGCGGGGCCGGGCGGCGGCCAAACCGCCGCTGCGTGAGCTCGGCGACGACCCGGCCAGCGGCAAGCCGATGATCATCAAGGACGGCCGGTTCGGACCGTACGTGACCGACGGCGAGTTCAACGCCACGCTGCGCCGCGGTGACGAGATCGAGTCGATCACTCCCGAGCGGGCGGCGGAGCTGCTGGCCGAGAAGCGGGCCAAGGGCCCGGCACCGAAGAAGCGTGCGCCGGCGAAGAAGACCACGTCGGCGGTCAAGAAGGCCCCGGCCAAGAAGGCGGCGGCGAAGAAGACCACCGCCCGCAAGGCACCGGCCAAGAAGACCGCGACCAAGAAGGCGCCGTCGGTCGGCTGAACGACGGGGTGATCGGGGCGATCCGCCGGCTTCTCCGCAACGGACCGGGGTCGGTGGGTTGATCATGGTCGACCGGTGATCATGATCACCCGAGGATGCGGTTCCGGACCGACGGCGGGAGGATGACCCCGTGAGCAAGACGACCACCGTGAAGACCGGTGCCGGCGGCAAGACCGGATCCGGCAAGAAGGCCGGTTCCGGCACCCGTGCCGGCCGCCCGGCCGAGGAGCGGGCCGGCGCGAACCCGCCGAAGCCGCGACCCGTCGGTCAGCGGCTGTTCGACATGCCGTTCAGCGCGCAGGTGCCGAGTCCGGTGCGGCCCGATCTCGGGCTGGCCTCGCTGGTGGCCAGGGCCGGTCACAACGCCGGTTACGACATCGACCTCACGCTGCTCGACGCCGCCGACCACCGGTTGATCCGCACCGGGGTGCTGCTGGCCCACCGCGTGCTCGACGGTCGCGGCGAGTGGTATCTCGGGGCCCCCGACTGGGTGCCGCTGCTGCCCAAGGAGCTGATCGTGCCGATGGGGCAAGGCGAGCTGCCCGACGACCTGGCCGACCTCGTCCGTCCGTTCCGTCGGGGCGCACCTCTGTCGCCGGTGGCCGCGTTGCGCTGCGAGCGGCGGGAGTTCTCGCTCCGGAACGCCGAGGGTCGCAGCGTCGCCCTGCTGCGGGACGACAAGGTGACCGTCCGGCGCAACGGCCTGACCACCGCCCGCTACCGCGAGGTGATGCTGACCCCGGTCGGACCGGGGCTCGACGACCCCCAGGCCGAGTGGCTCGGACAGTGCCTCGCCGCGGCCGGTGGGACCGAGATCGACCGCTTCCCGCGGTTGGTCCGCCGGTTGGGCGCGCCGGCCACCGGGCCGTCGGACCTGCCGGCCCCGGCCGAGCTGTCGGGCGGCACCTTCGGTCAGTTCCTCAGCCAGCTGCTCGGCGCCGGGGCGCGCGACCTGATCAGCGGTGACCTGGCGATCGGCGCCGGCGCTGCGGGCGCGGGCGCCCGGTGGGTGGACTCGGTCGGTAACCTCCGCCGCCGGCTCGAGGGGCTGCGGCCGGTGCTCGGGGCGGACTGGGTCGACGAGGTGGTGGAGGACCTGGACTGGCTGGTCTCCCCGGTGGAGCCGCCGCTGGTCACGGCGCCTGCGCGACGGTCGGTCTGGCCGGGGGCGTCGGACGACCGGGCCGCGCTCGGCGGGCCCGGGAGCACGGTGGACGCGAGTGGTCAGCCCCCGGCGCCGGACGGCTACCGGGCGCGGCTGCACAGCCTGCGCTACCTGTCCCTGCTCGAGCGTCTCGTCGCCGCGGCCCGGGCCCCCCGGACCGGGGCCGACGCCGCCCAGCCCGCGGTGGAGGGCGTCGAGGCCCTGTACGGGGCCGCGTTGACGCGCTTCGTGCGGGCCGCCGACCGGCTCGCCGTGGAGGGGACGGCGCAGACCTGGGCCACGGCCCGGTCCGCGGCCCAGAACCTGTCCCGGGCGGCGGTCATCCGCGCGCTGGTCGCGCGCGAGCAGACCGACCGGGACACGAGCCGGCTGAGCCCCGTCGTCGAGCTGCTGGAGCGGGCGTACACGGTCGACCAGGAGGCCGCCGCCGTCCTCGACCGGATCGAGGAGCTGACCCCGGCGGAGGCGTTCGAGACCGGGCGCCGGTTCGAGCGGGACCGCGAGAGCGGCCGCACCGTCCGCTCGGAGTTCCTCACCCGCTGGGCGAAGACCCGCCGGAAGCTCGACCGGTGACCGACGCGGTGACCCCGGACGCGGTGACCCCGGACGCGGTGACCCCGGATGTGGCGAACCCGGACGCGGTGGTCCCGGGGGCGGCTGCTGGCGACGGTGCGGCGTATGCCGAGACCGGGCTGTTCGTGGTCTTCGAAGGCGGGGACGCCGTCGGCAAGTCCACCCAGGTGCGCGCCCTGGTCGACTGGCTGACCGCTGACGGCGTACCGGTGGTGGCGACCTTCGAGCCGGGGGACACCCCCGTCGGCCGGACCATCCGCCGGGCCGTGCTCGATCCGGCCACCGGCGATCTGTCGGCGCGGACCGAGGCGCTGCTGTACGCCGCCGACAAGGCCCAGCACGTGGCGGAGGTCGTGCGACCCGCCCTGGCCGCCGGTGTGGTCGTGGTCTGCGACCGCTACGTGGACTCGATGCTGGCCTACCAGGGCGCCGGCCGGGTGCTGGCCCTGGCCGAGCTCGAGACCGTCGCCCGCTGGGCCACCGAGGACCTGCGTCCGCACCTGACCGTGGTGCTGGACCTCGACCCCGACCAGGCAGTGGCGGCCAAGGTGGACAAGGACCGGCTGGAGGCGGCCGGCGACGACCTGCACCGGCGGGCCCGCGACTTCTTCCTGGCCCTGGCCGCCGCCGACCCGGAGCACTACCTGGTGCTGCCCGCCCGGCTGCCGATCGCCGAGATCGCCGAGCGGGTCCGGGACCGGGTCCGCCCCCTCCTCCCCACCCCCTGATCAGGACCGGCGTGGTTCTGTCGGCTGTTCCGGGCAGACTGGCCCGGTGACCAGCACCGTGCCCCCGACGACCGCGGCGCCCGCGACCGGGGTCTGGGCGGACCTGATCGGCCAGGAGCGCTCGGTCGAGGTGCTGCGGCGGGCGGTCGCCGGCCGGTCGCACGCGATGACCCATGCCTGGCTGGTCACCGGCCCGCCGGGCTCCGGCCGCTCCAACGCGGCTCGCGCGTTCGCCGCCGCCCTGCAGTGCCCCCGGGGAGGGTGCGGGCAGTGCACCGAGTGCCGGACCTCGCTGTCGGGTGCCCATCCCGACGTCACCCTGGTCCGGACCGAGATGCTGTCCATCGGGGTCGACGAGGTGCGCGAGCTGGTCCGCCGGGCGTCGATGAGCCCGACGTTGGGGCGCCGCCAGGTGCTGGTCATCGAGGACGCCGACCGGGTCACCGAGCGCGGGGCCGACGCCCTGCTCAAGGCTATCGAGGAGCCCGCCCCGCGGACGGTCTGGATCCTGTGCGCCCCGACCGCCGACGACGTCGTGGTCACCATCCGCTCGCGCAGCCGGCTGCTCACCCTGCAGACCCCGACCATCGAGGACGTCACCCGGCTGCTGATGGTCAGGGACGGCATCCCCGCCGAGCTGGCCGCCTCCGCCGCACGGGCGGCGCAGGGCCACGTGGGCCGGGCCCGGGCCCTGGCCCGGCACGAGTCCGCGCGCGACCGACGTCGGGCGATCCTGGAGATCCCGTTCCGGCTCAAGGACCTGTCCGCCTGCTTGCAGGCGGCGGACACGCTGGTGAAGACGGCGGCGGAGGAGGCGTCGACGGCCACCGCCGACCTGGATTCCCGGGAGCGCAAGGACCTGGAGGAGGCGCTCGGGTTCGGCACCAAGGGTGCGCGACCGCGCCAGGCCGCGGCCGCCATCAAGGACCTGGAGGACCAGCAGAAGGCGCGGGCCAAGCGGCTGCAGCGCGACGCCATCGACCGGGCGCTGACCGAGCTCACCGGGTTCTACCGCGACCTGCTGAGTGTCCAGACCGGTGCCGGGGCACCGCTGATCAACGACGACCTCGGACCCAAGATCGCGGTGATGGCCCGGTCGTCGACCCCGGAGGCCACGCTGCACAAGATCGACGCGCTGCTGGCCTGCCGGGAGGCGCTGGAGGGCAACGTGGCGCCGCTGCTGGCGGTGGAGTCCACCCTGATCGGGCTCGCCCGCCGTTAGCGCTTTCTCGTCCGATCCGGACTCGGTGATCGGACGTACGGTGCCGGCAACGAACGTGTCTCGCCCGGACCGTCACTGTGACGGCTGTGGTCACGACCACGGGTGCGGTTTGCCAGAATCCTGAGCGTCCACTTACGGTATCGCCACGCTCGTGTCCATTTCGTTATCCGCACCCCCGTCGCCTTCCCCTTCCCGGCGGGTCCTGTGATCTGGACGTGACAAGCGTCAGGAGACCGGACCGTCCACGGGCCGGCGAGCGAAGGGACTCGGGGAATGACCTCCACCATCGTGAAGCGCCTGATCGGGGTGCTGGCCGCCGTGGCCCTGGCCATCGGCCTGTCGGCCGGAGCCGCCACACCGGCGCAGGCCAAGGGCAGTGTCTGGAACCGCGTCGCCAAGTGCGAGAGCGGTGGCCGCTGGAAGATCAACTCCGGCAACGGCTACTACGGCGGACTCCAGTTCTCGGCGCGGACCTGGCGCGCGTACGGCGGCAAGAAGTACGGCAACCAGGCCCACCGGGCCAGCAAGTCCGAGCAGATCGCTGTCGCCCGCCGGGTGCTGGCCGGTCAGGGCGCCGGGGCGTGGGGCGGCTGCGGACGCAAGGCCGGGCTGAGCAAATCCAGTGGCAAGGCGAGCAGGCACGCCAAGCCCGGCTCGTCCAGCGGCAGCACCAAGCTCACGGCCAAGCAGAAGAAGGCCAAGGCCGCCAAGATCGCCAAGCTGAAGGCCACCAAGGTCGCCACAGTCACGAAGAAGACCCACTCGCTGAAGAAGCTGGCCAAGCGCTACCACGTCAAGGGTGGTTGGAAGGCCGTCTACCGGTTGAACAGCTCCACGGTCGCCAAGAAGCCGAACAAGCACCTGAAGCACGGCACCACGATCTCGCTGCGCCGCTGACCTGAGTCCGAGGGCTGAGCCTGGAGCTGACCCGGCGGCCCGAGGGGTCGCTGCCCGGCGCGCGCGGGCGAGCGATGAGGCCTATCGTGGGCGCCATGGCGCGGGTGATGGCGGTCTCCTTCCGGAGATACGGCCGGCTCTACTACCTGGACGCCGGCGACCAGACGTACGCCGTCGGCGAGCACGTGCTGGTGCCCACCGAGGCCGGGCCCGAGGTGGCCGAGTGCGTCTGGGCGCCGGAGACGGTCGGAGACGTCGACTTCGGTGAGCTGCCGCTCTGTCTCGGCCGGGCCGACCAGACCCAGCTGGATCGCGACGCGGCCAACCGGCAGCGGCGCGCCGAGGCGAAGCTCGTGACCAAGCGGCTGATCAAGCGCCACGAGCTGCCCATGAAGGTGATGGGTGTCGACTACCTCGACTCCGGGGTCGACTTCGACGAGATGCTCGTCATCTACTTCACGGCGCCCCACCGGGTCGACTTCCGCAGCCTGGTCGGGGATCTCGCCCGGGCGCTGCGGGCCCGGATCGACCTGCGCCAGATCGGCTCCCGGGAGGGGGCGCGGCTCGCCGGGGACCTCGGGAGCTGTGGGCGCGACCTGTGCTGCTCCACCTTCCTGACGAGCTTCGAGCCGGTCAGTCTGCGGATGGCCCGGCTGCAGGACCTGCCGGCCAACCCGCTGCGCATCTCCGGGGCGTGCGGCCGGCTGATGTGCTGCCTGAAGTACGAGCACCCCCTGTACGTCGATTTCGCCGAGTCCACCCCGGCCGTCGGCAGCCAGGTCACCACGCCGGTGGGGGAGGGCACCGTCGTCGCCCACCAGGTGCCGGCGGACGCCGTGCTCGTCCGGGTCCGGGGCGCCGGCGTCCAGGTCTGCGCCAAGGCCGACGTCTGCCCGTCCCGGCACGCGTACGACGGCCGGACGCCCGAGGCGCCGTCCGCACCGACTGACTGAGCGGACCCACTCGGCCGGCCGCCGGGGTGGGCGCGTCCACCTATAGTCGCGGCATGGCGCGGGGGAGCGGGGCGACGACGACGCGTCGCACGACGGCGCTGGTCGCGGTGGTCTCGCTGCTGCTGATGATCACCGGCTGCGCGTTGCTGCCGACCGTCTCGACCACCGCACCGACACCCGGCTCGACGACCGCGGCGCCCTCGTCGGACACACCGTCGTCGGGCGCGCCCTCGGCGGGAGGATCGTCGGCGACGCCGACTCAGGGGTCGGGTCGACCGGTCCAGCCGGTCCCCGACGTGCGTCCGGCCGGGTTCCTGTCGCCGCCGCCCGGTCAGGGTCTGCAGCGCTACCTCGGGCAGCGGGTCCGCTGGTCCGACTGCGGCAAGGGGCTGCGGTGCGCGGCCGTGCTCGCGCCGCTCGACTACGCCGACCCCGACGGGGAGGCGATCACCCTGGGCCTGGCCAAGCGTCCGGCCAGCGCCGGACCGTCGGCCGGCTCGCTGTTCATCAACCCGGGCGGCCCCGGTGGGTCCGGCACCAAGTACGTCGACTACTTCGAGGTGAAGGGTCTGGAGCGGTTCGACGTCGTCGGGTGGGACCCGCGGGGGACCGGGCAGTCCACGCCGGTCAAGTGCGCGAACGGCGCGGCCATGGACGTGTACACCTCCGTCGACGTCACCCCCGACGACAAGGCCGAGGAGAAGGCGCTCACCCAGGCCCAGCTCGACTTCGGTCGCGGCTGCCTCGAACGGTCCGGGGCGCTGCTGGAGCACATCTCCACCACCGAGACCGTCCGCGACCTCGACCTGCTCCGGCACCTGGTGGGCGACGAGAAGCTGAGCTACTTCGGCTCGTCGTACGGCACGAAGATCGGCGCGCTCTACGCCGAGCTGTATCCGGCCACTGTCGGCCGGATGGTGCTCGACGGGGCGGTCAACATCACCGGGAAGAAGGACGTCAGTCAGCTCGACGGGTTCGAGCGGGCGCTGGGCAACTTCGCCACCTGGTGCGCCGAGCAGCGGTGCAAGCTCGGCAGCAGCAAGACCGAGGTGGAGCGCACCATCGGCGACCTGCTGCAGCGCCTGGACGAGAAGCCGATCAACGGGGGCCGGGCGAAGCTCACCCAGCAGCTCGGGCTGACCGGGGTGCTCGCCGTCCTGTACGAGAACGAGGAAGGCTGGAAGTACCTGCGGCAGGGGCTCGAGCTCGCCGCCTTCGAGAACGACGGCCGCTATCTCCTGTACTTCGCCGACCAGTACAACGACCGCAGCACCAACGGCACCTACGGGCAGCTCCAGTTCTCGTTCCCGGCCATCCGCTGTCTGGACTCCCAAGACGTCAGCGTGAGTGAGGCGGAGAAGGAGGGGGCGGAGGAGGCGAAGCGGGCGCCGACGCTCGGACCGTTCGCCGGCGCCGACCTCGTCTGCCCGCTCTGGCCGGTCGCCCCGTTCCCGAAGGAGCCGACGATCCGGGGCGCGGGCGCCGCGCCGATCGTGGTCATCGGCACGACCGGCGACCCAGCGACCCCGTACGAGTACGCCGAGCGGATGGCGAAGCAGCTCCGGTCCGGGCACCTGCTCACGCTGAAGGGGGAGGGCCACCTCGGCTACGGCCAGAGCGCCTGCATCCAGCGCTACGTCCAGGCGTACCTGCTGGACGGGGACGTGCCCGCCGACGGGACGCGCTGCTGAGGATCTCCTGGGAACTCTTGGGCGCCACGGCGGGCTGCTGTGGTGCTTCGAGCTCCAGCCGGCGATCGTTGGGGTGAACCGAGAGCCCGGGGAACCTGCCACCCGGGCCCTCAGTTCGGGGTGAAACACCGCCTCCGTCGCGACGACGGCGGTGGTGCGCCACCCATTCGGGATGTGGCTGAGTCTGCTGGGTGAACCTGTGATCCGCCTGAGGGCCGATGGTGAACTTGGTGAGGATGCCGGTCCCGTCGGCGGGGTTGACGGCGTTTCGCGTCCACCCCCGGTTGCTCGCTATAGTTGGCGGTCGCGCTACCGCTTCCGGCGGCTCGGCTCCGGCCGTACGCGCAGGCCGCCTTAGCTCAGTGGTAGAGCAACGCACTCGTAATGCGTAGGTCTGGGGTTCAAATCCCCAAGGCGGCTCCACCAAAAGACCTAGTCAGCAGCACTTTCACTCTCCTCGTCATCGTCCTGCGGATCTGAATCTGTGGCTTCGGCAGCCACACTGGCAGCCACGACCTCCGAGGCCCCGCCGAGCAGCAGCTGCATCCGGTCGGCAGCCTCACGCGACAATCCCGCCGACACATGTGTGTACGTGTTCAACGTGATCGAGATCTGAGAGTGCCCCAGCACCTCCATCACCACCCGCGCCGGCACCCCCTGAGCCAACATCAACGACGCCGCCGTATGCCGCAGATCATGCAACCGCACCCGACGCAGACCCGCCCGCTCCACGATCAGCTGGAAGTCGCGGTAGTCGTTGCGCGGATGGATCGGCGTCCCGACCTCCGTGGAAAACACCAGTCCCCAGTCCTCCCAGAACTCCCCAGCCTTGACCCGGCTCTCGGCCTGGCGGTCCTGAAGCAACCGCAGCGCGTCCACGGTGACCTGGGGGAGCGGGACCGTCCGCCGAGACCTCGCCGTCTTCGGCGGCACCAACTGCAACCCATTCCCCGGCTGATACTGCAAAGCCTGACGCACCCGAGCCGTCCCCTCCACCAGGTCGACGTCCTGCCACGACAGCCCCAGGACCTCGCCCTGCCGCATCCCCGACACCACACCCAGCAGCCACCGGGCCTCGAACCGCGTCCCTGACACGGCAGCCAAGAACGACCGGGTCTCCTCCTCGCTATACGGCTGCACCTCCACCCGAGACAACGACGGCGGATCAACCGCCATCACCGGATTCCACCCCACCAGCTGCCACCGCACCGCCACCGTCAACGCCCGCCGCAGCAACGCATGCAACCGCCGCACACTGCCCGCCGAGATCCGCGTCAACTGATCCTGGTAGAACGCCGAGATCTGATCCGGCCGCAACTTGTCCAACGGCACCTTCCCCAAAGCCGGCCCGATATACAGCCGGACCTCCTGGCGATACCGATGCACCGTGTTCGGCCGAACCGTCGCCGGAGCCACCTCCGTCAGATACCGCTCCAACCACACACCCAACGTCGGGGCGCGACCCGGTCGCAGCCGACCCTCCTCAGCCTCCAATGCCAGTCGACGAATCGCACCCGTCACCTCAACCTTGGTGCGGCCCCGCACATACCGCCGACGCCGCTTCCCGCCATGCCAGCCAAGATCAACAACCCCCCGCCACGACCCATCGTCCACGCGGTACACCGACCCCTCACCCGGGGCCCGACGCCCGGTCATGCCGCAGGAGTTGCCGACTCCACGAACCGCACAATCGACGCCCGCGACACCCGACGAGAACGACCGATCTTGATCGACGCCAACTGCTCGGCATAGATCAGCTCGTACACACGGTTACGACTCACACTCAACATCTCCGCCGTCTCCTTGACGGTGAACAGCATCTTCTCCATCGAACTCGCCTCTCTAGGTGGTTGGGTTCTCGGCCTCCCCCGACTTCGGAGAATGTGGTCTCCGGTCCACTCGTCAAGGGCACTTCGTGTCCTGCGGATTCGCTGCGCTTCACCCTTGACGACCAGACCTCCGACCACGGGCGGCTGGTCATCGGGGGAGGCCGAGGAATGGGCCCGCCAGCACGCCTACGAGACTTGCGCGCCCATCAGTCATCCCGGGCTCGGGCAGCAGAAGCCGCCGCCAACGCCGCATCACCAGCTGTCAGCCAACCGATGCCGGCGAACCGCCACGACCCCACCACCAGCGTCGAATCCGCTTCCAGCTCGGCCAGGTCAGCGTCGTCACCGACCCGGACCGGCTCCCCGCCGTGCAGCTTGTTGAGCCGTGCCCGGACGTGGTCTCGGCGGGCCTGCCGCAGCCGGCCGAGAGTGGTCGAGTACCGGCGGGACTTCGAAGCGAAGTGGCCCCGGAAGCCGAGCATGTCCGCCCACCGACCCCACCCCTTGTACGGACCATCCGGCCCGGTCAGCCCGGCGCAACCGGCCCGCAACGCCGTCCTTCTCACCAGTCGCTTGAGCCGGGCCAGGTGCGGGTTCGGACCGGCCTGACTGTCGGCCAGGTCTGCAGCGGCTTTGGTGGCGTACTTCGCTACGTACGCAGCGACCGTTTCGGGGTGCAACTCGACCCCGGTTGCGGCTTCCCGGTCAGCGTCACCGTGGACGGCCCGGGCGTCCAACTGGCGGCCGAAGCTCAGCACTCGCCCCACATCGTGCACGTCGACCGGCGACGCCTCGCACGACACGTCACCGGCTGCCTGCAGCACCAGGTCCACCAGCTCGGATGCCGAGACCGTCCGGGCCGGGGGAGGGAAGGGGTCAGTTTCGGTAGGTTGGCCGTCGAGCCGGATCAGGGCGTGGAAGTGGATGACGCCGCGGCGTTGGAACTCGGCCACCTTCGCGAACTGGACCCGGACCAGCCGACGACACGCAGTCTCCGAGAGGTTGAGATGGCGAGCGAGCGCGCGACCGAGAGCGATCGTGAACCGCCGCCACAGCTCGGGTGCGTACCACTGCCACACCAGATGCCCCAGATAGTCGTAACACTCCCGGCACAGCGGCTGACCGACCAGGGTGTCGTCGTGATCATGGACGGCCATGCACCAGGTCGGACGTCCGTGCGGACACAGTTTCCGCCCGTCGCCGCTGCGGGGTCGGCACCGCTGGGTCCCGCGCCGGCCGGGCTTCTTCGCCGCATGCACCGGCCCGAACGAGGGAGCGGTCAAGGTGGCGAACACCAACGGATGGTCGGCCACGTCGGCCGGTACGTTCTTCATGCCGCCTGCGGCGCCGGCCATGATCACGTGGTAGACGTCGCCCTGGTACTGATGGGAGCACGACTCACACACTGCTCGACGCCGGTTCCCGCAGCGGAGATAGGTGATCCCGTCCGGCTCCGACGCCGACGAGTAGCTGCGCAACACCACGCCCGTCGCTGGGTCGATGGTCTCGCTGGACCCGACCACCCGGATCGGGTTGGTGCACCGGCCGACCTGCTGGACCTGCGTCAACCAGCGACCGAGGTCGGGCGACGTCAGTCGTTCAATCGCCTGCACCCTGGTCGACGGTGACAAGTCCTGCAAGGTCAACATGGCTGACGCCTACTCACCAGAACTGCGATGGTCGGCAACCTCGCCTGTCTCAGCGAGCTGCAGACGCAGCAGAAGCGCGTGCCAGGACAGTTGGTCGATGATCCAGTACGACGTCACCGACGCTGGCTGGCCGGTGCAGTACTCGTCCAGTTCCACCGTGACTCCCTGATGGTTATCGAGGAAGGCGTGGCAATGGTCCAGCAGCTCGACCAACCCGGCCACGGCACGCCCCGACAGGGTCACCAGGTCGGGAGTCTCCGCGGCTGCGCTGGTGTGAGTGTGGGTTTCCGTGGTGGTCATGATCGGCTCTCGGCTGTGCGGGTCCGCGATCTGGGCGAGGTATCGGGTTCGGGTTGGGTTCGTCATGCCGCGGGCTGCCTTCCGTGCAACACCTGGGAGCGGTGATCGCGCACCAATTCCACCTCCGACCGCCGATAGGCGAACGCGCCATCAACCCGATAGCGGCGCGGCCCGATCCGGCTGGTCACCCAGGAAGTGGCCAATGTGTTGCGAGTGATCTCTAGCAGCTCAGCCGTCTCGGCCGGACTGATCCACTCGACGGGGTCGACGGCCTCGACCTCGACCGGATCTGGCCAGCGGGGGGTCTTCACCCGGATCGTTGTCCGGCCCCTCTCAGGCAGTCTCCGACGTAGGGGCTCATCCGGGGTCTGGTCACCCTCGGTGGTGCACCTGGCGCTCTTGCGGTCCAGCAGCCGCCGGTTGACTGCTCGACCTTCCAAGGCGATGTCTTCGCGCGCATCGGTTAGCAGCGTCGCAACGTCGGTGGAGCATTCCGCAGCGCGGCTCAGCCGCTTGGCTGCCAGCCGCAGTCCTTTCGCGGCCAGGGCGGTTTCCGTCGCGGATTCGGCGGCCCAGAACAGGCCGTCGTCGGCGGAGCGGCCCACACAGGCGGCGAGTTGCTCGAAGGCTTGAGCCAGGCCGAACTCGGCGGCGGCCAGGTAGCGCAGCACAGCGCACATCTCCGAGGCAGGGATTGCTGGGGTGTGCTTGCTGGCCCGCACCAGGAGTTGGAGCGTCTGTGACAGTTCGATGCTCAGCCGAGTCGACTCCGAGCCTGCCCGGGTGACGTTCACCGGACGCCGCCGATCTGGTCAGCAGGTGTCCAACCGCAGCTGAGGCACACACGATGGCGTGGTCTGCAGAGCAGCAGGAGCAGAGTGTGGTGGACGGCGTGGTCGAGTCTGATCATGACGGTCGGCTTTCAGAACGGGTGCCGGTGGTCTTCCGGGACCTCGGGGATGGGCGAGACATGTTCTCCGCAGGTAGAGGGACGACGACGGGGATCTGGGTCGGCGCAGGGAAGTGGTCGGCGAGAGCGCGGATCATCGGATCAGGCACGTGCGCGATCCGGACCCGCATCGTGTCGCCTCCCTCGGTCAGCACGTAGCCAATGCCTGGCGTGCTGCGAGGGATCTTGTGACAGGTCGCCCCGGCTGCGACGGCTCCCTCAGAGAGGACCATCACGACTTCCTCCCGCTCTCTCAGACGCAGGGCGTAGGACTGGTTGAACAGGTGGCGTTGGGGGACGGTGTCCTTGCGTGGGTCCTGCAGATAGCCGTAGACCACGTATCCGGGAGCCCGGCCCAACGCGAGCAGACTCCGCAACGCACTGTCGGCTCGTCGGAGCAGCTCGCGGTCGGTGGAGTAGGAAGTGAGCATCGCGAGCTCGTCGATGACGATGATCACCAACGGTGCGGCCGGTGAAGGGGTGTGCGAACGAGCGTGTCCGGCGATCGTGGCAGCCCGGGCGACCATCGCGATCACGGCGTCCTCCAGAAGCATGACGGCCTGGTCCAAGGTGGTGGCGCGGCGGGTGAACAGCCGGGCACCAAGCGCGTGCTCGACCCCGCCCTTCAGGTCGATGCCGTGGACCTGCACAAGCCCGGTCCTGATCGCGGGTGCGAGGTTGAGCAGCAGCATCCACATCGCTGACGCCTTGCCCGACCCGGACGCTCCAGCAGTCAAGGTATGGACCTGGATCGGTAGGAACCACGGGTCGCCGTTCTCCGTCACGCCCATCTGTGCGGTCGTGATATTCGGCGCCAGGTTCGGGGAAGGGAACCTGGCCTCCACCACCGCCGCGAGCGGGTCAGCGAACAAGAACCTCATCGTGCAGCCGGTGTGGGTGTCGTTAGGGATCACCCGAACCTGACGGGAGCCGACCGCTACCCGGAGCCGCTCCGACGCCGTGACGACGTCCTCCACGGTCTGGCCGATCATCAGCTGCGGCATCGTGACCAGGACGTCGGGCTCATCCCATCTGGACCTGTGCAGGGCAGGAACACGCGTGA
Organism: Microlunatus aurantiacus; assembly: GCF_039536605.1. Taxonomy (NCBI): domain Bacteria; kingdom Bacillati; phylum Actinomycetota; class Actinomycetes; order Propionibacteriales; family Propionibacteriaceae; genus Microlunatus; species Microlunatus aurantiacus. The sequence goes on from NZ_BAAAYX010000035.1 coordinate 120,365, forward strand.
CCATCACCCCGGTGCGGTCGGCCACTCGGCGGGACAGTCCACAGGCCACCATCAGCCCCGCCCAGGACCTCTTGACGCTGCGTCGGGTCCGGCGCCGCCATGATGGGCGCGCGACACGCTGATGGAACGACACCGGCCACAGCCGAGCCCACAGCCCGAGGAGCAGCACCACCGCGGCGAGTCCGGTCAGCAGTGACCAGATCTCCGCCCACGCCGCGAACACGCCGCCCGTCAGCCATGCGGCCATCCGACGCGGAGCCCACGCGACGAGCCGCCAGGCTCCCGCCAGCCACCAGCCGATCTCGCCCAGTACGGCGCCGGCGCCGCGGACGAGCAGCCGGACACCATGGCCGACCTGGGGGAGCACGGCGATACGGCCGGTCATCGCCGGACCGCCAGCGGGAGCCGATCGGTCATGGTCAGGCAGCCCGAGTCTCGGTCGGCTTCCTGCCCGCCGCCGCCTTGACCCACTCGACCCACGAGCCCAACGGAGTCATCCTCTCCGCCGTGAGCTCGGCGGTGATGACGGAGAACTCCTTGCCCTTCAGCACCAGGTCGAGCTCGCCTTCCAGGCGGATCGCCGTTCCTGGTTCCATTCCGGCCAGTTGCAGATCCGGCAAGAACACCGAGGCGTTGTCCACCACGCCGATCGGCTCGGCGATCACCAGCGCCGACACCGCCGACAACGGGCGGCCGTCACGGTCAGTCCTGCGACCGACCTTCTGCTGCTTGTCACCCGAACCGGCGTAGAGGTTCTTCTCCTTCACCTCCCCCGTCACCAGTGCGATCGCCGCCACCAACTTCATCTGAAGAGCCATGCCTTCGCCTCTCGTCTCTCGCACCGTCCTTTGGGTGCGCTGATTCAGGCTTGCGTGACACGGTGGGACGGGATAACCGCGATCCGGGGACGCTCGAAGACGTCCTGGAGCACGAGAGAACGTCCTAAACGTCATTATTCTTCGGCGCGTTGCGCTCGATCGCTACGAAGTGTGGGACGCTTAGGACGTCTAGTAGGACGTTTAGGAGCACCTATGTCCAACGAACGCCTACGCGGGGCCATCCTGCAGGCTCGGCTGTCGATCGATCAAGTCGCCGAGCACACAGGCGTTGACCCCAAGACGGTCACGCGATGGCTTGGTGGCCGGGTACCGCATCCGCGACATAGGTTCGCCGTGGCTGCGATGCTTGCGCAGGACGAGGAGTACCTGTGGCCGTCAGCCAATCGCTCGGACCTGAACTCTGACGCCGCGACGGCCGAGCTGGTGGCAGCATTTCCGTTCCGAGCCGACGTGGACGCCGCGTACTGGTGGACCATGATCACGAGAGCACGGCAACAGGTAGACCTGCTGGGTTACACGCTCTACTTCCTGCCTCAGCAGCACCCCAAGCTCATATCGGTCCTTCTCGACAAGTGCGCATCCGGCTGCAAGATCCGGCTAGTGCTGGCCGACCCCGAATCTGAGTTCGTTCGACTGCGTGAGCTCGAGGAACAGGATCCGATCACCCTCTCCGCCCGGATCGAGACAAGCCTTCGAGCCTTTCGCCCGCTTGTCCATGCCTGTTCAGGCGCAGAACTTCGCTATCAGAACGCGCCGCTGTACAGCTCGGTCTTCCGCTTTGACGACGAAATGCTTGTCACGCCGCACCTCTACGCCACGCCCGGCAACCGAGCACCCCTCCTGCACCTGCGACGCTTGGGACCGAACGGGTTATTCTCTCGGTTCGCCTCGCACTTCGAAGCGATCTGGGCCACCACCACGGATGCTGCCAACAGCGACAAGCCGCAGCCGGTGAGTCTCGGCAGCTAACGCCCCGCCACAATGGCTACATGGGCCGTCGTGACTACATCAACGACCCGGCTGCGCCGGAAGCGAACTCTCTCGTGCCCGCCGCCTCGGTAGTCGTAACAAATGAGGACGGCCTGATCCTCCTGCAGCGACGCACGGACAACGACCTCTGGGCGCTACCGGGCGGCACGATGGACATAGGCGAAACCATCAGCGACTGCGCCCGCCGCGAGGTCCGCGAAGAGACCGGTCTCGATGTCGAGCTGCAAGGAATCGTGGGCATCTACAGCGACCCCGGTCATGTGTTCGCCTACGACGACGGCGAAGTGCGCCAGGAGTTCTCGATCTGCTTCTCCGCACGTCCGGTGGCAGGCACGCTGACTGTCAGCGACGAGTCCCACGACGTCCGGTACTTCGCCCCAGCCGAAATCGCTGATCTGCCTATGGTCGAATCCATCCGGCTACGGATCACCGACTACCTCGCCGACCGAGGCCCCGCGCTTCGCTAGTCGACAGACGCCGCGACGCGCAGCTCGGTTAGGCGGCACGCCCGCTCGAACTCAGGCACACCTGCAGCGATCGCGCGAGCCGTGACCGCATCAGGTCCGTAGCGTTCGCTGATCTCCTGCACCCGTCGCTCAAGGGAGACAGGAACTCCATCAGGACCGGTCGTCAGATCGCAGAATGTCAGCGCATGATCAAGCGGCCCGTCTTCGAACGGGAACTCGTCACAGTAGCCGTCGATCCCTCGCAGACGAGCTTCCAACCGTGCGCCCGAGTGATGAGCGACCAGACGCGCCAGGCGTTCGTAACCCTGACCTCTGACGAAGCGGCCGCCATCCAACGGGTGAAAGCCAGTCACCGCCAACTCCGGTGCATACCCAATGTCGTGCAAGAACGCCGCAGCGATCAGCGTCTCTCCATCGTCACCGAAGGCACCAGCGATGCCCTCAGCTGCTCGACCAACAGCGGCGACATGATCCCACCGCCGACCGAGCGACAAGAGGTGATGCTCCGCCGTCCTACGCGCCCACAAAACCACCGACTCCACACCCGCGAGCGTACGACTCAGACGCCCGTCGGTCAG
>NZ_BAAAYX010000036.1:0-980 GCF_039536605.1 Microlunatus aurantiacus
CGCCCTGCTGCGCACCCTCGACCACGGTGACGTGGAAGCGGCTCGGACGCTCGGTGTCACCGCCGGCGGCGCCGTGTGGCGGGTCGTGGTTCCGCAGCTGCGGCCGGCGCTGTGCGGCGGGGCGCTGCTGGTCGGCCTGCACCTGCTCGCCGAGTTCGGCGCGATGCAGATGATGCGGTTCCCGACCCTCACCACCGCAATCGTGCAGCAGTACGCGATCGGGTTCAGCGACGCAGCCGGCAGCCTGCTGGCCACCGTCCTGATCGGGATGTGCCTGCTGATGCTGAGTGTCGAGGTCCTCGCCCGCGGGCGGTCCCGGATCGCCCGGGTAGGCCCGGGGATCCGCCAGCAGCCCATCCCGGCGCCGCTGGGCCGATGGGCAACCCCCGCGTTGGCCGCTCTGGCCGGCCTGGTCGGGCTGGCGGTGGTGCTGCCGGTTACCCAGGTGCTGCGCTGGCTGGCCCGGGCCGTGACCGCGGACATGGTGGCGGTCCCGTCGGTGCTGCAGACGACCGCCACCACCGTCGTCCTGGCCACGGTCGCCGGGCTGGCTGCCCTCGCGGCCGCGCTGCCCTGCGCCTGGCTGTTGGCCCGCCACCGCTCCCGGGTGAGCCTCACCCTGGAGCGGGTGACGTTCCTCGCCAGCGCACTGCCCGGGGTGGTCGTGGCCCTGGCCCTGGTCACCGCCGCGGTGCAGTGGGCTCGGCCGATCTACCAGACCGTGGCGTTGCTGGTGCTGGCGTACATGATCTTGTTCCTGCCGCGCGCCGTCGTCCCGTGGCGGGCGGGGCTGGCCAGCGCACCACCGGAGCTGTCCGAGGCGGCTCGCTCGTTGGGCGTCGGGCCGGCCGGCGCCTTTGCGAGGGTCGTGATGCCGCTCGTGGCACCGTCGGCGGTGACCGGGTTCGTCCTGGTGTTCCTGGCGACCACGACCGAGCTCACCGCGACCCTGCTGCTGGCCCCGACCGGCACCCAGACCC
>NZ_BAAAYX010000037.1:0-1556 GCF_039536605.1 Microlunatus aurantiacus
CTGCGGGTGTGCTGAAGCGTCTGGCCTCGCTGCCGATGGTGTTCCACGTCGTCCTTGGTCGCGCCGTCGCTGGCTGGGTGGTCAGCTGGTCGCGGTGTCGGGTGGGTCGGCGACGCGGTCGTTGAGCCGGGTCCAGGCGGCCTGCCAGGGCCAGTCTTGGGGTAGGTGCATGATCATCCGTCGTGCTCTGGTCGCGACTCGGCACGGGATCTGGATCAGGGTGCGACGCACGGTCGCGGTGGTCGCCCGGGCCAGGTTCGCGGCGGCGAGGGTGGCAGCGGTGCGGGTGAGGTTGAACGCGATCACCGCTAGGACAAGCCAGGCGGCGTTCGCGGTGAAGACTCCCGATGGCAAGTGCGCGAGCGCGGAGTTCTTCAGGTCGGCATGGACCTGCTCAATGATCGCGTGACGACGGTGGACCTGGTCTGCGGTCACGGTGTCGAGCAGGGTCGGGTCGGTGGTGGTGAAGAACGCGTGGAACCGCCACACGTCGAAAAGGCCGTCTTGCCCCACGGCGCGATGGGCGTCGGCGTGGAAGTCGGGGATGCGCCGCACGATCAGCCGCCCGGGCACCCGGTCTCGCTGGGGTTGAGCGGCGAACGCAGTGAACGCGACCTCGGCGACCTCGGCCCGGGAGATCCACTGCCCGGTGGTGTCGTCGAAGACGGCATCGGTGTACTCGATGCTGGTCCACGCGTCGTCGCGGATCGCCGCGATTGCGGCTTTGACCCGGTTGTCCATCCGGGTGGTGACCGACACCTGCGCACCACCAGCAAGGGCGGCGTGGACCGCGTTGCGGCCGTAGAACGCCGAGTCCATCCTGACCAGCACCGGCGTGGCCGCTGGCAGGATCCGGCGGGTGGTGGTGACCGCATCGGCGACCAACCGTTTCGCACCGCGGGCCGAGGCGCACGAGCCCTTGCGGAGCCGTTGCGCCACGATCACCGGCGCAGCATCTGGGACGGTCAAGGTGGCGAGCAGCGCGTTCAGGCCCCGGACCTGGTTGTAGCCGAACCCGGCACCCTGCTTGGCGTGGCCGTGCACGCCGATGACGGTGTCGTCGACATCGACGAACGCCAACCACGGCGACGCGGTGACCACCGGGGTGAGGTCTGTCAGCTCGTGCAGAAACCGGGCGGCGACCGCGTCGAGCTGGCGGACGTGCCCGAACCGGAACATGCGCAGGAACGAGCCCAGCGTCGACGGCGCGTAGATCTGGGAGAACAGCCTGGACATCCCGCCGTGCCGCAGCAGCGCCATATCGTCGATCGAGTCAGCGCCGGCGACCATCCCCGCGACCAACGAGGCGACCTTCACCCCTGCGTTGGCGCCCTTGTCGGTCGGCACACTCAACAACCGATCCGCCAGCTCTGCCAGCCCGGCCCGGGCTGCCAACCGCATCACCGGAACCAGTCCCGCTGACCCGACCAGATTGGGATCGTCGAACACCGCTGACGTCGACTTCGCCGTGTGAGAGAGTTGCACCTCAGAGATGCCCTTCCGAGCTGAGTGGATCTGGACCGTCGCAAGTCCCAATCTCCCAGCCCGTAAGGGCA
>NZ_BAAAYX010000038.1:0-514 GCF_039536605.1 Microlunatus aurantiacus
CAGGTCTCGGTCACCGTCCGCACCGACGCCCGGGTCAAAGCCACGATCGCCAGCATTCCCGCGGACGCCTGGACAGCGATCGAGTACACCGACGCGGTCTTCGACGAGACCTCCGGCGAGTGGATCTCCCGCGCCGAGGTCGCCGAGATCACGTTCACCGCGTTCGCCGCCCAACCCAAGGCTGACCAGGTGCCGGGTCGGTTGATCGTGCGCCGCATCCCCGACTTCCAGGCCGACCAGCACCGCGCCGCCGGTCAGGACGGGCTGTTCGACGTGTGGCGGTTCCACGCGTTCTTCACCACCACCGACCCGACGCTTCTTGACACCGTGACCGCGGACCAGGTCCACCGTCGGCACGCGATCATCGAACAAGTCCACGCCGACCTGAAGAACTCAGCTCTGGCGCACCTGCCCTCGGGGGTGTTCACCGCGAACGCGGCCTGGCTCGTGCTCGCGGTGATCGCGTTCAACCTGACCCGCGCTGCCGCCACCCTGGCCGCCCCGGCGGCAGCCT
>NZ_BAAAYX010000039.1:0-3378 GCF_039536605.1 Microlunatus aurantiacus
CTGCTGGCCGGTCCTCGCTCCAACTCTCAGTCGTCCGCACACAAGTTGAGCCCAAGAGTCCTCGTGAAGAGCGCAGCAGCAGCCCCGAAAAGATCCTGACTGACTCCGTCAGACATTATATGCGAATGGACCTCGCACACTTTGGCCGATTGATCAGGCCCACCGAGACTGTACTGCTTCTGGGTGCAGGCGCCAGCGTGCCGTCGGGCGGCATGACGGGTACCGGATTGGCCGAGGCGCTCTGCAGCAAAGTTTCCGGTGGCACTGTCGAGGAAACCGACCTGGCCGAGGCGTGCACGCTGCTCTGCCACGAATACAGCCGGTCGGCTGTCGTCAGCGCCCTGCGCGATCTACTGAACCCTTTACGGCCGGATGGAGGGATGCTAGGTCTTCTCTCGCATCCTTGGGCGCGCATATACACTACAAACTTTGACGAATTAGCTGAAAGAGCAGCGAAGTATCACGACCTGCCACACAAAGTGATTCGCTCAAATTACGACTTTGGCAAGATCGACAATACCGAACTTGAGATCATGAAGATTCATGGGTGTATCACCCAAGATCGTGCGTTTGGAGCTAACAGCAGTATGGTCCTCACGAGTGAGGATTACACTACGTACAGCGCGTATCGCGAAGCGCTGTTCGGCAAGATGACATTCGATATCCAGACCAAGGATCTGTTGGTGATTGGTCAATCTCTTGCCGACCCGCATCTGAAACGCTTAGTTAACGAGATAGTTCAACGTGCCTCTCAGCAATCTCTAGGAAACAAGGTCCGACTTCTCACCTACTCCGCGGACTCATTAAGGACACGAGTACTTGAACAGCAAGGTCTCGTAGTTTCAAGCGGGCCGATTGACCAGTTGCTGGAAAACCTAACTTCGGCAGCCCCACCCACAACTCCGATAGCGACGGACCCGCAAGCGTTGCTACCTCGCCGGCTGCTACACCGTACCGTCATCGTGGCGAATGAAGTGAATAAGCCGCCCAGTGCCATTCGGCTCTTCAACGGCGAGCCTGCCACCTATGCCGACATTGCTGCTGGCTTCACCTTCGCACGTCAGGCGGAGTTCAACCTCTCTGATCCACTTATCAATGACGAACGACACTTTCTTACTATTCTGGGGGCATCCGGTGTGGGCAAATCGACGTTGGCGCGTCGAGTACTTCTGACACTTGCAGATTCAGGAATGGTCACATACGAGCACAAGGCAGAATTCCCGCTCGACGCCACTGGATGGCTAGAGGTTGCCGATCGAGCCGCAGCAGCCAAGAAGCTGGTGGCCCTGCTTGTGGATGACGCAAGCGGCGAACTGGGACCCGTGAACAAATTGGTTGGGGGTCTCGAAGACCTTAAGAACGAATGGTTCAAGGTCGTTCTCACCTCACACCTCGCTCAATGGCAGGCCCGAAGCAAGTCATTCGCGTTAGTGAAGAAGGGAGTGGAGAGAACCCTCACCATACTCACACCGACAGAAGTGGAGTCGCTGGTAACTCTTTGCAACGTGCAAGACGAGATACGCGACCTGGTCAAGCCAGAGTTCAAAGCCCTGTCCCGTCACCAGCAAATCGCTGGAATTCAATCTCAATGCCGGTCGGACATGTTCGTCGCTCTGAAGTACTGTTTTCCCGGCGAAGACTTGGACAAGATTGTTCTCCAAGAGTTTAGTCAACTCGCTGAGGGTCCTGCGGAGGTCTACAAGTATGTCGCCCTCGTTGAAGCCGCATTCGGAAAGCCCTCCCGGCAACTCATCCTCGAGACACTAGGGCTAAGTTGGCAGAACATCGAGGATATTCTGAAATCGACCCGGGGTATAATCGTGCAACGACTGGTTGACCGTAAGGACGAAGTATATTCGTGGTCGACCAGGCACCCTGTTATCGCCGACGTCATCTCTCGGTACAAATGGTTCGAGCAGGATGAACTTTACACGGCACTTGACACTTTAATTGACAACATGAACGCTGCCCAGCTACTCGATCGGCAACTGATCCCACATCTGTGCGATAGCAAGAACGCAATTGGCCGAATCGAGGATCCTATGGACCGGATCCAACTGTTCAGCAAATTGACGAAGCTCAGTACGAATCGCGTACCACACCATCGAATAATTGCGACCAATCTGTTCACGCTTGGCGATCTCGAAGCTACCCAGAGATCGATCCAGCACGCCGAATCCCGAGTTGGAATTGACTCGCCCATCCACAGATACAAAGTGCTTCTCAAGGTCCAGCGCGGACTTCAATTGAGGCGTGAACTGTCTACAGACGACTATCTCGCGATACTTTACGACGCTTGGTCGATGGCTTGGACTGGAATAGATGGTTGGCCCGAAAATAAGTATAGTTACCTAACTCTTGCGGATGTGGCCGAAGCCATATATTCGACGAGCGGGCGTTCGGAACGATTGCTTGAGGCCCAAGAGGCCCTTCAGAACGCCTACGAGCAGATACTGGATACAGAGCTGCTGCGACGTAAGGCCAACCTTGCATCACAGCTGAAATAGCGATGGCGTGCTGAATCTGAACGAGAGCCGTCTCTTCATCGAAGGCTGCAACAACGAACTGCGTGACAGCAACCGTGACAGCAGTGGAGCAGATCTCTGGTCGACCTCAGCGTCCGAATGCATGCCCAGGCATACCGGGACCCTGGCGGACGTCCCGCACGCACCTTGTGGACAGCCGATCGCAATCAAGTCCGCAACGCTGCCTTGGATCAGTAGGTTCTTGACTGTTCTGTGTCAGGACCTGCTTTAACACTGCGCCTAGGAAGCTGGTGTTGAGACACCCCCGCTATTCACCCTCGATCAGGCCGCCACAGGGCGTACTCCGACGGACGTTCGAGGGCGTGACCGCCGCCTAGTCATGTCGGCAGGTGTCGGTCATCGACGCAGTACTTATCGGTCTATCTTCTTCGCACCAAGTGCGGCGTAGATTGCCGGGACCAGCCAAAGTGCCCAGCTCGCCCATTCTCGATATGGGGCAAGCGCAGAGGACATAATCGCCGGCAACAGCAATCCCGAAAGCACCAGTGCGACGTACATGCGATCGCGATCTATCCTAATAGAGCCGAAGAGAAGAATCTCTGACGGAGTTGGCAGAACCACGCCGCCGTCGGTACGCGCCCGCCCGCTAGCGGATTCAAGTGGTTCCGCATCCATGCCCGGGTACCGTGCTACATAGTCTGCAACAAGGAGCTTTCTTTCGGCGGCCATGCGTGCTGCAAAGTTTTCCCCCAGCACGGACTTGGCCGACGGGCCGAACGCGGTGCTCGCCTTCATGGACTCCGACAGCGCTGCTGCCGCGGACCCGGCCGAGATGATGCTCCCGAAACGGACGGCGAAGTCCTCCCCGAGCACCGACTTCGCTGACATGCCA
>NZ_BAAAYX010000040.1:0-2271 GCF_039536605.1 Microlunatus aurantiacus
TCAGCGTAGTGGTTGGCGGGTGCCGGTGGTGATCCGGCGGAGTTCCTGGTTGCGGGCGTGGTGGTCGCGGAGGCGGTAGGAGTCGCCGTCGAGGTTGATGACGACGCTGCGGTGGAGGAGCCGGTCGAGCATGGCGGCAGCGACGGTGGTGTCGCCGAGGATGTCGCCCCAGGATCCGACGGGCCGGTTCGTGGTGATCACGATCGAGGTTTTCAGGTAGCGCTGGGACACGACCTGGAACAACGCCGAGGCGGCCTCGGCCGGCAACGGGAGGTAGCCGAGCTCGTCGATGACGAGCAGGGTGGGTCCGGCGTAGAACCGCATGGTGGTGGCCCAGCGGCCTTCGATCGCGGCCCGGTGGCAGCGGGCGGTCAGGTCGGCGGCGGTGGTGAAGTAGGTGCGGTAGCCGGCATGCGCGGATGCTCGGGCCAAACCGACCGCCAGATGTGTTTTCCCGACCCCGGGTGGTCCGATCATGAGTACGTTGGTGGCGGATTCCAGGTAGCGGCAGGTGCCGAGCTCAGCGACCAGCTGCCGGTCCAGTCCGGTGGCGGCGTCGTAGTCGAAGTCGTCCAGGCTGGCGGGGGTGGGCAGGCAGGCGAACCGGAGCCGGCCGGCGAGGCGGCGGGCCTCGGTCGCGTCGACTTCCAAGCCGAGCAGCCGCTCCAGTGCGGCGGTCAGCGACAGGCCTTCGGCGCTGGCTTGGTCGAGGACGGTCGACAGCTGCTCGGCGGCGGTGTGCAACCGGAGGGTGGCGAGGTGACCGCGCAGCTGCTGATAGCGGGACGCAGCCGCCGCGGTCAACGGCAGATCCTCGTCGCTCGATCGGGTGGTGCTCATGTGAGGGTGTTCCTTCCGTGGGCGGCGCGTTCGTAGCTGGCGAGATCGACGACAGTCCCGCTGCTGCTGCTGCTGCTGCTGCTGCTGGTGGGTTGGTCGCCGCGCAGCGTCGCGGCCGCGGCGAGGGCGGTCTGACCGGGCGGGATCCGTTCCTTGCGGCGGTGCGGTCCCCGGGCCGCCGCCGCGGCGGTGATGGCCATCGTGTTGAGGGCGGTGACATGGGTGTGGTGCCGGACCTGAACACCGGCACCGTCGGGTTCCAGCCGGTGCCGGGCGACCACGATCCCTGCGGGGGTGGCGATATCGACCAGCCAAGCACCAACGGTCTGAGTCAGGGTCATGGTCGTGTGGGCGAGCTCGGGTGGCACCGAGTACTGGTTGCCGCGGTAGGAGACCAACGCTTGCCGCGACACCACCCGGGTCTCGGTGAGCCGCAGTGGATACGGGATCGGCGGGACCGGTCGCAGCGGCTCCCGGGCCGCGACCGTGGCGACGGTCGCCTTCGGCTCACCGGAGTGGCTGCGGCGCAGCCGGGTGTCGCCCCGCAGGGTGGCGAACCGGTCACAGTCGGCTTGGGCCTGCTCGACGGTCAGGTCGTCGGCGAGGGTGCGCCACCACCGTTGCGCCGCGGTGTGGTTGACCTTCTCCACCACCCCTTTGCGGTGCCCGGCCCTCGGTGGGCAGATCTTGACCATCACGCCGTAATGCTTCGCGACCCCGGCGAAGGTGGCGGTCACCCGGCCGGAGCCGGGATGGCAGACGGTGGCCATCCGGTCGAACCGCCACCGCTGCGTCACCCCGCCCAGACCCCGACAGATCCGGTCCAGGCCCTCGACCAGATGCGGCTGATCCATCGACGCGGACAGGTAGCCGCGCCACCGACCGGAATGGGCCAGGGAGCCGACCAGCAGATGCGCCATCGACCCCCACCCCCACGCATCGGGTGGGTCGGGCAGGTCGACCCAGTCCCACTGCGTCTCCTCACCCGCCGGATGCGGGATGATCGCGTTCGCCCGCTCCGTCGCCCGGCCGCAATCAGCACAGACCGGGCGCAGCTGGCGGTTCCGGATCTGCCGGGTCAGCGTCTGATACGACGACCCGAAACCGAGGGCCTGCAGCTCGTCGAACAACGTGATCGCCCACAGATGCGGGTCCTCGACCAGCCTCGCGGTCACATAGGCCACGAACGGCGCAAACGGATCAGTGGCCTGTTTGCGCACCCCCGGTTCGCGTTTCCCGTTCAGGTAGTCCCGGACCGTCTTACGGTCCCTGCCGACATGGCGGGCGATCGCGGTGATCGTCCACCCCTGCCGGGCAAGCGCGTGGAAATCCACGTCTTCCTCCCGTGTGATCATGAGAACCGGGTCTCCTTCGAACAGCTGGTGAGTGGTCAGAGACCACCAGCCTCGAAGGAGACCCGCCCTCGTTAGC
>NZ_BAAAYX010000041.1:0-8547 GCF_039536605.1 Microlunatus aurantiacus
CCCAAGGAGCGACCCCGTGAGTAGTTTCTGTACTCGTTCAAGCGGCTCGCTGCGCTCGCCGACGCTGCGGTCCGTGTCCTCGCTCGCTAGCGCTCGCTGCGGGCCGGTCCTCGCTAGAATCGAGCCCGACGAAGCCAGAATCCGTCACCCGACACACGCTTAAGGGAACTATGATTACTACTTGGCGCAGAGGGACGATCATTCGTGCGCTGATGGTCGCGTTCCTACTCGTGATGATATCGGTTCCCGAGGTTTTCAATCGACTTTATGCTGCCGAGGTATTTCCGCCTCCGCGCAACCAGGTCGAGGTCTACATGCAGGCTAGCAACATGCCGAACAAAATAACCCTTGCGAATGTGACGGCCTTCTACGAACCGAAGGCAGCCCGCTGGGGAGACCTGTACGTGGAATACCGAGTAACGGTGGAAGGTCCCATGCTCGGACTCGACACGATCCAGGCATGGGTTCCAGCCAACGCCCAGGTCGCCACTATCAGGATGCAGGATAGAACATTAGAACTGAACGACGCCGGAATCGGCCACTTTGCTTACGATTACACGTGGGAGACCGCTGAAACCACAACGGCCGAAATGTACGATCTGGCCATTATGGAGGCGCAATCGAGCGACGCAGTCGTGCGTATGGGCATACTGCGCTACAAAATTCCTTTTGTCTATTACTCGCGACAATCCGTCGCTGACGCTCAGATGCGGCTGCATTGGAACACTGGCCTGGGCACGAGCGCCCTTCCGGATTGGACAGGCGGCGTGAAGAAGGTTGGCCTCCAGGTTTGCAGAGAATGCGTATCCAAGACTGCAACCGATCCCATAGGTGGCGACACAGATGTCATTCGCATATCGGAAGTCCTGTTCACGGATGACGGCAGCGCCGGCGCGCAAGTTACCAATCCATTTTGGGCGGTCTTCATATCGGCTCCAGCCAAATGGGTGTTCTCAACCCTGATTATTGGGGCGCTCTTGGCCCCATTCATCGGACGCCTCTTAACGCCAATAAAGGCTGAGCCATTAGTCCCAGCTCCCCTCGCCCCTCGCCGGCGAAGACCACGTCCAGTCAAGCGCCAGCAAGGGCCCTCTCGTAAAGCCCGAACGAGCCGGAGCAAGAAGGGATCGTAACCAATGATCGTTCTATTTGGTCCCTACGGCATCAGATCGGCCTACATGCTTAGCTCCTCTTCACCGGGAGCGAGGGCATCCCGGCTTGCGCTCACAAACCCGCGGGGCCATCAGGCTTTCAATTCTCCGCGGGCAACGGATCAATGGGACCCGGACCAACTACTACACCTCAGTTGGACACGATAGGAGCGATATGGGCGGCTGGCTGCTAGACCAATTGCAACTACTGTCGCGCCTAGAGCCCAAAGATTGGCTAGCACTCGTGCTCGCCGCAATGGCGCTGCTAGTATCCCTGTGGGTTGCCACCTACACAGTTATGTCAGAACGCAAGTTGGCGCACCTATCGACCTATGAGCGGTTGCACGAACAACTCGTTTCACCGCAAACGGCGACAGGCCGGCGGGCACTATTCTTGCACTCACCTACGAATAGTTTCCCAAACCCTCGGGCTGGGCATGAGGGCCAAAATTGTGATTGTGGCGACGAACCAGACTTGTGGGACGTTATGAATCAAGCCATCGCCTGGTACGACACATTCGGAACCTACTACCGACACGGACAGATCCCACGCAAGACCGCTTTGCGCGCTTGGTACCACCCCATTATTGCCATTAGACCCCACGTTTATCGATTCCTCGATCACCGTGCTCGCCTAGGGATCCAACAACCATGGGACGCACTGCAGGAATTGCTCGAAGATGCGCTCTGGTATCGCTGCAAGTGCAGAACGTGTAGGCGAGGGAGCAGACCCGAGGCTCAAGGCCAACCCGCCATCTATAGTTGCGAATGTAGGCAGTGTCAAGGACGGGAACGCCTGCATTCACCCGTTACGACAGAGCCGCCCTGGTGGATCCCTCTAGCTACCGCAGCGCTCAGAGTGCGTCGCCGCAGTCCCCAATGGGCGGGACTGTCAGATCCTCCACTCCGGGATTTCCCTTCGGCACCAACCTCGGGGCCCATGCCCTAATCTTGTAGAAAATGCAAACCGATCGACAGGTCATTGCATTTATGAGGTGATTCGACATTCTCTAGGGCGGCCACCGCGAAAGGTCTCATGCTGAACTCCATGTTGCGGGCTGTCCGTGAACTCTTCGTGACGGTCAATCGATGCCGGACGGGCTCTCGGGTCGCGTCCGGCGCACCAGCGCGCCGAGGATAGGCTCTAGTTGTTCGAAACTGTCGACTTCGCAAACCGCAACTCCGCTGTTCTCTAGATCTCTCACCTGGTGCTCATGAATTGCGAGTTCGCTCCCCCCAGTAGGCCGGCGCCCACGAATACCGATCCGTTGTGGGCAGTGGCCGCAGTCCCAAACTGCCTAACGAGCTCGGCTTGAGTGATGGGCATAGCGCAACGGTACACACTGCTCTACGGGTCCGTCGATCAGGTAGCGCAAATGTGGCGCCGTAAGCTGATTGATGAGTGCCGAGCCTCCTGCATCCTCGGTGGTGGAATACAATCGGAAGAGGAAGCTGAGATCGCGCTTGATCTGGGTGTTCCGGTCGTGCCCGTGGCCGCGACCGGTGGCGCTGCTGCTCGAGTTTATCAACGGGGCCCTGGGAAGTGGACGGATAGCGACCAAGACTGGTCTCTACTTGCTGACCGTTCGCCCAACATCTCAGCCGCAGCTGCTGCTCGCTTGTTGCGCCGCGCAATGAGTGTTTCGCTGCTCTAGTCAGACATCCGCTAACGAAACTGCTGATGGTGCACGCTCTTTGCGCGCCGAATGCAGCTAATCGGTGGACTTTCGTAGTGCTCATTCAGAACTCGAACGGGCTAATTTACGAGTATCTGTCGCAGAGAAACCTCTCTCTCAGAGTTTGCGAGCGCCAGTGCAGTGCCAATCGCATTGAGGATCTCCAGCGCCCGTTGTAAGCGGCTAGAGTTAGTTAGGGGATCAATCGCACCCTGTTCGAATCGGCGCATGGACGAGAGCGTAGCGACCCCGACCAGCATCTCGGTCCGCATAGTATCGTCGTATATCCAAAGCGGAATCGCGACGGTGTCGCGCCACCTTTGGCTCACCTGTGAGACATACTCAGGTCGTCCGCTTAAGAAGGTCTTGACAATGACATTGTCACTCAACTCCATGGAGAGTTCAGGCATTACATCTAGGCCAGTCCATCGGCCGGTTGACGTTGCCCACAGTTTCAGCAGGCTCGCGCCATTCTCGAGCCAGCGAAGGTGGACGTCGACTTTCAAGACTTCGTCGCTAGGAGCTCCAAGCAATGCTTTGAAGTGCGGTATCGCCTCCGCAAGGACTCGATGCGACGAATCAAGGCGTTGTCGAAGTCCCTTTCCTCGTGTTGAACTCCGCCATGAATCCCACCACGCAGTCATTCGGCTCGCGCGCCCTACGCGGTAGTTCTCACGCACATAGTACTTCGGTGAACGCATCGATAAGCAATATCGCAGTTCTTGGAAGAGTTCTGCGCTCTGCGCAAAGTTGTCAAGTACGATAGGTTCTATTCCGAGGCTTGCCATACGCATTCTCACCAGACGATCCAAGTCTTGTGAAGAGACTCCAATCGGAGCCCGCTGAGCCGGAACGATGGCCCATCGTCGAGCCGAGTCCTTGGTGTTGCGTAGGGCATCAAGGAGGGGTGCATCGCTGATGCTGCTTCCGACAAGGATGACGTCCGTGTCGGCCATCAATCGGGTGAGTGCATTTCGGCTGATCTGTTGGGTTCGGAAGTAGTCACTCTCGCTAACAACCGGGCATCGATACTTCTTATCCATTCGTCTAGGCACTCTGCCGTGCAAGTACACGCAGGAGGTAACTTCAGGGTCGAGCCCGTCTGTAACCCATGG
This sequence comes from Microlunatus aurantiacus, assembly GCF_039536605.1. NCBI lineage: Bacteria > Bacillati > Actinomycetota > Actinomycetes > Propionibacteriales > Propionibacteriaceae > Microlunatus > Microlunatus aurantiacus. The sequence continues at coordinate 3,943 of NZ_BAAAYX010000041.1, forward strand.
CTTGTAGTCAACCGCACCATCTAAGAGCGGATCGTTCGTCGTCGGGTAGGTTACGCGGGACTTCCTTATGTTGCTCAACCCGGCGCCTTCGTAAAGTGCTCTTGCGCGGCGCAGTGCTTCCAGTAGGTAATCATCGTAGTTTGTGGTCACAACATTGATGGGCCTATCAGGTCGAGCCTGCGTCCAGTAGCAGATGAACTCGGCAATGGCGGGAGCGAGCCGGCCGTTCTGCCAGGTAGCAGCACCATAGAGTCGCTCCCGGAGGACGCTCACAATCCGCTCAGATGCAGAGCGCATCTCGTCACCAGGGCTGGCAGCAGCCAGAAACTGTTCTTGAGCAATCGACGCGGCGGGGAGGATTCCTAGGACAGACATAACGTGATCCGCGATTTCGTCGTCCTTGGAATGCACGCTGAGTAGCGAACGAACCATCTCGTACCAAACGAGATTCGATCGATCGATTGTTACACCCGCACCAGCGAATATCAGCAGATTTTGACTACTGCATATTCCGAGTACCGCTTCGAGGGTCGATGCCCGAGTGAATACCCCACCACCCCAAGGGCTGTCGGGATGCGTAGTCATCTCGATGGCCAGCGGCAGGGCTTTGGGCGCATGCTACAAGTCTGTCAGATGCCAAGATCGGCTGTGCGTCAAAACACGAACTCCGCGACGTAGTAGTCGACAAGCGATGCTTCGCTTCCCCGATTCACGGCGCTGGCGGTGCTGCCCGCGCCATGGCGATGGGGCGTATCACACCGGGGTCCCTAGGCCGACTCAGGCGGGTCACCGAGAGCTTCAATTGCCATGCGTACGATTGTTCCGAGTTTCACATGTCCGGAGGGTCCCAGGCCGCTGGGTGTCTGGCTCGTGTGTGGGCCCTTGAAGCGATGGTCGACTCCGACCGTCGGGGATAAGGAAACTTACTCCATTAAGATTGAGGGTCAGTCCACTCCTGCCCTCAGACAACTTTGATGTCAGTTCGCTCTGGACGCTTCTCAGTGTCCGGCGCATTGAGCCCGACATCCACCGCCGGCCTTTATCCACAAGCTCGAGCACGTGGTGCCTGAGACCCCGCGCGTGACGAGGGCCCCATGAAATTGGCAATTCGAATGGCGGGTTCGGCAAACATCTAGGAGACCAGCGGACTATGCGCGTGGTAGTTCAGTTCCTCGTGAATGAATCTACCCTTTGACACACCTGGAGCCGTAAAGTTGTCCCACACTACTGGAGGGCATCCAAGGTACTGCCACTCTGTCCCGTTTCGGAATCGGACGAGTATGCGTTCCTCTTCAACATCATATGCGACTGCGATCAGGCGTGAGGAATCTTGGCAATCGATCCATTCAATCACGGCGAGCCCTCAATCATTCCGCGCCAGGCTCGAATTGCCTGTCGGAGCGACGCTTTCCCGGGTGGTGCGGAACGCCATGAAGCGAGAGACGGATCAGAACCTTGGGGCTCGGGATTCGGTCGACGCAGCGTAGCCCGAGTTGGTAGCAGCACCGCCTCACCAGAAATGAGGGCCTCGCCCGTTCTCAATGACGGGAGGACACTCGTCAATCCGGCAATCGCATCCGGTAAAGCATTGCGTACAGTTGCCTGGTCGGCAGCATTAGTTAGTCGTAGCGCTACTATTGTCCCGCATTGTGACAACGCGGTCTCTGGAAGTTCGGAAGGGCGCTGGCTTACGAGACACACGCCTATTCCGTACTTCCTTCCCTCGCGCGCAATTCTATTTACAGCGGTTCGTGCCAGCCCCGTCGTGTTGCTATCACCGAGATACCGGTGAGCCTCTTCAAGTACGATCAGAACCGGTCGGTCGCGGCCAATTCCATCACCGGTCGCGCTGCGGACCGAAAGCTCGAAAAGCGTGTCGAGGACGATGCCGATAGTTACATCGGCCACCTCGGCCGGTACGCCACTAAAGTCCAGAACTGAAATCGCTTGCCTTTCCCCGAGCCACTCAGCGACTATGGTCGCCAAGGGGTCCTCTTCATTCGGGTCGGGAACATCAAGGAAAAAAGCGAACCTCGGATCGCGCAGCCGCAGATGTATCCGTTCTGGAGCGGGAGTGTAGAGACCATACGTGGTTCCCTTAAATGGTGCTGCGCCTCCTGGGCCATACGGGGTGAAGCGCGCAGGCAAGAGTTTCGCCGAGTCTCCGGCGTCCTCTACGCAGGGAAGCCCGGATGCTTTTGTGTCAACGACAGCGCGATTAGCAAAATCGTACTCATGCCAGACAGTTCTTATGTTGTACGGGATCGGTGTGTCAGGGGTGATGTCCTCAGGACTTAGATTTAGCCAGTCCGCCTTGACCGCGAAGTCTCGACGGGCCTTCAGTACTAAGTCGCGGAACTTGTCAGCGGCAGTGCGCGTATCGACCCCCGAAAGTACTGATAGCAAGTCGCCAGCAGGCAGAGCCCAATACGGCACCCGAAGCGCGGAGTTGCCATTGCCGAGTACCGATCGAACGGCCGCGTCTCGGTTTAGTGCCGACCCGTACTCGCCATGAGGGTCTACCACGATTACATTTGCATTGCTCCAGCCGCCCGCAACAATTGATTGTAATGTCGCCGAAACGGCACTGGTCTTCCCCGACCCCGTCGAGCCTACGATTGCGCTATGCCGCGTAACGAAGGTTGCCAAATTCAACGTCACCTCAACGTCGGGACTTGATGCCAAGAACCCAATTGCCACGTGGTTGCTGTCCTGCACTGGATATGCGGCGGCTAGATCACCAGCTGTTGCGAAATGTACCGAGTCGTCAAGTCCGGGGTATGTAGAGACACCGCGACGAAATTTTCCCAAAGCATCTACTTCGCCCAGAAGCTGTACCTGAAGCCAACGGTCTCCCTGCTGCGGAATCGCGGATGGCGCTGTTGGGGCAGTCAATTCAGCAATACCGACAAGCGTTACTGAACCAACCAGTGAGACAGGCCCCTGAGGTATCCGGACGAGCGAGCCAATTTGTCCAATTGGCACAAGACGTCCACGCCAAATTGGTGTCACGCCCGCCAGTTCAGCTTCAAGTTCTACGGTAACTAGTGGGCCGAGCACGTGGCGAACGCGGCCGATTGTAGTGGGGTTAGGCGCTGAGTTCATCTATGCCGACCTGACGGGCGAGAAACGCGGAGGTTCGAGCGAAGTCTCCTAGAAGGTACCGGCCGCTCTCGAAAACGCCTGGAATGTCAGCACCCGATATCCAGGTTCCGAGTTGCCCATCAATGATCCCCTGTTCGGGTGACAATGCCATCAAGTTGCGCGTCGACGCTGCGCGCTGCGCAACCGCCGGCGGAACTACCCCGAAGCACAAGGCGACAATTTCTGATCGAGGGTGTCGCTGTGCAGCATCGAACAACATTTCGTTAAGGTGCTCGTCCCCCCAAGAGTATCCACAAACAAGAGTGAGAGTTTCGGGCTCCACTAGTGCCCGACGAAAGCGGTCCATGAGCGCGACGAATGGCAGGCGCCGCGAATCATCGTACTTCTCATCTGAGGGGTAGATTGCGACCGCATCACCCCCAGCTCGAGCAGTCCTCACAACCTCGGTGCGCGAGTTGATCGTCGTTGACTTCCAATTTGTTGAACCGTGCAGTTTCCATAGTCGAACGAAGCCGACCGGGAGGCGTGTCTCGGGCCGCCCTTCTGAGGGTTCTATTAGTTCAGGTGCGAATCGCCCTTTCACGCCGCCCACGAACCCATCGAAGTATGGCACGCCAACTTCCTCTAGGCCGGCTTCAATTAACAGATCGTAGTTCACGGTGAAAATCTCGATGGGTCGGTGGGTCTCCATCCGACCAGCCCAGGAAGCTAGATAGGTAAAAGCCGAGACATCTCTTCCCGTCGCATCGACAGCTTCGGTGACTGCGGAGCAGATAGCTGAGTCGAGCCTGCGCGCCTGGTTGACGTCCATGCCGCCCAAAGTCTCACCAGGATCCAGCAAGTTCCGGATCTTTCGTATGCGACTTAGGGTCTGTTCGAGGTTTCGTCCTGGCCGTTGCGCAGCGTATAGCACCTGCAGATCCTCAGGTAGCGCGGCCTCAACTAGCTTTTCTAATTCAGCGATTGTAGGAAGACCAGCTGCGACGCTAGCCCCTGCGCCAAGCAACACGCATACGTGCCGCGCCCGTGTCGAGAGCTTGCCAGCAAGTTCGCGAGTCACCCGCTCTGCGTCGTGCTCCAACGTGGCTCCCTGGGGTCTCGGTGCGGCAACGATAGGCGGCTCCCGCGGGAGTCATCACTCGTGGCGTACCCTCTGTACGCTCGATGTGGAGACTAAAGCGAAAACTCTACGGGCAGACACTATTCGAAGGAGGCGATAGGCACCGCGGCGGGTATGCGAACCGTTGGATTCATCTGCGTAGCCCTAGATGCCATGCGACAGCGGCGGAACTTGGCGTGAGCATCGACGCGGCGAGCCTCGAGTGCGATTCGCCCGACTCCATCGACCATCGCGTCTATCATCTGGTGCTCGTCGCTTGGAACGGCCCCGGCGGGGCGGGGGCGCAGTTGCTGAGTCCGCCTCTAGGTGAGATCAAGACGGCTCGCTGCGCTCGCCGAAGCTGCGGTCCGTGTCCTCGCTCGCTGCGCTCGCTGCGCTCA
>NZ_BAAAYX010000042.1:0-3204 GCF_039536605.1 Microlunatus aurantiacus
CGATGGTATGTCGACCCGGTGGTTATGTTGACCGGTTCCGTGAGTCCTTGCTTTGACGGGTGCCGTGGGTCGAGCTGGTCAACATAACCATCGGCGGTTTGGGCCGGGGTTCGCTTGATCTGACTGGGCGATCGTCGGGATCGCCTGGCGGGTCGAGGAGGACCGGCATGGCGATTCATCGTGATCAGCGCCGCGCGGACGCGCGTGACGTGCTGGACGAGTTCGAGACATGGCTGTTGCGGGAGCGGTCAGCGCAGGAACGCACCGCCGCCGCGTATTCCGCTCGTGTTGCGGGGTTCGCGGAGTGGCTTCCTGCGCCGACGGAGCATTCGTTGGGGCAGCTGACGGCCGCGACGGTGATCGAGTGGGTGAACCTCGAAGCGAGTCGCGGGCTGAAGGCGTCGACGTTGGGCAAGCAGATGGTGATGCTGCGTTCGTTCTTGCAGTTCTGCCACCGCTCGGGTCGCACGGGGCAGAACTTCTCCGGCGTAGTGCCGCACGCCGCCGCATGGCGGCTGTCCTCGATCCCGGACCCGGTCCCGGCGGGCACGATCGAGGCGCTGTTCGACAGTCTGAACCTGCATTCCTCGAAAGGGCTTCGGGACCGGGCGATCTTGCTGCTGTTGACTGGGCTCGGGCTGCGGGCCTGCGAGATCGCCGCTCTGCGGCTGGACGACATCGGATGGCAGACGGGCAGCTTGCGCGCCCGCGGCAAGGGCGACCGGATGGACGAGCTGCCTCTGCCCGATGAGGTCGGGCAGGCGTTGGAGGACTACGTGCTTTACGGGCGCGGCGGCCGGGTCCAAGGCGATGAGGTGTTCTGGACCGTCATCGATCCGGTGCAGCCGTTGACGGCGAACGGGGTCTGCGGGACGGTCCGGCAGATCTGCATCCAGGCCGGGGTCACGAAGTTCGGCCCGCACCGGCTGCGGCAGACGTTCGCGACCGGAGCACTCGCCTCCGGCGCTACCTTGCAGGAGGTCCAAGGTCTGCTGCGGCACGCGCACCTGCGCACGACCGCGATCTACGCGAAGGTCGACAAGAACCGGCTCACCCAGCTCGTCGGGGAATGGCCGGCCGCGGCGTTGGGGCGGTGGGGACGATGAGCGAGCTGCGCGAACTCATGGACAGCTACCTGGCCACCCGTCGGGCGCTCGGGTTCAAGCTCACCGCGCCGGGCACGACGCTCGACGCGTTCGTGTCCTGGATGGAGGAACACGGTGAGTCCACGATCCGTCGCGATCTGGCCACAGCATGGGTTTCGCAGTTCACGCGCCGGACGTTGGCGGAGCGGTTGAACCACATCCGGCAGTTCGCCGAGCACGTCGCCTGGTTCGATCCCGGCACCGAGGTCCCGCTGGTCGATGGGAACCCTTACGGCAGTCATCGTTGTCGACCGCTGATCTTCACCGCTGCGCAAATCAACTCCCTGCTGGCTGCGGCGGGCAAGGTGACGCCGACGGTTCGTGCGGCATCGTGGCAGACCCTGCTCGGGCTGCTCGCCGTGACTGGGTTGCGGATCAGTGAGGCCCGGAACCTCAACGACGACGACATCAGCGCTGACGAGTCCGGTCGGAGCGGCTGGATGCGGGTCAGGGACACCAAGTTCGGCAAGTCCCGCCTCGTGCCGTTGCACCCGACGACGATGGCCGCGATCCACAGATACCAGCGGCTGCGCGATCAGACGTTCCCGGTCCCGAAGACGACCGCGCTGTTCGTCGCGAGGCGCGGCACCCGGATCGCGAGATCGACGGCGGGCCAGACCTTCCAGGAGATCCGCACCCTGGCGGGACTGGCTGGCAGCGCCACAACGCCGGCACCCAGGCTGCACGATCTGCGTCACTCGTTCGCGACAAACACCCTCATCGGGCACATCCGTGCCGGCGGCGACGTCGACGCGATGATGCCGGTGCTCTCGGCCTGGCTCGGACACGTCAGCCCGGAGGCGACCTACTGGTATCTGTCGAACACACCCGAACTCGCTGCGGCCCTCGCCGAACGCCTGCACACCAGCGGAGGCGAGGATGAGTGACCTCGCGCCCCTGCTGCAACGGTTCTTCACCGACAAACTCGAGCGGCACATGAACGCCAGCATTCACACCAAGGCCGCCTACGCCGACACGTTCCGGTTGCTGCTGCTCTACGCTCAGCGAGCGACTGGGGTCGCACCGTCCGACCTGATGTTGGCTGATTTGAACGCGGACCTGATCGGTGGGTTCCTCCAGCACCTGGAAACCGACCGCGGGAACTCGGCCGCGACCCGCAACGCCCGCCGGGCAGCGTTGCGGTCATTCTTCACCTACGCCAGCTACCGGGCACCGGACTCGATCGCTACGATCAGCCAGGTCCTCGCGATCCCCGCGAAACGCACGAAGAAGACGCTCGTGTCGTTCCTCACCGTTCCCGAAGCCGAAGCAATCATCGCCGCCCCGGACACGAGCACCTGGATCGGGCGACGCGACCGACTCCTGCTACGCCTGGGCATCGAGACCGGGCTACGCGTCAGCGAACTGATCAGCCTGCGCACCGACAGCATCCAGATCGGCCCGCACAGTCAACTCGAATGCGTCGGCAAGGGCCGCAAGCAGCGCGTCATCCCGCTGAAGAAGAACACCGTCAAGTTCCTCACCGCCTGGATTGCCGAACTCCCTACCGAGCAGGCAATGCCACTGTTCCCGACCCACGCAGGGAGACCGATGACCCGGGCCGCGGTCGCGAAGCTCGTCGCCCGAAACGTCGCGGCCGCGGCCGAGCGCTGTCCTTCACTGGGCGGGAAGAACGTCACCCCGCACACGTTGAGACACACCTGCGCGATGACACTCCTGCACGCCGGGATCGACACCGCGAGCATCGCGCTCTGGCTCGGCCACGCGAACATCCAGACCACGCAGGTCTATCTCCACGCCGACCTGGCACTCAAACGTCGAACCCTCGACCGCCTCCCCACGATCGACGGCCGGCCTCCGGCCCGCTACCAAGCATCAGATGCCCTGCTCGCGTTCCTCGCACACCGGTAACGCCGCCGATGGTTATGTTGACCAGCTCGACCCACGGCACCCGTCAAAGCAAGGACTCACGGAACCGGTCAACATAACCACCGGGTCGACATACCATCGCTTATGCGGAAGTTCGCATAAGCGACGTAGTTGGTGAGGTTGCGGAACCCGAGAGCTGAGCCGCGGAGGTGTTCGAGCCGTCCGTTGA
>NZ_BAAAYX010000043.1:0-1076 GCF_039536605.1 Microlunatus aurantiacus
GGCCTCGGTGATCCGGTTCAGGAACCGGGCCCGGATGATGCAGCCACCCCGCCAGATCCGGGCCATCGCCCCCCGGTCGATGTCCCAGCCGTACTCCTCGCTGGCCGCGGCGATCTGGTCGAAACCCTGCGAGTACGCCACGATCTTCGACGCGAACAACGCCTGCCGGACGTCCTCCACGAACGCGTCGGTGTCCTCGATGGACCATTCCGCCGCGTGGCCGGGCAGCACCGACCGGGCCGCCTCCCGCTGCGGCACCGACCCCGACAGGGCCCGGGCGAACGTGGCCTCCGCGATCCCGGTGATCGGCACCCCCAGATCCAGGGCGTTCTGCACCGTCCACCGGCCGGTGCCCTTCTGCTCGGCCTGATCCAGGATCACGTCGACCAACGGCAGCCCATCCGCCCCGGTCTGCGACAGCACCTCCGCGGTGATCTCGATCAGGAACGACTCCAGATCCCCGGAGTTCCAGTCGCGGAAGATGTCGGCGATCTCCGCCGCCGACTTCCCGGTGCCCTGCTTGATCAGGTCGTACGCCTCCGCGATCAGCTGCATGTCGGCGTACTCGATGCCGTTGTGCACCATCTTCACGAAGTGCCCCGCACCATCAGGGCCGATGTAGGTGCAGCACGGGGTCCCGTCGACCTTCGCCGAGATCGACTCCAGCAACGGACCCAACGACTCATACGACTCCCGCGACCCACCCGGCATGATCGACGGGCCGTTCAACGCACCCTCCTCACCACCAGACACCCCCGAACCGACGAAGTGCAGACCCTTCGCCTTCAGCTCCTCCTCCCGCCGGATCGTGTCCGGGAAGTGCGCGTTGCCCGCGTCGATGATGATGTCGCCCTCCTCCAGCAACGGCACCAGCTCCGCGATCACCGCATCGGTCGGCGCACCGGCCTTGACCATGATGATCACCCGACGCGGCCGCTCCAACGACGCGACGAAGTCCCCCATCGACTCCGACGCGACGAACGTGCCCTCGTCGCCGTGATCGGCGACCAACGACTCCGTCTTCGCGAAACTGCGGTTGTGGATCGCCACACGATGCCCGTGGCGGGCGAAGTTGC
>NZ_BAAAYX010000044.1:0-541 GCF_039536605.1 Microlunatus aurantiacus
CGCCACCAGCGTGAAGGGCCAGAAGCAGATGATGACCCAGATCGCGTCCACGATCCCGGTCACCTACATCGACACCTCCGTGCCGGGCACCGGCATGACCAGCGTGCAGTCCGACAACCTCACCATCGGTCGTGAGTCCGGCAAGCTCACCGCCGCCCGGTTCAAGGAGATGGGCAAGAAGAGCATCACGATGGTGGTCCTCACCGGACCGGCCACCGACGAGTTCGTCGGCCCGAACCGGCGCCAGGGCTTCCTCGACGGGCTCAAGGAGGGCGGCATGCCGTTCGAGATCAAGGCCGAGCAGTCCGGGGACTACCAGCAGGACAAGGGACAGGTCGCGGCCGAGAACATGCTGGCCGGCAACCCCGACATCGACCTGATCCTGGGTCTGAACGACTCGATGGCGCTGGGCGCGTACAACGTGGTCAACGGCAAGGACCAGTACAAGAACGTCTACGTCGCCGCCTCAGCCGACGGCCAGAAGGAGGCCCTGGCGTTGATCAAGAAGGGCGGCTGCGAGGGCCGCTACATCTCCACCGGC
>NZ_BAAAYX010000045.1:0-797 GCF_039536605.1 Microlunatus aurantiacus
GTGCCATCACGGTCACCGGGCTCCGGGCCGGCTACGACAAGACTTTGGTCCTCCAGGGGATCAGCCTCCACGTCCGGGCCGGTTCGACGACCGCCGTCCTCGGCCCGTCCGGCTGCGGCAAGACCACGCTGCTGCGCCTGATCGCCGGGTTCCTGCGACCCGACTCCGGCCAGATCCACGTCGGGGACCGGGTCCTCAGCGACGAACGAACCTTCGTGCCGCCGCACCTGCGGGCCGTGGGCTACGTACGCCAAGACGGGGCCCTGTTCCCCCACCTCGACGTGGCAGCCAACATCACCTTCGGGCTGCCGCGTGCCCAGCGCCGCCGCGCCGAGCGCGTCCCCGAGCTCCTCGAGCTGGTCGGACTCCCGGCGAACCTGGCACGCCGACGACCCGACCAGCTGTCCGGCGGGCAGCAGCAGCGGGTTGCGCTGGCGCGGGCCCTGGCCCGGCGGCCACAGGTCGTGCTGCTCGACGAACCCTTCTCCTCCCTCGACGCCGGCCTGCGAACCGCGACCCGGTCAGCGGTCGCCGCCGCGCTCGCCGAACGCGACGCCACCTCAATCCTGGTCACACACGACCAGGCCGAGGCGCTGTCCTTCGCCGACCAAGTCGCGGTCCTGCGAGACGGACGGCTGGTCCAGATCGGTGCACCGGCCGACGTCTACACAGCCCCCGCCGACCCGGACCTGGCCAGGTTCCTCGGCGAGGCCGTCGTCCTGCCCGCCGAGGCGACCGGCACCGTGGCGCAATGCGCCCTCGGCACCGTCTCCCTGACCGCCCCCGCCCACGGCACC
>NZ_BAAAYX010000046.1:0-525 GCF_039536605.1 Microlunatus aurantiacus
TCGCTGATCGAGTAGCCGACGATCCGGTTGGAGAAGACATCTTTGACGGCGCAGAGGTAGAGCTTGCCCTCTCCGGTTGGGTGCTCGCTGATGTCGGTCAGCCACAGTTGGTTCGCGGCGTCGGCGTGGAAGTCGCGCCGGACCCGGTCCTCATGGGCGGGCGGGCCTGGCTTCTTCCCGTTCGCGCCGCGTTTCTTGCCGAAGCTGCTCCACCAGCGCTGGTCACGACAGATTCGCCACACCGTCCGGTCGCAACCGGTCTGGCCGGCGTCGCGGGCCTCGTCGGCAAGCAGCCGGTACCCGAACTCCGGGTCGTCGTGGTGAGCATCGAACACTGCGTTCGCCAGGTAAGCCCGATCGAGGTCGCGGCGCCCGACGGGCGTGGCGAGCCAGCGGTAGTAGGGCTGGCGAGCCAGTTTCAGGACCCGGCACGTCACCGCGACGGGGATCCCGTCGACGGCCAGCTCACGGACGAGCGGGTACATCATTTTCCCGGCAGGTTGGCCTGCGACAGGTACGCCGCGG
>NZ_BAAAYX010000047.1:0-790 GCF_039536605.1 Microlunatus aurantiacus
TCGCTTCGGTGGGTCCGTTGCTGGAACCGGGGCGGTCGAAGTAGGCGAGCACGTCGACGGCTCGCTTCTTCAGGGTCCGCCCGAGGGTGCCGAGCTCGGTCAGCGGCTTCGGAACGGCGTGGTTGAGCGCGTCGATGACCTTGGTCATCAGTTCGCGGCCGCGGGCACGGTCGGGTTCGCGGTAGGCGATGATCATGCGCTGGTAGACAGCCCAGGTCACTTCGACCTGGACGTGGTTGTCGTCGGCGAACAGCTGCTCGAGCCGTTGGCGCTGCCTCGGGGTGAGGAGGTCGACGCCGGTGTGCAGGGTGCGGCGGGCTCGGTAGAGCGGATCGTTCGCTTGGCCGCGGTGGCCGTGGATGATCTGCTGGATCCGGCGGCGGCACCGGTCCAGGGCGTCGCCGGCGAGACGGACGACGTGGAAGGGGTCCATCACCGCGACCGCGTCGGGCAGTTCCTCAGCAGCAGCGGTCTTGAACCCGGTGAAACCGTCCATCGCGACGACCTCGATCTGGTCCCGCCACGCTGCGGGCCGTTCGGCCAGCCAGCGTTTGAACGCTTGCTTCGTGCGGCCCTCGACCATGTCGAGCAACCGGGCCGGGCCGGTGTGGTCGCGGACCGGGGTCAGATCGATGATCACGGTGACGTACTTGTCGCCGCGGCGGGTGTGGCGCCAGACGTGCTCGTCGACGCCGATCACCTGCACGCCGTCGAAGCGTGTCGGGTCGTCGATCAACAGGCGTTGGCCTTCGGCGAGGACAGCGTTGTTGGCGGTGTTCCACGACACCCC
>NZ_BAAAYX010000048.1:0-717 GCF_039536605.1 Microlunatus aurantiacus
CGGCGGCATCGACATCTCCGTCGGCTCCGCCCTCGGCCTGGCCGCTGTCGTGGCCGCTGGTCTGTTCGGCGGCCCGTCGGTGTTCCTGGCCTTGATCGTGGCGGTCGTCATCGGCGGCATCGTCGGCGCGGTGAACGGCTGGCTGGTCGCCTTCCGCGGTCTGGAGCCGTTCATCGTCACGCTGGGCATGCTCGCGTTGGCCCGGGGTCTGGTCTACGCCTACGGCAACGGCATCCCGATCACCCCGGCCGCGGCACCGGCGTTCGCGGAGTTCGGTCAGGCCACCGTGGTCGGCATCCCGGTGCTGGCGATCATCTGGTTGGCGATGGTCGCGTTGGTCGCGTTCCTGCTCTACCGCACCGTGTGGGGTCGTCGGGTCTACGCGATCGGCTCCAACATCGACGCGGCCCGGGCCTCCGGGATCCCGGTGAAGACCACGCTGTGGTCGGTCTACATCCTGGCCGGGCTGCTGGTCGGGTTGGGGGGCTGGATGTTCCTGGCCCGGTTCGCGTCCGGCACCTCCACCGCCGGCAACCTGCTCGAGCTGGAGGCCATCGCCGCGGTCGTGATCGGCGGGGCGGCGCTGTCGGGTGGCAAGGGCAAGGTGTTCGGCGCCGTCGTCGGCACCATCATCTTCGCCGTGATCGCCAACCTGCTGTCCCTGCTGAACGTGTCCACGTTCCTCCAGGACGCCTTCCGTGGCGCCCTGATCCTGGT